>NZ_BCBX01000035.1:187368-416194 GCF_001417795.1 Sphaerimonospora mesophila | reverse complement strand
CCCCCCCCCCCCCCCCCCCCCCGAGGGCGGCGAATCCCGTAATGCAGGCGAAAGCAACCACCTTGATCCGGTCCAGCCACACGCCGGCCCGGCGTGCCTGCCTCGGCGTTGGAGTTGATGGAGTACAGATGGCGGCCAACGCTCCGGGTGGTGAGCACGTAGCTCATCAGGGTGGCCAAGGCGAGGACGATGAGCACCCACGAGCGGGAGGCCGCAGTGGTTGATGAGCAGCGTGCCGCCGACCAGGACCCGCGCGACCACCGGAATACGGGGCAGCAGCGCCTTCGGTCGGGGAGATCCGCTGGCCAGGCGAACGCCTGCGGCCGCGCCGTTGGATCCGCCGTGCACGCCGATGACGACGCCGCAGAGGATCCCCGCGACGATGACCAGCGGCGCCGGAACGCCCAGCGTGCTTTTCACCACGCCATCACCACGGCGCCAGCCCGCTCGCGTCGACGATGCGTCGTCGCTGTTCAGAGGCCCGTGTCGTCCCCTGTCACCGAAGGGACGGGATTGCCCGGCGCCGACGCCCGAGGCGTACGGCCGCCGGCGGACCTCGCGATCAAGAGCGCGCGTGAGACACGCACGCGCCCGATGCGTGTCGATGTCAACGGGCTGGGCACGGGGGAGGCATTGGGGTGAAGCGCTATGACCATCCACTACAGCGAGCCGCTGTCGTTCATCGGTGGGATGGCGTGATGGGCAGGGCTGAGCCGTACGAGCCTTATGACGAGCCGGACCTCCTGGGACAGTACCTGCACCAGATCGGCCAGACGCCGCTGCTCACCGCCGAGCAGGAAGTCGACGTGGCCAAGCGGATCGAGGCCGGTGTGTACGCCCGCCATCTGCTCGACGAGAACGGCGACATCGAGGATGAACGTCGTGCCGAGCTGGAGGATGCCGCAGCGGACGGCGAACTGGCCAGGGACCACATGCTCCGGGCCAACCTGCGCCTGGTGGTGTCGGTGGCCAAGAAGTACTACCACCGGGGCTGGCCGATGCTGGACCTCATCCAGGAGGGCAACCTCGGGCTGATGCGCGCGGTGGAGAAGTTCGACTACGCCAGGGGCTACAAGTTCTCGACCTATGCGATGTGGTGGATCCGACAGGCGATCGACCGCGGCCTGGCCGACAAGAGCCGGCCGGTCCGCCTGCCCCTCCACGTCGTGGAGCAGATCACGAAGGTCAACCGGCTGGAACGCGAACTTGAGACCCGGCTGGGTCGTGAACCCACGGACGTCGAACTCGCCGAGGCCGCGGGCCTGACCGTGGGACAACTCACCGACCTGCGCCGGGTCAGCCGAGACGTGATCAGCCTGGACACGCCGGTGGACGGTGAGGAGGAGACGCGGTTCGGTGATCTGATCGCCGACGCACAGGTCGCGCCGGCCTCGGAGCTGCTGGAGCAGCGGGCGCTGGCTGAGGAGCTCCGTGCCCTGGTCGACCGGCTGCCCGAACGGGAGGCGCTGATCGTCAGCCTGCGCTATGGCCTGAGTGACGGCAGGACGCACACCTTCCAGGAGATCGGCGAGCGGATCGGGCTGACCCGGGAACGGGTGCGTCAGCTCGAACGGCAGGCCCTGGGCACACTGCGCCGCCCGGAACGGATCGAGCCGCTGATGGCATGGGCCGGCTGATGCAGGTGAGGGCCACCACAGGCCATGTCATCGGGTGGTCGCGGGCGGCGAGACCCGGTGAGACACGGAGGTCTGCCCGTTTACGGCCACGGGCCAGGGTACGGGGGACTACCGGAGCAATGAAAGGGAGATCCGATGGTGAAGGTCCAGCAGGAAGGCGACGTCGTCGACCTCATCCTGGAGCAGCACAAGCAGATCCGCCAGCTCTTCAGCCGGGTCGTGCACACGGAGGGCGAGGAGCGGGCCAGAACGTTCGAGGAACTCACGCACCTCCTGGAGATCCATGAGCAGGCCGAGGAGCGCGTCGTGCATCCGGTGACCAAGGACGTCGCGCGCGGCGTAGCCGAGGCCCGGGTGCACGAGGAGGACGAGGCCAAAAAAATGCTCAAGCAGCTCAAGAAAATGGGTCCCGACGCCGACGGCTTCGACGACCTGTTCCAGCAGTTGAAGCACGCCGTGGACGAACACGCCACGCAGGAGCAGCGGGAGGAGTTCCCCAAGCTCCGCGAGAAGTGCGACGAGGACCAGCTGCGCGAGATGGCCGAGAAGTTCCGGAAGGTCCAGGCGACCGGGGACGGCCGACGCAAGCGCTGAGCAGCGCAACGGTCGAATGACGGTCAAAACGATCGAAAGGCCAGGTCCCTGATTTGGGATCTGGCCTCTGAACCGGGCTTCGCGGTGGGGCTACCTGGACTCGAACCAGGGACCTCTTCCTTATCAGGGAAGCGCTCTAACCGTCTGAGCTATAGCCCCGCATCTCGGTGCAAGGAACGTTACCGCATCTCGTCCGCGGCGGCGAATCCGTTCCCCGACCGAGGTAAATCCTACCGTGCCCGTGGCGCCGGCCGGTCCGTACGAGCGTGTAGGGCTACCGCTTCGGCTCGTGGTAGCCCTACACGACTCGGCTATTCGGCCTCACTGAAGGTCATCTCCACACCGCCGACCAGGTCGGCGGACATGTTGTAGATGACCGCGCCCAGCGTGGACAGGGCGGTGATGAGCACGACGTTCACCGCGCCGAGCAGTGCGGTGTAACCGAGGATGCGCATGGGCTCGAACCAGCCGCTGATGTTGATGGCGACACCCGTGCTCTGGTCACCCGCCAACTGCTCCACGGCATCGGTGATCGAGGTGAAGACGCCGAGCGCCGAGAGCACTCCGTACAGCACGGCCACGGCCACGAACAGCACGACGAAGCAGACCAGGGAGACGACGAAGCTGAACTTCATCGCCGACCACGGCTCGATGCGGCGCAGCACGAGGTGGGCCTTGCGCGGTGGCCGGACGCCGGACTTCCTGTCCTTGGCCGGCTTGCCGCCCAGCATGCCCTGGGCGTCCTTGCGTTCCTCGAAGGTCAGGCCCTTCACGGCGCCACCCGCGGGCAGCCCGGCGGCGTCCCCCATCGGGCCGGTACGGGCGGAATCTCCAGCGGGCGTCGGCCGGGGGAACCCCGATACGGAGTTCATCGGGCCGGCGTTGCCCCCACCCCCCGGGCCGCCGGCCGGGCCCGGCGCGGGACCACCCGAGGGACCACGTGACTGACCACCCGGCGAACCGCCGGAGCCGACCGGCCCTTTGGCCGGGCCGCTCCCGGCGGAACCACCGGGCTGGCCCTTCGGCGGCAGGCCCGACGGTCTGGCGTATGCGGCGGTGGGCTCCGCCGCGCCCACGGGCTTGCCGTCTCTGGCACCGTCCGCGGGCGGACGCTGCTTCCACGGCTGGTCCGGTGCTGAGGTCCGGACACGAACGGTGTCTCCAGCGGAGTCTCCGGCCTTGGCCTTCTCGCCAGGGGTCACATCTTTGTCATCGCGCGCCACTCTGGCGACGCTACCCCCATCGTGGGCCCGTCCGGTAACCCCGTTCCTCCCGTCATTCATCAGCCTCGTCTCCTGCCCCGTTTTCCTCGGTCGCCAACGACTCGGCATTGCGGGCAAGGGCCACGACGCTGTCCCCTTCTGCAAGGTTCATCAGGCGCACCCCCATCGTCTGCCGGCCGGAGCGCTTTATCTCTCCGGCGCTGGTCCGGATCACCCCGCCCGCTGACGTGATCGCGAAGACCTCGTCCTCGGGGCGCACCATGACGGCTCCGACAAGCTTGCCACGGGAGCTGACGATTTTCGCGGTCAGCACGCCCTTACCGCCCCGGCCCTGCACCGGGTACTGCTCGGCCGGGGTGCGCTTCGCGTACCCGCCCTCCGTGGCGATTAACACGTCCTCGCCGCCCGTGATGACGTTCATGGACAGGAGTTCGTCGCCGTCGACGAACCGCATGCCGATGACACCGCTGGTGGCCCGGCCCATCGGGCGCAGGGCCTCGTCGGAGGCGGTGAAGCGGATCGACTGCGCGTTCTTGGAGACGAGCAGGAGATCGTCGTGCTCCGAGACGAGCCGGGCCGCGATCACCTCGTCGTCCTCACGCAGGTTGATGGCGATGAGCCCGCCGGACCTCGGCGAGTCGTACTCCGACAGCCGGGTCTTCTTCACCAGACCGCTGCGGGTCGCGAGCACGAGGTACGGCGCGACGTCGTAGTCCCGCAGGGCGAGCATCTCCATGACATGCTCGTCGGGCTGCATCGCGAGCAGGTTGGCCAGATGCTGGCCGCGCGCGTCACGCCCGGCGTCCGGCAGCTCGTACGCCTTGAACCGGTAGACCCGGCCCTTGTTGGTGAAGGCCAGCAGCCAGTGGTGGGTCGTGGTCACGAAGAAGTGCTCGACGATGTCGTCCTGGCGGAGCTGGGCGCCGCGCACTCCCTTGCCGCCGCGCCGCTGGGCCCGGTAGAGATCGGTGCTGGTGCGCTTGGCGTAGCCGCCGAGGGTGATCGTGACGACGACGTCCTCTTCGGCGATCAGGTCCTCCATGGACATGTCGCCCTCGTGCGCGGTGATCTCCGTCTTGCGCTCGTCGCCGAACTTCGTGATGACCTCGCTGAGCTCGTCGGAGACGAGCCGCCGCTGCCGCGGCTCCGAGGCGAGGATGTCGTTGTAGTCGGCGATCTGCGCCATCAGACCGTCGTACTCGTCCTGGATCTGCTGGCGTTCCAGTGCGGCCAGCTTGCGCAGCTGCATGTCCAGGATGGCCTGCGCCTGCACCTGGTCGATGTCGAGCAGCGTCATCAGGCCGCCCTGGGCCTCGGCCGCCGAAGCCGATCCCCTGATCAGCGCGATGACCTCGTCCATCCGGTCGAGTGCCCTGAGCAGGCCGCGCAGGATGTGGGCGCGTTCCTCGGCCTTGCGCAGCAGGAACCGGGTCCGCCGGACGACGACCTCGATCTGGTGCGTGACGTAGTGCCGGACGAACTGGTCGAGCCGCAGTGTCCGGGGCACGCCGTCGACCAGCGCGATCATGTTCGCGCCGAACGTCGTCTGGAGCTGGGTGTGCTTGTACAGGTTGTTCAGCACGACCTTGGCGACCGCGTCGCGCTTCAGCACGATCACCAGCCGCTGGCCCGTACGCGAGGAGGTCTCGTCGCGTACGTCGGCGATGCCGGTGATCCGGCCGTCCTTGACCAGCTCGGCGATGGTGAGGGCGAGGTTGTCCGGGTTCACCTGGTACGGGAGTTCGGTGACGACCAGGCACTGCCGTCCCTTGGCGTCCTCCTCGACCTCGACGACGGCCCGCATGATGATCGAGCCGCGGCCGGTGCGGTAGGCGTCCTCGATGCCGCGGCGGCCCACGATGAGCGCGGCGGTGGGGAAGTCGGGGCCCTTGATCCGGGCCATGAGCCCGGCCAGCAGCTCGTCGTCGTCCGCCTCGGGGTTCTCCAGCGCCCACTTGACGGCCTCGCCGACCTCGCGGAGGTTGTGCGGCGGGATGTTCGTCGCCATGCCGACCGCGATGCCGGCCGAGCCGTTCACCAGCAGGTTGGGGAACCGCGACGGCAGGACGACGGGCTCCTGCGACCGGCCGTCGTAGTTCGGCTGGAAGTCGACGGTCTCCTTGTCGATGTCCCGGAGCATCTCCATGGCGATCGGCGCCAGGCGGCTCTCGGTGTACCGCATCGCGGCCGCGGGGTCGTTGCCCGGCGAACCGAAGTTGCCCTGTCCGTCGACGAGCGGATAGCGCAGCGACCACGGCTGCGCGAGGCGTACGACCGTGTCGTAGATCGAGGTGTCGCCGTGGGGGTGATAGGACCCCATGACGTCACCGACGATGCGCGAGCACTTGAAGTAGCCACGATCGGGGCGGTAACCCCCGTCGAACATCGCGTACAGCACCCGGCGGTGCACGGGCTTGAGGCCGTCGCGCACGTCCGGCAGCGCACGGGACACGATGACCGACATCGCGTAGTCGATGTAGCTGCGCTGCATCTCGGCCTGGATGTCGACCGGCTCGATGCGATCGGCGGGTGGCCCGGGCTGAGTGTTCACTTCCGTCACGAAAAGTCCTTCTGCTCAGACACTCTGCTCAGACGTCGAGGAACCGGACGTCACGGGCATTGGCGATGATGAAGTTCCTGCGGGCCTCGACGTTCTCGCCCATGAGGACGCTGAACAGGTCGTCGGCCTGGGCGGCGTCATCGAGGGTGACCTGGCGGAGCAGCCGGGTCTCCGGGTTCATCGTGGTCTCCCAGAGCTGGGCGGCGTTCATCTCGCCCAGACCCTTGAAGCGCTGCACGCCGTCGTGCGCCCGCGGGTCGCGCTTGCCCCGCGCGATGCCGTCCTCGATGATCGAGTCACGCTCGCGGTCGGAGTACGCGTACGAGGCGTCCTCGCCCTTGCGGTCCCACTTGATCTTGTAGAGCGGCGGCTGCGAGAGGTACACGTGACCGGCCTCGATCAGCGGGCGCATGAACCGGAACAGCAGCGTCAGCAGCAGGGTGGTGATGTGCTGCCCGTCGACGTCGGCGTCGGCCATCAGGATCAGCTTGTGATAGCGGAGCTTGGCGATGTCGAACTCTTCGTGCACTCCGGTGCCGAGCGCCGTGATCAGCGCCTGGACCTCGGCGTTCTTGAGGACCTTGTCGATCCGCGCCTTCTCGACGTTCAGAATCTTTCCGCGGAGCGGCAGGATCGCCTGGAACTTGGGGTCGCGGCCACCCTTCGCCGAGCCGCCGGCCGAGTCGCCCTCGACGATGAACAGCTCGCATTTGTCCGGCTCCGACCACTGGCAGTCGGCCAGTTTGCCCGGCAGCCCGCTGCCGCTCTCCAGCAGCGACTTGCGTCGGGTCAGGTCGCGGGCCTGCCGGGCCGCGATGCGGGCGCGGGAGGCCTGGAGCGCCTTGTTGATGATCTCCTTGGCCTCGCCGGGATTGCGCTCGAACCAGTCGCGCAGGTGATCGTTGCAGGCCTTCTGGACGAACGACTTCGCCTCGGTGTTGCCCAGCTTGGTCTTGGTCTGCCCCTCGAACTGGGGGTCGGCCAGCTTCACCGAGATGATCGCGGCGAGACCCTCGCGGATGTCGTCGCCGGTGAGGTTGTCGTCCTTGCCCTCCTTGAGGAACCGCTGCTCCCGGGCGTAGCGGTTGACGATGCTGGTCAGCGCCGCGCGGAAGCCCTCCTCGTGGGTGCCGCCCTCGGCCGTGTTGATCGTGTTGGCGAAGGTGTAGATCGACTCGGTGTAGGAGCCGTTCCACTGCATGGCGATCTCGAGCGAGATGCCGTCGCCGTGCTCCTCGAAGTCGATGACCGAGCCGTGGATCGGGTCCTTCTTGGAGTTGAGGTGGCTGACGAAGTCGGCCAGGCCGCCCTCGTAGAAGTAGGTGACGACCTTGGGCGCGCCGTTGATGTACTCGGGCCGCTCGTCGGTGAGCTGGATCGTCAGGCCCTTGTTGAGGAAGGCCATCTCCTGGAACCGGCGCGAGAGCGTCTCGAAGTTCCAGGCGGTCGTCTCGAAGATCTCCGGGTCGGGCCAGAACGAGATCGTCGTGCCATGGTCGTCTGTCGGCTCGCCCTTCTGGAGCGGGCCGGTCGTCTTGGCCTTGACGTACGACTGCCGCCAGACGTACCCATCGGTGCGGACCTCGACCTCGAGCCGCTCGGACAGCGCGTTGACGACCGAGGCGCCCACGCCGTGCAGGCCGCCGGAGACGGCGTACGACTTGCTGTCGAACTTGCCGCCCGCGTGCAGCACGGTGAACACGACCTCGACGGCCGGACGGCCCTCGGCGGCCACTATGCCGACCGGGATGCCGCGGCCGTGGTCGAAGACGCGCACCCCGCCGTCGGCGAGCAGCGTCACCTCGATCCGGTCGTTGTAGCCGGCCAGCGCCTCGTCGACCGCGTTGTCGACGATCTCGTACACCAGGTGGTGCAGGCCACGCTCGCCCGTCGAGCCGATGTACATACCCGGGCGCTTGCGGACCGCTTCCAGGCCCTCGAGAACGGTGATAGAGCTTGCGTCGTAGGACAAGTGCGAAATCCTCCTGCCGCGGACACGCGGCGCCGGGCACCCTTGATTGGCTGCCCTGGCCGTGCCCGTCACCGTTGTGAGTGCCCCGATGCGCTCACCCAGGGGAGTCGGTTTCCAGGTATGACTGGACCGGGGTGAGACAAACCGGACGTGTCCTTGAGTCCGGCTTCATTCTACCGTTCCGATGGACCACAGGGGGCATTGACGGGCGCTGTGATGCCCTGTCGCTTGACGATCATGGTTTTGAGCACCCCCCACATGGGATGGGGGTCGTCGCCTCAGGGGCGATTTTGAGCCGGTTCGACGTCCGGCCCTCCGGCCCCGGACGCGCCCGGTGTCCGGCTCGGTCTCGTACCGCTCGGTTTAGTACGGCTCGGCGCTCCGCGTCCTGTTCGTACGGCTCAGCCGTAGGTGTCCCGCGGCCCACGCGAGCCGCGTACCCGCAGGCCGCCATCGGGCCGCGGACCTCCGACGGGACCGCGTACCTTCACATGCTTGACCGTGCCGTCGCCGAGCTCCTCGTTCAGCCGCCTGACCAGCGTCGTCGCCAGCAGACGCACCTGTGTGGCCCAGGCCGTCGAGTCGGCGGTCACGACCACCTCGCCGTCCGCGAAGCTCTCGGGCCTGGTGTGCTCGGCCATCCCGGGACCCACGATCTCGCGCCAGCGGCCGAAGACCCCGCCGATCGCCGCCGACTGCTCCCATCCCCGGTCGGCGAGCAGATCACGGATCGCCCGGCCGAAGAGCTGTGGATCACCGGAGTCCCGCCGCTGACCGCCGGAGCGGCGGCGCGGCTCGCTACGGGGAAGCTGCCCGCGTTTGGCGGCGTCCGCCTTGGCCTGCGCCAGCTTCTCCCGTGCCAGCGCGGCGCCCTTCGCCGTCGTCTCAGCCGCCGCCGGGGATGGTTTTCCACCGCCTGTGGATAAAGCGGGGGATGAGGGTGTATTCGAAGCCGCGCCGTGAGGAGGCTCAGGCTGTCGGCGTTCAGCGGACACGGGTCACGGTCCCCTCCGCCACGTCGAAGCGCGCACCGGCGAGCTCCGGCGGCACGTCGCCCGCCACCGCCGCGGTGATGAGCACCTGCTCCGCCGGAGCGACGATCTCGGTGAGCCGCCTGCGCCGCTGGTCGTCGAGCTCGGCGAACACGTCGTCGAGGATCAGCACGGGATCACCGCCGTCCGATCGGAGCAGGTCATAGGCGGCCAGCCGGAGCGCCAGCGCGAACGACCAGGACTCGCCATGACTGGCATAACCCCGGGCGGGCAGCTCGCCGAGCTGGAGCAGAAGGTCGTCGCGGTGCGGGCCGATCAGGGTGACGCCACGCTCCAGCTCCGCCCGGCGCACCTCGGCGAGGCCGGCGCGCAGCCGTTCGGCGATATCCTCACGACTTGTCCCCAATGGGGGCATATCTGTGGATAACTTTCCTTCATCCGCCGAGCTTCGGTACTCCAGGTCGGCCAGGGCGGACGACGGAGCGAGCGTGGCGTAGGCCTTGGCCGCCATCGGCCGCAGCGCGTTGACCAGGTCAAGGCGGGCCGCCGTCAACTCGGCGCCGTGCCGTACGAGATGGGAGTCCCAGATCTCGAGGGTGGCGAGCACGTCCCCCGCGCCGGCGGCGGCGAACGCCGCGTCGTCGTCCTGTCTGCGTGCACCACGTCGGCGGCCGCCGCCGGAGGCGGCCACGGTACGCAGCAGGGCGTTCCGCTGCTTGAGCACACGTTCGTAGTCGGCACGGACCCCGGCGAGCCGCGGAGCTCGGGCGGCGAGCAGCTCGTCCAGGAAACGGCGCCGCTCCGAGGGGTCGCCCTTGACCAGCGCGAGATCCTCGGGCGCGAACAGCACGGTGCGCAGCAGACCGAGCGCCTCGCGCGGCCGGGGCACCGGGGAGCGGTTCACCCTCGCGCGGTTGGCACGGCCCGGATTGATCTCCAGCTCGATCAGCGCGCGGCGGTCGTCCTTGACGACGACGGACCGGATGATCGCGCGTTGCGCGCCGTGCCGTACGAGCGGGGCGTCGGTGGCGACCCGGTGACTCGAATGGGTGGCCAGGTAGCCCAACGCCTCGACCAGATTGGTCTTCCCCTGCCCGTTCGGCCCGACGAAGGCCGTCGGCCCCGGCTCGAGCGTGAGCTCGACCTCGGCGTACGACCGATAGTCGGTGAGGGAAAGGCTCGCCACATGCACGCCCGTAAGGCTAGCCCGCCCCACCCCCCACCTTCACCGTGATCTTGCAGTTACTCGCAGGCTTGCCCTGCCACCTGCGACTTGACCTTTCGTGATCTTGCAGTTTCTCGCATGGATTCCCGTTGACCAGGGAGGACGAGTTCCGTGATCTTGCAGTTGACGCGGCCGTACAGACGCGGTCGTACAACTGCCAGATCACGGAAGGACTTCTGCCTGGCCAGCGCCCACGCTTGACAGTTTCTGCAAGATCATAGATGGTGAAGTCGCAGGTAGAGGACCCTATGGGCGAGTATTCGCAAGATCACGAGGGGGAGGGGTCAGGGAATGGGAGGGATGACGTCGGCGCCCGGGGAGTCGGCGCCCTTGCCCATCTGCGCCCCGTCGATGCCGGCGGCGGTCGGGGCGACGGCGTGGCCGCCGAACTGGTTGCGCAGCGCAGCGATCATCTTCATCGCCGGCGAATCGGCCTGACGGGAGGCGAAGCGCGCGTAGAGGGCGGCCGTGATGGCCGGGAGGGGCACGGCGTTGTCGACCGCAGCCTGGACCGTCCACCGGCCCTCGCCCGAGTCCTCCGCGTACCCCTTCAGCTCGGTCAGCTCAGGGTCCTCCTCCAGCGCCCGGACCATCAGGTCGAGCAGCCAGGAGCGGATGACCGTGCCGTGGCGCCAGCTCTTGAACGTCCCGACGATGTCGGTGACCTCGTCGCAGGTCTCCAGCAGTTCCCAACCCTCGGCGAAGGCCTGCATCATGCCGTACTCGATGCCGTTGTGGACCATCTTCGCGAAGTGTCCGCCACCGACGCCGCCGGCGTGGACGAAGCCGTCCTCACCCTCCGGCTTGAGCGTTTCGAAGATCGGCATGAGTCGCCGGATGTGCTCGGGGGCGCCGCCCGCCATGAGCGCGTAGCCGTACTCGAGCCCCCAGACGCCGCCGCTGACGCCCACGTCGACGAAGCCGACGCCCTTCGCGTCGAGCTCGGCCGCGTGCCGCTGGTCGTCCTTGTAGTGCGAGTTGCCGCCGTCGACGATGATGTCGCCGGCCGTGAGCAGCTCGCCGAGCCGATCGATGACGGCCCGCGTCGGTTCTCCCGCGGGGACCATCACCCACACGGCGCGTGGGACGTCGAGCCTCTCGACGAGTTCTTCGAGGCCGCCGACGTCGCTGACCGAGGGGTCGCGATCGTAGCCGATGACCTCGTGGCCGCCGCGGCGGAGCCGCTCGGCCATCTTCCCGCCCATCTTGCCGAGCCCGATCATGCCGATCCGCACGTCAGTCACCCCTTAGCCGCAGCAACCATCCCAACTCGCCCGAAAGGCACGCGTACCCCGGTGCGGTGGGCCTATGCCCCGGCTCGATGGTACGCCTCGGGATCAGCCCGACAGATGGGACGGGCGGATCGGCCGGACGACAGACCAGGCCGGCGGATCAGCTCGACAGGCGAATCGGCATGATGAGGTAGCGGTAGTCCTCGACCGCGCCCTCGTCCACAGGCTTGCCGCCGGTGAGGATCGCCGGCTTGGTGGACGTGGTGAACTGCAGCCGGGCCACGTCCGAGTCGATCGCCCCCAGCCCCTCCAGCAGGTACTGGTGGTTGAACGCGATGTTGATCTCGTCGCCGTCGAACTCGACCGGCAGTGCCTCCACGGCCTGGGCCTCGTCGCCGCTGCCCGCCTCCAGGATCACCTCGCCGCCGTGGAAGGCCAGCCGCACCGGGGTGTTGCGCTCCGCGACCAGCGCGACGCGTTTGACGGCCTCGACGAACGACGCTGTGGACAGATCGGCGCGGGCGGAGAACTCGGTGGGCAGCAGCGACCGATACTTGGGGAACTCCGGATCGAGCAGCCGGGTCGTGGTCCGCCTGCCGGAGCTGGAGAATCCGATCATGCCCTCGCCGGTGCCGCCGACGGAGCTGAGCGCGATCTCCACCTCGGCGCCGGTGCCGCCGAGCGCCTTGGCGGTCTCGGCGAGCGTACGGCCGGGGATCATCGCGATCGCCTGGAGATCGGGCTGCTCCGGCTGCCACTTCAGCTCTCGTACGGCCAGGCGGTAGCGGTCGGTGGCCGCCAGGGTCACGGTGTCGCTCTCGATCTCCATCCGCACGCCCGTGAGCATGGGAAGCGTGTCGTCCTTGCCCGTGGCGACGGCGACCTGGGCGACTGCCGAGGCGAACACGTCGCTGCCGACCCGACCGGCCGCCGGCGGCATGGCGGGCAGCGAGGGATAGTCCTCCACAGGCAGGGTGGACAGGGTGAACCTCGCGCTGCCGCAGGTGACGACCGCCTTGGAACCGTCCATGGTGAGCTCGACCGGCTGGGCGGGCAGCGCCCGGGTGATCTCGGCGAGGAGTTTGCCGGAGACGAGCACCACCCCCGGCTCGCCGGTCTGCAGCTCGAGGGTCACCTCGGCAGAGACCTCGTAGTCGAAACCGGAGAGCTTCAGCCGCTGGTCGTCGGTGACCTCGAGGCGCATGCCCGCCAGCACCGGCATCGAGGGCCGGGCCGGAAGGCTGCGCGCCGTCCACGCCACGGCCTCGGCGAGCACGTCGCGATCGATCCGGAACATCACGGTGGATCAGCCTCCTGGGTATCGGTGCTTGGCCAAGTCTTCCATCTCCCGGGACCCGGGTGCTCCAGAACCCGGGTTGCTCGCTGCAACTGCTCGGCCAGGTCTTGATCACTCCAGATCCTGGGCGCTCCCCGGGACCCTTCTGTGGTTCTTGAGTTCTCCATTGAGAGAGGAACCAGTCATCTTCTTAGGGACCGTGGATATGTGGATTTCCCGGGTTCTCGCAGCTCAGAGGCAGTCTTTCATCCACCGGCCCTGTGGGTGACGAGTGGATGGAGACGCCCTCGCTGTGGGCTCGCGAGCTGTCCCCACAGCGCTTCCCCAGCCGGAGGGGTCGTCGTCCACGAGTAATCCACGATGTTTCCACCGGTTATCCACGGGGTAGGAGTCCGTTTTGTGCTTGGGGAAAACTCTGCGCACAGGGCGTCCCCAAGGTGTCCACGGGTATTCCCCAAGAAATCCCCAGGCTTTCCCCATGTTTATCCCCAGCACGGGACGGCGGTCTTCCGGGGGATGTCAGAGTGAAGTAGTCACGAGCGCACCGCGGACGGCTCTCTGCCGTTGATCCACAGAGATATCCACAGGCTGTGTATCAAGCGTTGCGTGCCCGTTGCTTCACGCGGGTCGTCAGCTCGTTGACCTGGTTGTACATCGATCGGCGCTCGGCCATGAGCGACCGGATCTTCCGCTCGGCGTGCATCACGGTCGTATGATCCCGGCCACCGAACTGCTGGCCGATCTTCGGGAGTGAGAGGTCGGTGAGCTCGCGGGCCAGGTACATGGCGATCTGCCGGGCGGTGACCAGGGCCCGGGAGCGGGAGCTGCCGCACAGGTCGTCGAGCGAGACCCCGAAATACTCGGCCGTCGTCGACATGATGAGCGAGATGGTGATCTCGGGGCTGGCGTCCTCACTGATCAGGTCCTTGAGGACGACCTCGGCGAGCTGTATGTCCACAGACTGCCGATTGAGGCTGGCGAATGCGGTGACCCGGATCAGGGCCCCCTCCAGCTCCCGGATGTTCGTCGCGATCCGGCTGGCGATGTACTCGAGCACGTCGGGCGGCGCGGCCAGCCCCTCCTGTATCGCCTTCTTGCGCAGGATCGCGATGCGGGTCTCCAGCTCCGGCGGCTGGACGTCGGTGATCAGGCCCCACTCGAAGCGGTTGCGCAGCCGGTCCTCCAGCGTCATGAGCTGCTTGGGCGCGCGGTCGCTGGAGATGACGATCTGCTTGCTGGCGTTGTGGAGGGTGTTGAAGGTGTGGAAGAACTCCTCCTGGGTCTGCTCCTTGCCCTCCAGGAACTGGATGTCGTCCACGAGCAGGATGTCGACCGCCCGGTAGCGTGCACGGAACCCGTCCGCCTTGTGGTCGCGGATGGAGTTGATGAAATCGTTGGTGAACTCCTCGGAGCTCACATAACGCACCCGGGCGCCGTCATAAAGGTGCTGGGCGTAGTGGCCGATCGCGTGCAGCAGGTGGGTCTTCCCCAGACCCGAGTCGCCGTAGATGAACAGCGGGTTGTACGCCTTGGCCGGAGATTCGGCGGCCGCGACGGCGGCGGCGTGCGCGAACCGGTTGCTGGCCCCGATGACGAAGGTCTCGAAGGTGTACTTCGCGTTCAGCCGGGCCGGTTCACTGGAGGCCCGGCCGCCGCCACGTACGTCCCACCGGTGCTGTGGGGGCTCGGGCTTCGGCGGCGGTTCGGGGGAATATCCACCGGTCCGCTGTGGATACTCCTGTCCACGCTGATAGTCCTGCCCACTCGGATAGTCCTGTCCGCCGTACGGCCCGGCATCCCGTTGTACGGAGTCGTCCGAGGGAAAGGGGGGCCGCTGTGCCTGTGGGCGGGGTTGTGGATATTCGGCCGGCCGAGGCGGCTGCAGTCCGTTCTGTCCGGCACCCGGACCGGGACCGACCTGGCCCATGGCGGGACGGTTCTGTCCATAGGAGGCGGCGCCGGGGTCGACCATCACCGCGATGCGCACCGGCTGCCCCAGTTCCTGCGCGAGCGCGTGCGCGATCAGCGGGCGGAGCCGTACCTCCAGGACCTCCTTGGCGAAGTCGTTGGGGGCGGCCAGCAGGATGGTGTCGTTGATCAGGCCGGAGGGCTGCGTCATCTGGAGGAAGGCGCGCTGCTGTCCGGACACCCCCTCGTCGAACAGGGTCGCCAGTGCCCGAGCCCATACAGCGTTGAGGTCGACGCTATCCATGGCCCGGCCACTCCTCCCGTTATGCGGTTCCAGCTCGTCCGCCACGATCCCAGACGCCCCGTCCGGGGTTTGCGGTCACCCCCCGGTGTGGATCCACATCTGATCCACATGATGTGCACAGTCCCGCACATTCTGCCCAGGCGTATCCATAGTGATAGAGGGAACGGCCGGAGGGCCGACAGTATCGGTGTGCGTGACCCGCGTTCAAGACGTTGTCCACAGCCTAACGGGCCGGGGTTGCTGCCGTAGTCGGTTGTTCTCTCCCGTTCCTCCCGCTGCGAGAGACGTGGCCCGCGACCCACGGTGACCGGAGCGGAAGGCGGTGCGACAGGGGGAAAGGAGCGGGGTGATCCGGGTCGGCGGCAGCCGACTTGACAGTGTCTGGTTTGACCTGGCACGAGGTCGGCCCGTAACGTATTCCGGTCGGCTAATCACGCGACGGCTTTTTCGCATGCCCGCGCATTTGACGAGCCGCGACCTTGGAATGTAGCGCGTCCGCGGGACCTCCGTGGACGTAACCGAAGCCTGGAGCCCACCCGTGAGCAAGCGTACTTACCAGCCGAACAACCGTCGCCGCGCGAAGACCCACGGCTTCCGGCTGCGCATGCGCACCCGGGCCGGCCGTGCGATTCTGGCCGCCCGCCGCCGCAAGGGCCGCGCCGAGCTGGCGGTCTGACGACGCGAGGCCGCCCGCCGGTCCCGGGAACCGAATGCGGTCCGGGAGCGACGGGCGGCAGCCGTACTTAGGGGAAGTCCTGGTGCTGCCGTCCGCGTCGCGGATGCGACGGGGTGACGAGTTCGCCGACGCGATCCGCCGGGGGCGACGCGCCGGTCGTCCCACGCTGGTCGCGCATCTGAAGACGCGCGAGATCGACGTGCCGCCGCTGGTGGGCTTCGTCGTGAGCAAGGCGGTCGGTGGCGCCGTGGTCAGGAATCAGGTCCGGCGCAGGCTGAGACACCTCATGCGGGCCCGTCTGGAGGCGATCCCGCAGGGTAGCCTGCTTGTGGTACGGGCCAATCCACCGGCTGCGTCCGCGCGAAGCGAGCATCTGGCCGCCGAACTCGACGTCGTGCTGGATCGTTTACTCAGGCGGCGTGGGTCGGAACCACGGACCCTGACGGATGGACGATCATGACAGCGGAGCACCCTATCCCGGCGCGGGGCGTCGCGCCGGATGAGGCAGAGCGGCCTGCCGGTCCGATCGCCCGTGTGCTGCTCGCCCTGATCAAGTTCTACCGGGCCTTCATCAGCCCGGTTCTCGGACCGCGCTGCCGGTTCGAGCCGTCCTGCAGCGCGTACGGCATGGAGGCGATCGCCGTACACGGTGCGGTACGCGGGCTATGGCTGACCGTCAGGCGGATCGGGCGGTGTCATCCGTTCCATCCTGGCGGTTTCGATCCGGTGCCCCCACGCCGAGTCCGGTCTCACGACGAAACGCAAGGGAGCTAGCTCGGTGGAGCTGCCATTCCTCAACTGGCTGTATACGGCAGTGGCCTGGGTGATCACCCATATCCACGCGGGTTACAGCTTCTTCATCCCCTCCGACAGCGGACTGAACTGGGCGCTGACCATCATCACACTGACCGTGCTGATGCGTCTGCTGATCTTCCCGCTGTTCATGAAGCAGATGCGCTCCTCGCGGAAGATGCAGGAGCTCGCGCCCAAGGTCCAGGAACTGCGCAAGCGGTACAAGAACGACAAGCAGCGCATGAACCAGGAGGTCATGCGCCTCTACCAGGAGGCGGGGGCCAACCCGCTGGGCGGCTGCCTGCCCGTCGTCGCGCAGTTCCCGATCTTCATCTCGATGTTCACCGTACTGCGGGCCATCGCCGAGGACCGCGCCGTGTTCGGCATGACCAGGGAGCTCGTGGAGAGCGCCCGTGAGGCGCACGTGTTCGGCGCTCCCCTGCCGGCGACCTTCTTCACCAGCGCGGCCGACATCGAGAAGCTCGGCGCCGATCCGATCGTCACGAAGATCGTGCTGGCCGTCTTCGTGGCCATCAGCTCGTGCACCACCTTCCTCACCGTCCGGCAGAGCGTGCGGCGCTCCATGGCCCAGATGCCGGACAACCCGATGGCGCAGCAGCAGAAGATCCTCATGTACGTCTCGCCGCTGTTCGCCATCTTCAGCCTGAACTTCCAGCTCGGTCTGATCCTCTACTGGGTGACCACCAACCTGTGGACGCTCGGCCAGCAGCACTGGTTCTACGCGCGTCATCCGATGCCCGTGGTGGACGAGAAGGGCAACATCACCACCCCGGAACCGAGCCACGGCGTCTTCGGCAAGCTGCTGGGCAAACCCAAGGTCGCGCCTCCGGAACCCGCCCCCGAGCCGAAGATCATCCGCCAGCAGCCGACGCGGCAGCCTCGCAGCAAGCGCACCGGCAGCAAGAAGTCGTAGGAGAAGGAGAGTCCGGACGTGACCGAAGCTGAGGAAGCCCTCAAGCCTGCTCCCGACATCGAAGCCCTCGAACAGGAGGGTGAGATCGCGGCCGACTACCTGGAGGGACTGCTCGACATCGCCGACATGGACGGCGACATCGACATGGACGTCGAGGGCGACCGCGCGGTGGTCTCGATCGTCGGCATCAAGGGAACCGAGCTCATCGGCCCGGATGGCGAGGTGCTCGAGGCACTGCAGGAGCTGACCCGTCTCGCCGTGCACCGTCGTACGGGTGAGCGGTCCCGGCTCATGCTCGACGTGGGCGGCTTCCGTGAGCGCCGCCGCGCCGAGCTGACGAAGATCGGAAATGCCGCCGCAGGGGACGTGAAACGCACCGGGGAGCCCAAGGCGCTGGAGCCGATGACGCCGTTCGAGCGTAAGGTCGTGCATGACGCCGTCGCGGCGGCCGGCCTGCGCAGCGAGTCCGAGGGCGAGGAGCCCAACCGGTTCGTGGTTGTTCTCCCCGTCTAGACCGCATCTCCTGCACCATCCCCGGCACGCACAACTTCGCACCCACGGAAAGCCGCCGGTCCACTCCAACGGACCGGCGGCTTTCCTCATCCTGTACGTCCATACGCATCGGCAGGTAGGGGACCACTACCCTTGGCCGAGAGCGTTTCTGAATGAGTTGAGTGATGACGGAGAGCAACGAGCTGTCTGGGCCACCCGAGCTGCCCCAACCGCATGAGCCGACTCCACTGCCGGAGGCACCCGCGGTGGCCCGGGTGGTCTTTCCCGGCGAGGGGATGGAGCGGGCGCGGACGTTCGCCGAGATCCTGGCCGGACCGGGTGTGGTACGCGGGCTGCTGGGCCCGCGCGAGGTGCCCCGGATCTGGGACCGGCACCTGCTGAACTGTGCGGTCGTGGCAGAGGCCGTTCCTCCCGATGCGGCGTTGGTCGACATCGGGTCCGGCGCCGGGCTGCCCGGCCTGGTTCTGGCGATCGTCCGACCCGATGTACGGGTGACGCTGCTGGAGCCGCTGCTGCGCCGTACCACCTTCCTGTCCGAGTGCGTCGAGTCGCTGCGACTCGACAACGTCGAGGTGCTTCGAGGCCGGGCCGAGGAGTTGGCACGCAAGCGGGTCTTCGATGTGGCGACCGCACGGGCGGTGGCCCCACTCGACCGTTTGCTCGCCTGGTCGATGCCGCTGCTCCGCGAGGGCGGGGAACTGCTGGCGATGAAGGGGGAACGGGCCGCCGAGGAGATCGAGGCCGCGAGGTCACAGGTGAAATCCTCTGGGGCGAGATCGGTCGAGCTTGTTACGGTGGGGCGCGGTAGGGTCGAGCCGCCGACCACACTCGTCCGCGTGGTCGCCGGACGGTCCCCCGTGGCGGGTGGTCGGCGGCGACGGAAGAGGTGAGGCGTCGTGCCGGGTCTGGTGACGTCCGGAGTGACGGCCGGTCTGGGTTGGCCGGAGAGTCCTCTCGCCCTACCCTGGGAGATCGCGACAACAGGTCGTCCGTCGGGCGTCGGCTGGCCGGGTCGCGCTGCTTCACCGGTCGAAAGGACGACTTCCGTGTCCCAGACCCCCCTTGGTTCTGACGATTCGCCGCTGGTACGAGAGGCTCTGAGTTCTGTGGTTTCACGTGAAACAGCCGCATCCCCGCAGGCGGCTGCGCCTTCCGTCGGTTACTCGACAAGCAGGGAAGGGGAGTGGCCGCGGCCGCCCAGGTGCCGGGTGATGACCGTGTCCAATCAGAAAGGCGGAGTGGGTAAGACCACCACCGCGGTGAACCTGGCCGCGGCCCTGTCCATGCACGGACAGCGTGTGCTGGTGGTCGACCTTGACCCGCAGGGCAACGCCTCCACAGCGTTGGCCACCGAGCATCGTGCCGGGATGCCGTCGGTCTACCAGGTGCTCGTCGACGACCTGTCGCTCTCCGAGATCGTCAAGCCGGTCCCCGAGATGCCGAACCTCTTCTGCGCGCCGGCGACCCTCGATCTGGCCGGTGCGGAGATCGAGCTGGTGCCGATGGTGGGGCGGGAGACCCGGCTGAAGCGAGCGCTCGGCTCGTTCGACGCCATGGAGTTCGACTACATCCTCATCGACTGCCCGCCCTCCCTCGGGCTGCTCACGGTGAACGCGATGGCGGCGGCGCAGGAGGTGCTCATTCCCATCCAGTGCGAGTACTACGCCCTGGAAGGGCTCAGCCAGCTGCTGAAGAACGTCGAGCTGGTGCGGGCTCATCTGAATCCGACGCTGGCGGTCTCGACGATCCTGCTGACGATGTACGACGGGCGCACGAGGCTCGCGGCTCAGGTGGCCGATGAGGTGCGATCGCACTTCGGCGACACCGTGCTCAGCTCGGTCATTCCGAGGAGCGTCCGCGTCTCGGAGGCGCCGAGCTACGGCCAGTCGGTCATGACCTACGATCCGGGCTCCAGCGGCGCCATGGCGTACAGCGACGCGGCCAGGGAGATCGCCTACCGCGCCGCGGCCCTGGCCGAGGCCTCTAGCTAGTTTCGCTACCGCCGGCCTGTGGAAATTCCGAGCCTGCGCGGAACTTTCGTGGGTGGGGTGACAACGCGTGTGCGGCCCGGTCACTGCGCCGGGAGGAAGCTCCGGTCCGCTGCGACGCCCGCTTCCGCGGGCTTTCGCGTGCGGTCCTCGTTCCCTCCCGCTCCGCTCCCTTGATTCGGGGTGAACGTTGGGCGCACCATTGGGCCGATCGTCGCCACGGTGAAGAAGTACGGGACACCTCAAAGAGGCACGGGGCACCTCCTGACGCGCGGCCCGGTCACTGCGCCGGGAGGAAGCTCCGGTCCGCTGCGACGCCCGCTTCCGCGGGCTTTCGCGTGCGGTCCTCGTTCCCTCCCGCTCCGCTCCCTTGATTCGGGGTGAACGTTGGGCGCACTATCGGGCCGATCGTCGCCACGGTGAAGAAGTACGGGACACCTCAAAGAGGCACGGGGCACCTCCTGACGCGCGGCCCGGTCACTGCGCCGGGAGGAAGCTCCGGTCCGCTGCGACGCCCGCTTCCGCGGGCTTTCGCTTGCGGTCCTCGCTCCCTCCCGCTCCGCTCCCTTGATTCGGGGTGAACGTTGAGCGCACCATCGGGCCGATCGTCGCCTGGCTGTTTCACGTGAAACGACGAGGCCGGAGCATCACGCTGTGGCCGCGATGCTCATGAAGAAGCTTCCGCAGCGGTAACCTCTCCTGGTGTGCGTAGAGTGCCCGGTGTTCCAGCCATGAACTGGGACGCTGGGCACCGTCTTCTGTGCGGGTGTCGCGGATGTATCGCGGGTGGGTAAGGGAGCAGCGGTGAGTCAGCAACGTCGGGGACTGGGCAAGGGACTTGGGGCTCTCATCCCCACGGCGCCGATCACCGATCCGGAGGCGCCGGCGACCGCGCCGAGCGTCCCCTCCGCGAGAATCGCGGATTCGGGCCTGAAGCCGGTCGACGGCGCCTACTTCCAGGAGATCCCGATCACGTCGATCTCCCCCAACCCGCGCCAACCCCGTGATGTCTTCGACGATGAGCGCCTGGAGGAGTTGGCCGCTTCTATCAAGGAGGTCGGCCTGCTCCAGCCGGTGGTCGTCAGATCCATCGGGGCCGACGGCTTCGAGCTCATCATGGGAGAGCGGCGGTGGCGTGCCTCCAAGCTGGCCGGGCTCGATCGGGTGCCGGCCATCGTACGGAGCACTCAGGACGATGAGATGCTGCGGGAGGCGCTCATCGAGAACCTCCAGCGCGAGCAGCTCAACGCTCTGGAGGAGGCGGCGGCCTACCGACAGCTCCTCGACGACTTCGGCGCGACACATGAGGTGCTCGCCAAGAAGGTCGGCAGATCTCGCTCGCACATCACCAACACCCTGCGCCTGCTGAACCTCCCATCCAATGTCCAACTTCGTCTGGCGGCCGGCACCATCAGCGCGGGGCACGCACGGGCGCTGCTGACGCTCGACGACCCGGCGGCCATGGACCGGCTCGCGAGCCGGATCGTCGCGGAGGGACTGTCCGTCCGGACCGTCGAGGAGATCGTGGCGCTGGGTGAGGCGACGGCCGGACCGGCGCCGCGCAAACCGAGGGCGAAGCAGCCGGTCGCCCCCGCCCTGCGGACGCTCGCCGACCGCCTGTCGGATCACTTCGAGACGCGGGTGAAGGTCGATCTCGGCCGCCGTAAGGGACGGATCGTGGTGGAGTTCTCCACCATCGACGATCTGGAGCGCATCATCGGCACGATGGCCCCCGAGGCCGCGAACGCGATGCGCGACCTCTCCGACGAATAGCCGGCGTCGGCGCCGTCCACCGCCGTCCACCGCCGTTCGCCGGGATCGAGGGACCGGCCACGGTTTTCGAGCACCGTCCTGAGACGTCGAGCTGTTTCACGTGAAACACGGAGGCCGGGTACTCGGAGAGCCGGTGCCATCGAAGGGAGAAGACAGTGGCGGTTGAAATCGTCTATGAGACCCACTCGATCAGCGATCACAACGAGGCCGGCATCGCGAGTGGCTGGTTGCCCGGTGAGTTGTCGGCGCTCGGTCGCGAGCTCGCCGCCGAGTTGGGCACGCGTCGCCGGGACGATGGACTGGCCGCCGTCTTCAGCTCCGACCTGCGCCGCGCCGTGCAGACCGCTGAGATCGCCTTCGCCGGCTCTGCTGTCCCGCTCCTGCGGGATCGGCGACTCCGCGAGTGCCACTACGGCGATCTGGACGGCATGCCGGTGAGCATGCTGGAAGCGCGTCGAAGCCTGCACATCGATGACCCGTGGCCGGGCGGGCAGAGCTACCGGGAGGTGGTTGAGCAGACACGGGACTTCCTGGCCGATCTGGCCGCCGAGTGGGACGGCAGGAAGGTCCTGCTGATCGCGCATTCGGCCAACCGCTGGGCCCTCCAACACCTCTTGGAGGGGATCCCACTCACCGAACTCGTCGACCGGCCGTTCTCCTGGCGGCCGGGCTGGACGTTCCACCTGCCGAGCGGCTGGACGGGCCCGGACCGACCCGCATAGTGCATCCTCTGATGCAGGCGTCATCCATCATCGCCGCACCCGGCACGGCGCTCTTCGATTGGCTCGGCTCTCTCAGCGCCCGGCGTTTCACGTGAAACAGCGGGCGGGTCAGCCGCGCTGAGCCGCGATCTCCAGGAGGCCGCGGCAGAGGACGCCGAGGTCGCGTCCGGCCGCCTCGGCGGCCATCGGCAGGAGCGACGTCTCGGTCATGCCGGGCGCCACGTTCACCTCAAGGAAGTACGGGCGGCCGGTGGTGTCGACGATGAGGTCGGTACGGGAGATGTCGCGCAGCCCGAGCGCCGTGTGCGCGGTGACCGCCATGGCGGCGCAGGCCTCGGTCTCCTCCTCCGTCAGCCGGGCGGGCGCGAAGAACTCGGTGTGGCCCGCCGTGTAGCGCGCGGCGTAGTCGTAGACACCGCGGTCCGGCACGATCTCGACCGGCGGCAGCGCGACGGGTCCGTCGCCGAGGTCGACGACTGAGACGGCCACCTCGACGCCCTGGACGTACTTCTCGATGAGCGCCGTGTCTCCGTAAGCGAAGCAGCCGACCATGGCCGCCGGCAGTTCCTCGGCGCTGCGTACGATGGACGCCCCGAGGGCCGATCCGCCCCGCGAGGGCTTGACGAAGAGCGGCAGCCCGAGGCGCTCCACGATCCGTCCGAGCACGGCCGACGCGCCCAGGTCGTGGAAGGTCTCCTTGGGCAGCGCGACCGAGGCGGGGGTGTTCAGTCCCCACGAAGCGACGACCGCCTTGGCCGTCGGCTTGTCGAACGCGATGTGGCAGGCGTCCGGGGTCGCACCCACGTAGGGCACGCCGAGGAGTTCCAGCACGGACCGGATGGCCCCGTCCTCCCCCGCGCCACCGTGCAGGGTGACGAAAGCGGCGTCCGGCGGGTCGGCCAGCACAGCGGGCACGAGGGCGGCGTCGGTGTCGCGTGTCTCCACGTCCACCCCTGTGGCGCGGAGCGCCTCGGCCACGCGGCGGCCGGAACGGATCGAGACCTCGCGCTCGTAGGAGAGCCCACCGGCGAGGATGAGCACGTGGCCGAGATCGCTCATGCTCCGGCCTCCGAAGCTGTGGGGCGCGGACGCGTGGAGATGGCATGCGGAATCATCGTCGACTCGCTCACCAGGAGCCCTTTCTCACTGCTGGGTCGGGTACGGTCAGCCTCAACAGGCTAGTGCCCCTCCCGCCGATCTTCGCCCTGTCATGTCGCCCGGGACGGCGCCTGCTCCACCCCACGAAGACCACGAAGATTCCGAGCCTGCGAGGAATCTCCGCGAGCCGGGGGAGCCGACAACGCCGACAATGCCGACGACGCCGCTATCGATTCCCCTCCGCCTTGCGGCGCACCCACCCGGAACACCGCACCGTCCGGGTGACCCCGGACGGTCGGTGCCCCTGCGATGGCGGGTGCCGTACCCGATCCGGATCTCAGGCGAGGTCGGGACCGGGCGTGTCGACGCCCGTGCGCGAGGGAGCGGCTCCGGTGCCGAACGTGTCCCGCAGACGCAGTTCCTGCTCGATCACACCGGCGAGACGACGTACGCCCTCCCGGATGCGATCGGGCTGCGGATAGCAGTACGACAGACGCATGTGACGTGCGCCGCCGCCGTCCGCGTAGAAACCCGTCCCGGGTACGAACGCGACCCGCTCGGCGATCGCCCGCGGCAGGAGCGCCTTCGAGTCGAGGCCTTCGGGAAGGGTCATCCATACGAAGAACCCGCCACTGGGACGGGTCCACGAACAGCCGGGCGGCATGAGCATCTCGAGCGAGCCGAGGAG
Organism: Sphaerimonospora mesophila; assembly: GCF_001417795.1. NCBI lineage: Bacteria > Bacillati > Actinomycetota > Actinomycetes > Streptosporangiales > Streptosporangiaceae > Sphaerimonospora > Sphaerimonospora mesophila. The sequence continues at coordinate 392,066 of NZ_BCBX01000035.1, read as the reverse complement.
CGCGTCGCGTCGCTCACGATACAGCTCACGGAACGTCTTGATCTGCTCCCGCCAGGGCTGGGTGGCCAGATACTGCCCCACCGCGAGCTGGGTGAAGGTCGAGTGCGACAGCACGGCGGACTCCATCGCCAGGACCAGCTTCTCGCGGATCGCGTGCGGAGCGAGCGCCCAGCCCACCCGGAAGCCGGGGGCGAGGGTCTTGGAGAACGAGCCGAGGTACACCACGCCGTCGGCGTCGTCCGCCCGCATCGCGCGCAGCGGTTCCCCGTCGAAACCGAGGAGTCCGTACGGATTGTCCTCCACGACGAGCACACCGGCCCTCCGGCAGATCTCCAGAACCTGACGGCGGCGCACCTCGTTGAGCGTGACGCCCGCCGGGTTCTGGTAGGTGGGGATCGTGTAGAGGAACTTGATGCGGTTTCCGGCGGCCTGCAGGGCGTAGATGGTCTGCGCGAGGGACTCGGGGACGAGCCCCTGGTCGTCCATCGCGAGGTGCACCACCTTGGCCTGGTATGCGCTGAACGTGCCGAGCGCGCCGACGTACGACGGCCCCTCGGCCAGCACCACGTCGCCCGGGTCGATGAAGATACGGGTGATCAGGTCGAGCGCCTGCTGCGAGCCGACCGTGACGACCACGTCGTCGGGGCCTGCCTCGATGCCCTCGAGCCGCATGACCTCGCAGATCTGCTCGCGCAGTCCCGGATCGCCCTGGCCGCCGCCGTACTGCAGGGCGACGGCTCCCCGCTTGGAGACCAGGTCGGCGACCAGCTCGCCGACCAGGTCGAGGGGAAGGGCGGTGACGTACGGCATGCCGCCGGCGAGCGAGACCACCTCGGGCCGCGACGCGACGGCGAAAAGAGCTCGGACCTCGGAGGCGACCATCCCGGCTGCCCGGGCTGCGTACCGATCGACATAGGCGTCAATGCGCGACCCGTGGGGCGCGTTCGTCTGACCGCGATCAAGCTCTTGATCCACGGTCCACCTCCGATCACATAGCCGAGAAATCCAGATTACGGTAACGCGGCACGCCGATAACAACAGGGTGTTGACGATTAACCGCTCCTCTGGTGGCCCTCCCGTGCCACTGATGTGCGGAGTTCCCATCCTGACGATCGGCATTCACCTGTTTGGAAAAGGGAACGTACGGAACACGGACACAGGGGGCGATCGCGTCGGCTCCCCGCCCGAACCCGATCGCTGGGTTACGATGCGAGCTGGAGACGCCGTGTTCGTGCGCTTTTCCGGCAAGACTCCTGGGCGGGGATTGGGGCATCACGTGTCGCGTCGGCTGGTCAACGTCACTCTCGACAATCTCGATGACCTGCCACGCCGGTGCAGGCGCTGCGTGTTCTGGGAGCTCGACCCGGTGAGCGGCGAGCGCGCCACGGAGGTCGGCGACTCCGCCCTGGAGAAAGAGGCGTGGATTTCCGCGACCCTGCTGGAATGGGGGAGCTGCGGGAAAATCGCTTATGTGGACGGGGTGGCCGCCGGCTTCGTGCTCTATGCCCCGCCGCTCTACGTGCCGCGCTCGGTGGCGTTCCCGACCTCGCCGGTGAGCTCGGACGCCGTGCTGCTGATGACGGCGCACATCATTCCCGAGTTCTCCGGCGGCGGGCTCGGCCGGATGCTGGTCCAGGGGGTCGCCAAGGACCTCACCCGCCGCGGCGTGCGCGCGATCGAGGCCTTCGGCGACCTGAAGTGGGAGCAGCCGGGCTGTGTGCTGCCCGCCGAATACCTGCTGTCGGTCGGGTTCAAGACCGTACGGCCCCACCTGCGTTTCCCCCGGCTGCGTCTGGAGCTCAAGACGGCCGTCTCATGGCGTGAGGACGTCGAGGTGGCCCTGGAGAGGCTGCTGGGGTCGATGTCACCGGAGCGGGCCCTGCGGCCGGTCTGAGGCGCTCTCAGCCCTCCGGCCCCACCTGCCGTCCGCCGTCACTCTCGTCCGGCATCACGGCGCGTCCATCAGGCCGGTCTCCCAGGCCCAGGCGGCGACCTCGACCCGGTTGCGCAGCCCCAGTTTGGCCTGGATGCCGGAAATATGGCTCTTCACCGTGCTCAGTGAAATGAACAGCTCGGCCGCGATCTCCTGATTGGTACGGCCCCGGGCGATGGACAGCACCACCTCGGTCTCCCGTTGGGAGAGTCGCTGCCGCCGACCACGGTCCGACGGCGCTCCCGAGCGCGTGATGTGCCGAAGCAGCCGCAGGGTCACCGCCGGCGAGATCAGGGCGTCCCCGGCGTTCGCGGCCCGAACCGCCTCCACGAGCAGGGCAGGACCGGCATCCTTCAGGACGAAGCCGACGGCCCCGCCGCGCAGTGCGCCGTACACGTACTCGTCGAGGTCGAAGGTGGTGACGACGACGACCCGCAGTGGATCCCGGACGCCCGGGCCGGCCAGGGCTCGCGTGACCTCGATGCCGTCCAGACGGGGCATTCGGATGTCCACGAGGCACACGTCGGGGCGCAGCCGCCGGGCCAGGGCGACCGCCTCGGCGCCGTCCGAGGCCTCGGCGATCACACTGATGTCAGGTTGGTTCTCCAGGATGAGCCGCAGACCGCCGCGCACCATCGCCTGGTCGTCGGCGAGCAGAACCCGGATCGTCATCGTGACTCCCGCTCGCGTACGGGCAGGGTGGCGCGTACCGACCAGCCCGCCCCGTCCGCCGCGCCGCCCGCGCCCGTCGCCGTACGGGGGCCTGCGCACAGCGTGCCGCCGAGGGCCTCGACACGCTCGCGCATCCCGACCAGGCCGTACCCGCCGCGCTGGGGATACAGCGCCGGGGACGGCGGGGCGTCGTCGACCACCTCGACGGTGATGGCCTGCCGGTCCCGGATGACGCTGACCGTGACGGTAGGGGCATGCGGAGCGTGCCGGGCGATGTTGGTCAGCGACTCCTGTACGACACGGTAGACGGTGCCGGCCACCTCGGGCGGCCATGCCGCCTGCTCTTCGTCGTCGGGTAACCGCGCGTGCACGGCGGGGCCGCCGCGGTCGTCGAAGCGGCCGACCAGTTCGCCGAGCCGTTCGGGACCGGGTGCGGCGGGTGCGGCGTCGTCCTCGGCGGTGTCGCGCAGCAGGCCGACCACGCGTCGCATCGCGGCCAGCGCATCGGAACCCGCGGTCTCGATGGCGGCGAGGGAGTCGTCCAGCTTCTCCGGGTGCTTGCCGGCGACGAGCCGCGCGGCCTGCGCCTGGACCACGATGCCGGTGATGTGGTGGGCGACGAGGTCATGCAGTTCCCTGGCCAGCTCCATGCGTTCGCCGCGGCGCACCCGCTCGGAGACGGCCCGGCGGCGGGCGTCGAGCAGCCGCGGCCACAGTCCGATCACGAGGGCGGCGAGCCAGCCCATGCCGTTCAGCAGCGGCACCGTCATGTTGGACGAGGAGGTCAGGGCGGCGAACAGCCCACCGGCCACCACCGCGAGCCCTCCGGCCGCGACGGCACACGCGGCGGCGGCCGGCAGCGCCCTGACTCCCGAACCGACGAGTACGGCAAGGCCCAGGGCCATGGCGGGGCTGGGCTCAGCGGGCAGCCGGGCCGACCTGGCGGTCAGGATGGCGGCCGCCGCGACGATCAGCCCCGCGAACGCCGCCAGGGTCCGATGGCGGCGCCGCGACAGGGCGAGCACACATACCACCGCCCCGGCGGCGCAGCCGAACCGCCAGTGGCCCCCGCCCCAACTCTCCGCGATCTGGACCGCCTGGAAGGCGAGCGCCGCCGCGAACACGGCTGCGAGTCCGATGTCGGCCGCGAACCCGGCCCGCCCGTTCGGTGGCACCCGAAGCTTCACGCCGTCAGGTTAGGAGGTTTCTCCCCTGCCCTGAACCGGCCGAAAGTACGGTCGCGGACGGCGCGAACCCTGCTTTCGACCGATGTCGGCGCTCGGGCGGGACCGCACGATGAGCCCATGACACCGGAATCACTCACCTCAGGTGCCGTCGCCCGAGGTCCCGACCACGTGTCGCGGCGGCTGCCCGATGGTACGGCAGAGCCTGTGACGACCTCCGCCGGCCGGCCCAGGATCGCCGCGCTCGACGTCCTGCGCGGGTTCGCGCTGTGCGGCATCCTGCTGGCCAACGTCCAACCGATAGCGCACGTCGGCGATGTCGCCGTGATTTCGGATTCGCCGGGGAGCACGGCGGACGTGTGGCTGGGTCTGCTCGTCGAGCAGCGCTTCTTCCCGATCTTCTCGCTGCTGTTCGGCATCGGTTTCTCGCTGCTGCTGGACTCCGCACGCAAGCGCGTCGCCCGTCCGCGGCTGGTTTTGCTGCGCCGGCTCGTCGTCCTGCTCGTAGTCGGCCTGGCGCACTTCCTGCTGCTGTGGCACGGCGACATCCTGTCCACCTACGCCGTCGTCGGCCTGGTGGTGCTGATGCCCTCGACCTGGCTGCCGAGGTGGGCCGTCGCCGGACTGGCCGCCGTGCTCGTCACCACGGCGCTGGTCATCGGCGGCGACAGGACCGTGCTGGTCGTGGGGTTGTTCCTGCTCGGTTCGGCACTCGTCCGCTACGGCGTGATCGACCGGATGGAGCACTCCACCCGGGTGCCGGCCGTGCTGGGCCTGGCCCTGGTGGCGGGGGCGGTGCCCGTGATGTCGCGGCAGTCGACCTCGTCGGCGCACGACCCGGGCTTCGCCGTCGCGCTCGCGGGGGCCGGCCTGCTGCTCGCGGGCGCGTACATATGCGGCATGCTGCTCGCGCTCAGAACGCCGCTGCGGCCGGTGCTGTACGCCGTCTTCGCCCCTCTGGGCCGGATGGCGCTGACCAACTACCTGACCGCCACCGTCCTCGTGCTGGCGGTCGCCCGCTTCTTCGGCGATCCGCCGGTCACCTGGTCCTCGACGAGGGTGGTGCTGATCGCCGCCGTCATCCTGTCCGTCCAGTGGGTGTGGTCCACGCTGTGGCTGCGCCGATACGGGCAGGGACCCCTGGAGTGGCTGTGGCGCTGGGCCGCCTGGGCTCGGCGTCCGTCCCCGCGCCGCACCTCCTGACCCGCCATCTGGGTGAGCACGACGAAGCCCCCCTCACCGGCGGCGCCGTACCGCCGGTGAGAGGGGCTTCCAAGGTGTCGCCGCCGGAAACAGCGGCGAGAGGCGGACACCCGTCAGAGGACGTCCTCGAGCTCGCGGAGCAGCATCGCCTTCGGCTTGGCGCCGATGATCTGCCTCACGACCTCCCCACCCTTGTAGACGTTCATCGTCGGGATCTGCAGCACGTTGTAGTCGCGCTGCGTCCGCGGGTTCTCGTCGATGTTCAGCTTGACGATCGTCAGCTTCTCGGCCTGCTCCGTCGCGATCTCCTCCAGGATGGGGGCGAGCTGGCGGCAGGGGCCGCACCACTCGGCCCAGAAATCGACGAGGACGGGCTTGTCGCTCTTGAGGACCTCCGCCTCGAAGGTTGCGTCGGTCACGCTCTTGATGGCGCCCAAGGTAACTCTCCTTGATGTGTGTGGTGGGTTCCAACCGCAGGGATCGCCCCCGCATTCCCGGTCGGCCTGCCGTACGGCGAGGCGACAGGCAGGTCAGCTCCGCGCGGCGAGCCAGCGCTCGGCGTCGAGGGAGGCGGCACAGCCCGTCCCGGCGGCGGTGATCGCCTGCCGGTAGGTGTGGTCCACCACGTCGCCGGCCGCGAACACGCCGTCGACGTCGGTCCGGGTGCTGGGCGAGTCCACGGCGATGTAACCCTGGTCGTCGAGCGCCACCTGACCCTTGACGAGTTCCGTACGCGGATCGTGGCCGATGGCGATGAAGACGCCCGCCACGTCCAGCTCGGTCTCCTCACCGGTCTTCACGTTCCTCACGCGGACCCCGGAGACCCGGTCCTCACCCAGAATGTCGACGACCTCGCTGTCCCAGATGAAGCGGATCTTCTTGTCGGCGAAGGCACGGTCCTGCATGATCTTGCTGGCGCGCAGCGTGTCGCGCCGGTGGACGATGGTCACCGACCGGGCGAAGCGGGTGAGGAAGGTCGCCTCCTCCATCGCCGTGTCGCCACCGCCCACGACCACGATGTCCTGGTCGCGGAAGAAGAAGCCGTCACAGGTGGCGCACCAGGAGACGCCGCGGCCGGACAGACGCTTCTCGTTGGCCAGGCCGAGCTCGCGGTAGCCCGATCCGGTGGCCAGGATCACGGCCTTGGCGTAGAAGGTGTCGGTGTAGGTCTTCACCACCTTGGGATCGGCCGTGAGGTCGACCTCGATGACGTCGTCGGGCACCAGCTCGGCCCCGAACCGCTCCGCCTGCTTGCGGAAGTTGTCCATCAGGTCGGGCCCCATGATCCCGTCGGGGAAGCCCGGGAAGTTCTCCACGTCTGTGGTGTTCATGAGGGCGCCACCGGCGGTGACGGAACCCTCGAACACGAGCGGCTTGAGATCGGCACGGGCCGCGTAAACGGCGGCCGTATAACCGGCCGGGCCCGACCCGATGATGATCACATTACGGACGTCGCTCAACGGACTCGCCTTCCCGGGATCCTGAGGTTGCACTCGCGTCAACCGATCCTAGGGCCAGCCGATTCCCGCCTCGCAGGCGATCGCCGGAAACGGAGAAGCCCGCCGCGAGGTGCGGCGGGCTTCTCCGGGACGTTCCGTACGGCACGGACTACGCGTGACCTCACGAGCGCGAGATCACGCAGGGGGTCAGCGCCAGGTGGCGAGGCTCTCCGGGCGGAGTTTCCTGCAGTTGTCGTCCACGACGACCACTCGGACCGCGTTGATGTTCTTGTCCTCCCAGAAGGCCATGATCGTGGCCTCGTTGCCGTTGTAGAAGGCCTTGTCGACGCCGATGGGCGTACGGTCGAGCTGGTTGGAGAACCGCTTGACGCAGGAGTCGAGCCCGTCGTCGCCGCCTCCGGCGCCCGGCCCGACGCCGAAGTAGCCGAGCAGTGGGCCCCGCAACTCCTGGCTCGTGTAGTTGTAGCCGCTCGCGTAGACCGAGTAGGCGGCGCCGGCATGGTGGGTCCTGGTCGGTTCGGTGCTCGCCGACCCCTGCGCCACCGTGTTACGCGCCGGTGTGTCGCCGGCCGCGAGCATGCCGTTCACGAGCCCGGCGGCACCGGCCACGACGGCGGTGGCCGCGGCGACCGAGACCGGCAACGCCCACAGGCGCCGCCGCGAGGTCCTCCCGCGCCTGGCCGGCACGATCGTCCCGTCCTCGGCGACCACGCCCAACGGGACGGGCGTCGGCTCCGTCGATTCCGCCGGGACGGGGTCGGCCCGGAGCGGGTCGGCCTTGAGACGGTCGGCATGGAGCGGGCTGATGGAGGCGGGCACCGGCTCGGGGGCCGGCGCCGTCGGGGGCGAAGGCGCCGTCTCCCATGGCGCGTCCGCCATCAGGCGGTCCCAGTCCGGTGTTTCAGCGGCCAGCGCCCGGTCGATGCGCATGGCGACGCCCAGCGGCATCGCCGGCACCGGAACCGCCGCCAGGAGTTCGCGAACCGACGCCAGGTCGGCCAGGCTTTCCCCACAGGGGTCGCAGACCGCGAGATGCTCGCGGACCCGCCGGGCCATGGCGTCGTCTAGGAGGCCTTCCGCCAGTTCGGCGAGAACCTCCAGGTCGTAGTGCGTGTCACCCGTCACGAAGTTCTGCTCCCTTCCCGGATGAGACGCGGGACAAGTCAGATCGGTTCCGCAGATGCGCAAGAACCGGGACAAGTTTCGCCCGACCGCGCGCGCAGCGGCTCTTCACCGTCCCGGCGGGTACGCCGAGCACCGCGGCGGCGTCGTCCACCGAGTAGCCCATCATGTCCACGAGCACCAGGGCCGCCCGCTGGTCGGCGGGCAGCAGCTTGAGCGCGGCGGTGACCTCGAGCGACACGTCGCGCTCACCGGCCTGGTCGGTCAGCGGGGCGTCCCGCTCCGCCGCCTCGATCAGCTCGTCGTCGGCGACCGGCCGGATCGTCTTGCGGCGCATCCGGTCGAGGCACGCGTTGACCACGATCCGATGCAGCCAGGTGGTGACCGCGGCCTCGCCGCGGAAGCTCTCCGCCTTGCGGTACGCGGAGACGAAGGCGTCCTGTACGGCGTCGGCCGCCTCGTCGGGGTCGCCGAGCGTCCGCAGGGCGACCGCCCACATGCGGTCGCGGTGGCGCTTGACGATCTCACTGAACGCATGCGGATCCCCGCCGATGTGGCGGGCCAGCAGATCGGCGTCCGACGGCGCCGGTCGGATGGCGCGCTCAGCCGTTGGGGGATTGTCCGGTGGGGAATTCACAACGCCCTGCTATGCCGATCCTGGGGAATGAACCGTTACCTCGTAGATGGTGCCACGATACTTGCCTTCATAGGGCGGAAGACGGGTAAACCAGATCAAAACGAACTGACCGGTCGTCGCCTTTTCCGGGGTGAGCGTCACGGTGCCGGAGGCGTTCTCCGCCTTGGCGACCGTCTGCAGCGACCCGAGATCGGCGGCATCGCCCACCTTCAGCTGGACACTCGCGCCGGCGGCGCTGCCCAGGGAGACCGCCACGTCGGAGATCGGGATCGGCTTGCCCATGTCGAGGATCAGGCCGACGCCCTCCTTGAGCCGGCCGAGGTCGGCGCTGTTGTAGCTCGTCGTGTGCCACTCGGTGGAGGACTTGCCGTCGATGGCGAGCGGGGCGAAATCAGGGTTCTCGATCTTGTCGTCGCCCAGCGGGTCGAACCCGGCCGCGCTCACCGGTTTCACGGCCACCGGCTTGTGCGTGGCGGCCGACTGGGACGGCTCGGCCGAGTGGGTGGTCTTCGGCGTGTTGCCGAGGTTCTTGCCCACGGTCCACGCGCCGACGCCGACGGCCGCCATGACCAGCAGGATGATGACGGTGAGCAGGATCTTGCTCGCGGCGCCGGTCTTCTGCTGCGGCCCACCGTTCCAGGCGGGCGCGCCGTTCCACGCCGGACCGGCGTTCCAGGAGGGTGTCGGCCCCATCGGCTGATGCTGGGCCGGGGAGGCGGACATCCCGTCCGGCGCCTCGGAACGCAGGTTCAGCGCGGGCGGGGCCGTGGTGACCGGTGCGGGGGCCGGTCGCGGCACCTCGGCGAGGGCCTCGGCCACCTCGGCGGGCGTCGAGAGCGGGGGCTGCCCCCGCTTGGCCTCCTGCAGCAGCGCCCGGCAGGTGATGGCGTCGAGATAGCCGGGCACCCCCGCCGTGACCTGGCGGGGCGTGCAGATCCTGCCGTCGTCGGTCGGGGCTGCGGGCAGCCCGCAGTCCTCTTCACCCGGCCAGTGACCGGTCACCGCCGCGTACAGCAGCCGGCCCAGGCCCACCGCGTCCTCGCGCGCCGCGTCTTCGCCCATGTCCATTTCGAGGATCGCGGCGTCCACGGCGAGGCCGAGCAGCTTGACCGTGCCGCCCGTGGTCCACATGAGACGGTCTGGGGTGAGGCGCAGGTGGGTGAGCCCCGCCTCGTGGGCGTGGGCCAGCGCCTCGGCGGCCTCGGCCACGAGGGCGGCGCCGCGCTCGGGTTCGAGGGACCCGTTGGACAGCAGGTCGAGCAGCGACTCCCCGCTGACCCACTCGCTCACCACATAGGCCGTGCCGTCCTCGTCCGCCGCGTCGAAGACCTGGGTGAGCCTGGGGTCGGTGAGACGGCTCGCCAGCCGCGCCGCCGTCACCACCTCCGTGACACGGGTGAACTCCGGCGAGAACGTGTGCACGGCGACCGGCCTGGCAAGGATCTGGTCGATGGCCTTCCAGAGGGTCGCGCCGCCTGACTCGCTGACCCGGTCCTCCAGGCGGAACCGGTCAGCCAGCAGGGTGCCTGGTTCGACTGTGGACATGCTCATGCGGCCGCCTTGATCCGCGGCCGATCGGCATGCATCAGCCGATGCCGGGTGGTTTCGCCCACGCCTTCCCGCTTCCGCTCGCCGCCCGTAGGTTGATTCCTAGGCAGTCCATGCTAGTAGGGTGCCGGTCCTGCCCGCCTTCCCGATCGGAGACACCGAACTAATCGGACGTCCGGGGCGTCTTCGATCTGCCGATCACGTTTGAGGACTCCTAGCGTCCTACCCGGCTCGCCACAAGTCCAATGATGGAACCGACCTCGGGCACCCGCAGCCGGTGGGCGGCCAGCAGGTAGAGCAGCAGCCCCGCCCCGCCGCCCACGGCGAGCACGACCGCCGAGCTGACCGCGTTGATCCCGACGATCTCCCTGATCACCCAGAGTACGGCCAGGGCGACGGCGGCGGCGGGGATCGCCGCCACGAACATCCGCGACAGGCCGGCGATCACCTCCCGGCCGCCCAGCCCGCCGATCCTCCGGCTCGCCAGCGTCCAGGCGACCCCGCTCCCGATCAAGTACGTGACCATGAAGGAGAACGCCATCCCGATGACGATGTACCGCGCGGGCAGGGTGAAATACACGACCAGGCTTAAAGTCGCGTTTATGGTGACATTTACCCCGGCGATGGCGGCCGGGGTGCGGGTGTCGCCGAAGCTGTAGAAGACCCGCAGCAGGAGCTGGAAAATCGAGAACGGCACCAGCGCGAGCCCGAAGACCATCAGAACATAACCGACATATCGGGCGTCCCCGGTGGTCATGCGTCCCCAGGAGAAGATCAGCGTGGTGACCGCGGGGCCGAGCACCAGCAGCAGCAGGCTCGCCGGAACGATCACGGACGACACCAGCCGCACGCCCGAGGAGAACTCCCCCCGGGCCGAGTCCATGTCCCCGTCGGCGACGAACCTGCTCATCCTCGGCAGCATCGCCGTGATCACCGACACCGCGATGATTCCGTACGGCAGTTGGAAGAGCTGGAACGCGTAGGCGTACGCGCTGTTGCCGGCCCCCTCCGCCTGGTCGCCGGCGCCGGTGGCGAGCTTGGTCGTCACCCAGAAGCCGAGCTGGTTCACGCCGACGAAGACGAACGTCCAGACGGCCGTCCTGGCCGCCTGGCCGAGTCCGCTGTCGCGCAGGCCGAACCGCGGCCGGAACCGGAAGCCCACCCGGTGCAGCGCGATCACGAGCACGATCGTCTGGGCCACGATGCCCGCCGTGGTGCCGAGCCCCAGCAGCGCGAGCTCGCCGTCGGTCACCTTCTCGATGTCGTCCGTACCGATCTTCAGGTAGGCGATCAGTACGCCGATCACCACGATGTTGTTGAGCACCGGCGCCCACATCGGGGCGCCGAACCTGTCGCGGGTGTTCAGGATCGCTCCGGCCATCGCCCCGATGCCGAAGAGCGCGATCTGCGGCAGCAGGAAGCGCGCCAGCGTGGCGGCCACGTCGACCTTGTGCGCCGACCAGTTCGACGCGACGTACAGCTCCATGATCGGATGGGCGATCAGCACGCCGATCAGGGCGACCCCCGCGAGCACGACCACCGCCAGCGTCATCAACCGCTGCTCGAAGGCCTGCCCGCCGTCGGGGTCGTTCTTCTGCGCCCGGACGATCAGCGGGACGACCACGCTGCTCAGCACGCCCTGCAGCAGCAGGTCGAACAGGATGTACGGGATCTGGTAGGCCGCGTTGTAGGCGTCGCCGAGCGCGAAGGTGCCGATGGCCGCCGCGAGCAGTGCCGTACGCAGGAAGCCGGTGAGCCGCGAGACCATCGTGCCCGCGGCCATGATCGCGCCGGCTCGGAGCATCCTGCTCATGTCATTCCTTCAGCTCGCCACGGACAGCAGCCGCCGAGCACGCCCTCGGCGACCACCAAACTATGCCGGAGGTTGGTCCCCCCGCTCGACCTCGACCGATGCGGCCCGAGCCTGGCCGAGCTCCGCCCGACCGGGCGGAGCGGCATCGGAAGGCGTCTCGTTCGATGCCGCCGGGCCGTCACCCTCCTGGGGATCGAACGGGAAGTTCCGGCGCGACCGCCGCCGCAGGATGCGCAGCACGACCGCGGCCAGCATGATCACCAGCGCGCCGCCCACGATGACGACGGCGATGCCGGTGTAGTCGGTGGCACGCACGGTCACGTGCACGGCCTTGCCGTACTTGCCGCCCTCCGCCGTCAGGACCTGGACGGAGATGGTCGCCTCGCCGCCACCGCCCTTCGGCACGGTCACCGGCACGTTCACGAGCTGGGTACGGTCGCTCAGCACGGTGATGGGGTCGGTCTCGTACGCGCCGTCGGGAATGGCCAGCCGAGCCTCGTCGTCGGAGGTGACGCGGATCTTGATGGTGATGTCCCTGTCGAGGTTGTTCGCCACGCTGACCGGCACCTGGCCGTCGGTGCCCGCGACGGCTCTGGGGGTGTCGATCACCGACACCTTGCGCAGCCGATCGTTGATCGCCCCCTCCACCTGCTTGGCGAAGGCGTGCGCCCGCTTGCGGTCGTTCCGCCAGGCCGCCGAGGTCAGCCGCAGGATGGCCTCGTGGAAGAGCTGGTTGTGCTTGGTGGTGACCGTGGACACCGCGTCGGCTTCCTGCCCGAGCCTGCGCACCGTGCCCAGATAGGCGCGGCGCAGCTCGGCCTGCCTGTCCTGGTCCGTGTAGCTGAAATCGGAGCGGGCCGCCCGGGTCGGTTTCACCGAGTCGAGCGAGGTCATCCGCAGCCAGGGCGCGTCGGCGACCGCCTCCATCAGGGAGGACACGAACGCGGGATCGGGGTTCCAGACCCGATCCTCGGGGGCGGCCACGATCGTCCGGATCGGCTGCGTCCGCTGCTCAGCGGTCTGCCCGGTCTGCCCGGTCTGACCCGCCTGACCCGTCTGGCCGGTCTGTTCGAATGCGATCATGGCGGTCTCGCCGATGAACCGCTGCCGGGCCAGCATCGCGTTTCCTGGGGCGGAGACGTCGCTGCTGAGGATCTCGCTCAGCGTGGGGTCGGCGAGCAGCGCGGTCACCGGGGTCTCGGCCACGGTGTCGACCCGCAGCGCGGCGTCGGTCGTGGCCGAGGGGACATTCGACGGTGCCGTCTGGGTCGTGCCGGTCTGTGTGGTGCCGCTGTCGTCCGGGAGCGCCGGCAGGAACGCGTTGCCCGACAGCAGGACCGACTTCACCCCGGACATCGCGAGTTCGTCGAGCGTGTCGCGATCGATCCGTCCGCCGACGGGCCAGGTCGTGGAGGTCGGGACCTCCCGGCCGAGCAGCTCAGACGCCGCGCTCGCCCCCCGCTGCACCGCCGCGACCGCGGGGGCGTCGAGGCGGTTGTGCACCAGCGCCGCCAGGTCCGGATCGCCGAACGGCATGGCCAGCACGGGCTTTCCGGAAAGGGCGGCGCGCAGATCGGAGAGCCACTTGCCGGCCGCGGGGTCGGCGGCCGAGCGACGGGCTCCGTCGCCCTTCTTGATCATGTACGGCCCGGCCGACGTCGTCTTCACATCCTGCAGCAGGGCGGGATCGACGAACCAGGTCACGGTCTCGTGCGTCGTCTGGACCAGCTTGAGCAGGTTGGCCAGGCGCCCGGAGGAGATCGACCCGCGCAGGTCGTCGTCCATGAACGTGCTGTCGTCTGCCCGGTGCGGCCGGTCGACGATCGGCATGGCGAGGGCGAGTCTGACCCTCGAGAGCTGCTCGGTGTCGGCGGGCACGTAGGGCAGGACCGTCCGGTCGATCGCGATCCGCTGGCCGGTCACGGCGTCGAGCACCTCGATGGCCAGGGGATAGACCCCGGCGCGGAACATGCCGAGTTCCCGAGGTGTGACGCTGAACTCGAAGGGCAGCTTCCCCGACTCGTCGAGCCGGGTCACCTGGATCATCGTCCGATAGCTCGTCGTGAGGTAGCCCTGGTCGCCCAGGAAGCTCGCCAACTCGGCCCGGGTCCCGAAGGGCCTGCTCGGGGAGTAGTGGATCCGGACCCGTACGGACGACTGCGGCGTCCCGGTCACGGTGCCGGAGACCGCGATGGGCGTGGCGGCCTCCCGTTGGATCTCCGGCGTGATCTGCTCGACGACGAGGGGATCCGCCTGGGCCGGGGCGGCCGCGACGGCCGCGTGGGGGCTCGCCGCGGCAGCCGAACCGGCCATGCCCGCGGGGGCGAGCAGGGCGGTCAGCAGGGTCAGCAGCGCGGCCTTACGGATCATGCGCGGGCCGGCGATGAGGAACGGCGCACGTCCAGAATGCTATGGCCTATGCCGTCCGCATAGGACTGGCCCGTCTCGTGAGACCCTGCCGACGCGGTGTTTCCAGGTCCACCCGCTTGCCGGATATGAGGTTGAAAAGGTGGAGTGCCCGGATCCGTAGTGCGGTACGGCGTTCGCCCGTCGGGGTGTGTGCGAACTCGTCCGGGTCGAGCCGGTCGACCACCCGCTGGTCGACCAGGACCGTGAGGTCGTCGGGGAGCAGCAGCGGGCAGACCAGCCGGTCGGGGTAGTCGGTCACCGAATTCACCACGAACGACGAGGCGGGCCGCACGTCGTGGGCGTGCAGGACGGTGCCGACGGCCTGCGCCGTGGGGTGGGCGGCCACGCTGCCGACCACGGCCACGGGATCGATCCGGCCTCGGGTGGGCACCTCGAACACGGAAACGCGAACACATGTCTCAGGAGTCGCGCCGAGCATCTCGGGGAGGTCGTCGGCGCATGTCAATGGCCGCGGAAGACGTACGATCTCATGGTGGATCTGGCGGGCGAGGAGCCGACGGTGAATCGCGAGAGCGTCCTTCATCTCGTGTGCTCCTTGTGTCGTCCAGCGCTCCCGAACCGACCAGGTGCTCTCTAGGTGTGCGTCTCCCCTGGGTGACGCCGAAGGGCACTCGGGGGAGAACCTGTCCCGTGACCGAAGGACCTACCCAGCCTTGTCCTCTTCAAATCTGACCGACAGCCAGCGGCGGGCCGTCAACGAGCTGTTCCGCCGGCTCGCCCCGGTGGCCGACGAACTCGGCGAACTGTTCGCGGCGCGCGGGCACGAGCTGGCCCTGGTCGGCGGCTCCGTGCGTGACGTCTTCCTCGGCCGCATCGGAAACGATCTCGATCTGACGACGGACGCCCGTCCCGAGCAGGTGCTGGAGATCGTCAAAGACTGGGCCGATGCGGTGTGGACGATCGGCATCGATTTCGGCACCGTCGGCGTACGCAAGGGCGGCTGGCTGCTGGAGATCACCACATATCGCACCGAGTCGTACGATCCGGCGTCGCGCAAGCCCGATGTGGAGTACGGCGACACGCTCGACGGCGACCTCGCCCGGCGCGACTTCGCGGTCAACGCGATGGCGGTCAGGCTGCCGAGCCACGAGTTCGTGGACCCCTACGGCGGGCTGCCCGACCTCGCCGCGAAGGTGCTGCGCACACCGGCGCGGCCCGAGCAGTCCTTCGACGACGACCCGCTGCGGATGCTGCGGGCCGCCAGGTTCGCCGCGCAGCTCGGCTTCGGCGTGGACGCGGCGGTGGTCGAGGCGATGACCGCGATGGCCGGCCGGATCGAGATCGTCTCGGCGGAGCGCATCCGCGACGAGCTGGACAAGCTGCTGCTCGGGTCCCGGCCCAGGGCCGGGCTGGCGCTGCTCGTCGAGACCGGGCTGGCCGCCCATGTCCTGCCCGAGCTGCCGAAGCTCCGGCTGGAGATCGATGAGCACCACCGGCACAAGGACGTCTACGAGCACACGTTGATCGTGCTGGAGCAGGCCATCGACCTGGAGACCGGCGGCCCGGACCGGGTGCTGCGATGGGCCGCGCTGCTGCACGACATCGGCAAGCCGAAGACCCGGCGCAACGAACCGGGGGGCCGGGTCTCGTTCCACCACCACGAGATGGTGGGGGCGCAGATGGCGAAGAAGCGGCTGACCGAGTTGCGCTTCCCCAAGGACGTCGTGGCCGACGTGTCGCGGCTCGTGGAGCTGCACCTGCGCTTCCACGGGTACGGCACGGGGGAGTGGACCGACAGCGCGGTCCGGCGGTACGTCCGCGACGCGGGGCACCTGCTGGATCGGCTGCACAAGCTGACCCGGGCCGACTGCACGACACGCAACAAGCGCAAGGCGGCCGCGCTGTCGCGGACCTACGACCAGCTGGAGGAGCGCATCGCCCGGCTGGCCGAGGAGGAGGAACTCGCCAAGATCCGCCCGGAGCTGGACGGCAACGAGATCCAGGAGATCCTCGGCCTGCCCCCGGGGCCCGTCATCGGCCGGGCGTACCGCCACATGCTGGAGATCCGCATGGACGAAGGCGTGATCGGCAAGGAGGCCGCGCGCGAGGCCCTGCTCAAGTGGGCCCGCGAAAACTTGCCGTGATCTTGTAGTTTCTCGCATGGTACGCCACTGACCAGGGCGGACACCTTTCGTGATCTTGCAGTTTCGCGCAGGTTGGGTGGCTGACCTGCCCCCTTATGCTTGGTGATCTTGCATTTGAGATGGAAGTGCGAGATCACTGAAGCGAACGCCCCACGTCAGGGCCGATGTGTGCGAGTTTCTGCAAGATCGCGAAATGGGAAATGCCTGGTCGGCGGGTGGATTTGCGAGAAATCGCAAGATCATGCCATGGGAGTGGTGGCGGCGGTGACCATGGCGTGGGTGATGGCCGCGATGTCGTCGGGGGTGCAGGCGTAGGGCGGCATCGTGTAGATCAGGCGGCCGAACGGCCGGAGCCAGACGCCGTGGCGCATCACGATGTCCTGAATTTTCGCGATATCGACGGGGTCGACCATCTCGATCACCCCGATCGCGCCGAGGACCCGGACGTCCCGCACCCCGGGATGTCCGGCCGCCGGCGCCAGCCCGTCGGCCAGCCCGGCCTCGATCCGCTTGACCTCCTCCCGCCAGGGACGCTCGGCCAGCAGGTCGAGCGAGGCGCCGGCGACCGCCGTGGCGAGCGGGTTGCCCATGAAGGTCGGCCCGTGCATCAGCACCCCGATGCCGTCGGCCACCCGTGCGGTGCACAACGTCGCGGCGAGCGTCAGATATCCACCGGTCAGCGCCTTTCCCAGGCACATGATGTCGGGCCTGATCCCGGCGTGGTCGCACCCGAACAGCTCGCCGGTGCGGCCGAAGCCGGTCGCGATCTCGTCGGCGATCAGCAGGATGCCGTGCTCGTCGGCCAGCTCGCGCAGCCGGCGCAGATAGGCCGGGTGATAGAAGCGCATGCCTCCCGCGCCCTGGACGATCGGCTCCACGATGATCGCCGCCAGCTCGTCCGCGTGCGCCCCGACCAGTGCGGCCAGCTCCGCCAGGTAGGCCTCCTCGTACCCGGCCGGCGGAACGGGTCCGAAGACATGGCTCGGCAGCACGCCGGAGAACAGATGGTGCATGCCGCTCACCGGGTCGCAGACCGACATCGCGCCGAACGTGTCGCCGTGATAGCCGCCCCTGACCGTGAACAGCCTGGTCCGGCCGGGACGGCCGGTGGCCGCCGCGTACTGCAGGGCCATCTTGATCGCGACCTCGACGGCCACCGAGCCGGAGTCGGCCAGGAAGACGCGGTCCAGCCCGGTCAGCTCGGTGAGCGTCCGCGCGAGCCGTACGGCCGGCTCGTGGGTGAGCCCGCCGAACATGACATGGGCCATGTCGTCGAGCTGGTCGCGGATCGCCTGGTTCAGCCTCGGGTGGCCGTACCCGTGGATGGCCGCCCACCACGACGACATGCCGTCGATCAGCTCCCGGCCGTCGGCGAGCGTGAGCCGTACGCCATGGGCGCCGCTGACCGCGTGCACCGGCACCCCGGACGGCACCGCCGCGTAGGGATGCCAGACGTGCTCGCGGTCGAGCCGCAGGATGTCCTCAGCTTTCACGGCACCACCCTAGAGAGTGGGATCAGACCCTGGTGATGCGGACGGCGTCGGCGATGACGTAGCCCGTGGTCGAGGTCCACCGGCTCACGCCCACCACCTTGTACGTCCCGGCCGCGAGTGTGAACGTGCCGAGCGAGCGCCACTGGCCGCCCGCCGTGCGCTGGTCCACGTTGACGACCCGGTTGCCGCCGTCGGCCGCCACGATGTACGGCGTGGCGCTGTTGTAGCCGGGATCGGCCGGATGGCGGACCTCGACCCGGTAGGTCCCCGCGTCGGGGATGGC
Organism: Sphaerimonospora mesophila; assembly: GCF_001417795.1. Taxonomy (NCBI): domain Bacteria; kingdom Bacillati; phylum Actinomycetota; class Actinomycetes; order Streptosporangiales; family Streptosporangiaceae; genus Sphaerimonospora; species Sphaerimonospora mesophila. The sequence continues at coordinate 374,204 of NZ_BCBX01000035.1, read as the reverse complement.
TGCGGTGAACCAGGCCGGGTCGCTGGCGGACACCGGCGTGGCGAAGCGGTAGTCGGCGCCGTACCGCTGCCCGGAATAGGACGAGGTGCCCCAGGCCGAGCTCGCGGTGAACGACGGATCGGAGTTGTCGATCACGACGCTGAACGCGCCGGGGGAGTCCGTCACCGTCCTGCCCGCGCTCGGCGCGCTCTCCCGCCGCCACCGGTCGAGGGCGGCGACGTAGTAGGTGTGGGCGCCGGAGGCCCCGGCCGTGGTGTCCGTGAAGGTCGTCTTCCCGGTGGTCGCGAGCAGGTTGCGCGCGTCGGCGAAGAAGCACGGATCGGCCTCCTGCGGTGCGCCGGCCACCCGGTAGATCGCATACGAGGCCCCGGTGGCCTGCCACGACAGGGCGACGCCGGTCGAGGTCCTGGTGGCCGAGGTGATCGTGGGGGCGGCCGGCGCGCTTCCGGTTCCCCTGGCGGGCGGCAGCGCCGGCCTGGAGTAGTGGGCGGAGACGAGGGTGGAGATGCCGCCGATCCGGTCGGCCCTGACGTCCTTGGCGCTGAAGTACACGTCGCCGGCCACCTCGGGGTGCCGCCTGTTGTCGTAGAGGTGGTCGCTGAGCTCGGCGGGGTTCTGCCAGGCCGCGTCCTGGCCGCTCACGCCGACCCGGTAGGCGGCCTGCCCGACGACGAGGTGGACGCCGGTCCCCCGCACCACGTCGGACCACCACGCGGTGAGCACCTCGTAGGCGGCGGGGCCGTACCCGATGTGCCAGTAGATCTGCGGCGCGATGTAGTCGACCCAGCCCTGCTTCACCCACAGCCTGCTGTCGGCGTAGATGGCGTCGTAGGACTGCAGGCCCGAGGTGCGCGAGCCGAGGGGATCGGTGCCGGAGTTGCGCCAGATGCCGAACGGGCTGATGCCGAAGGCCACCCACGGCTTGGCCGTGTGGACGCGCCCGCCGAGCTCGCGTACGAGCCTGTTCACGTTGTCGCGCCGCCAGTCGCCGATGTCGGTGAAGCCTCCGCCGTACCGGCTGAACGTGGTCGCGTCGGGGATGGTCTCGCCGGTCACCGGATAGGGGTAGAAGTAGTCGTCGAGGTGGACGCCGTCGATGTCGTACCGGCTGACCGCGTCCATGATCGCGTCTTCGATGAAGGTGCGGACTTCCGGAATGCCGGGGTTGTAGTAGAGCTTGCCGTCGTAGGCGAAGCGCCAGTCGGGATGCACGCGTGCCGGGTGCGTGGACGTCAGCCTGGACGGGTCGGCGTGGTTGGCGATGCGGTAGGGATTGAACCACGCGTGCAGTTCGAGGTTGCGCGCGTGCGCCTCGGCGACCATGAACGCCAGGGGGTCGTAGCCGGGGTCGCGGCCCTGGGTGCCGGTGAGCCACTGCGACCAGGGTTCGTACGGCGAGTGCCAGAAGGCGTCGGCCGTCGGCCTGACCTGGATCATCACGGCGTTCATGCGCCTGCTCACGGCCAGGTCGAGCCAGGCCCGCAGCTCGGCCTGCTGCGCTGAGACGCTCAGGCCGGTACGGCTCGGCCAGTCGATGTTGGCCACCGTGGAGATCCACATGGCGCGCAGCTGCCGTTTGGGGGTCGCGGGATCGGTGGTGCACGCCGCCACCATGGCCGGGGCGCCGAGCGAGGTGCCGAGCGAGGTGTCGAGCTCTGTGGCGGCCGAGGTGGCGGCGGGGACGACGAGACCGACGATCGTCAGGGCGAGTGCCAGGAGGATGCGCAGGGGGGTACGCGAGAGCGTTCGCGGGGCCGCGGTCATGAAAGGAAGTTTCAATCTCTTCCCGCGTTAGTGCAATAGTCTTCACGCGATCCTGGGGGCCCAAATCTGAAACGGCGCGCCTCCGCGCGAGTGCCCGCCGGACTCACCCCGATCCGACGGCCGACCGACGGCAGACGGCAGACGGCAGACGGCAGACGGCAGACGGCAGACGGCAGACGGCAGACGGCAGACGGCGACCGAAGGAGAAAAGTTTCTTCTGACATCACTTGTAAGTCAATTATCGACATCGGATCAGAGGTGACATATGGTGCAGCCGACATCCCCCCACAGCAGGAGTTCCAGATGGCCCTCCCTGTCCCCCGATTAACCTCCCTGGTCGCAGCCGCCATCACCGCCATCGTCGTCCTCGCAGGTCAACCCGCTGCCACGGCCTCCACATCGACCGAGACCCCGCTGACGACGGCGTTCGACCGGGCCGCCGCGGCGCACGACGTGCCACGCGACCTGCTGATCGCCGTCGGCTACGCCGAGACCCACCTGGACGACCACGGGGGCGAGCCGAGCGCGAGCGGCGGCTACGGCGTCATGCACCTGGTCAGCAACCCCACCACCCACGTGCTGGAGAAGGCGGCCGAGCTGACCGGGCTGCCGGTCGAGAAGCTGCGCACCGACACCGAGGCCAACATCATGGGCGGCGCGGCCGTGCTGCGCGCCCACGCCGACCAGCTCGGCCTCGACGAGGCGGCCAGGAAGGACGCCGGCCGCTGGTACGAGGCCGTCGCCAGGTACGGCAATGCCACCACGCCCGAGGTCGCCCGCCTCTACGCCGACGGCGTCTACGAGCAACTCGGGCTCGGTCTGAGCGCCCGCGGCGTGACGGTCAGGCCGCAGGAGATCACCGCCGAGCGCGGCCGCTTCGCCGGGGTCCGCGACCTGAACGCCAGGGCGAACACGCAGGCGGACGTACAGGTGGCGCCGCTCAGCGCGGACTACCCGCCGGCGGCGTGGGTCGCCGCCAGTTCGAGCAACTACACGGCCTCGAGCCGCCCGTCGAGCTACGCCATCGACCGCGTCATCATCCACGTGACCCAGGGTTCGTACGCCGGCACGATCTCCTGGTTCCAGAACCCCAGCGCCCAGGTCTCCGCGCACTACGTGGTCAAGTCGTCCAACGGCGACATCACGCAGATGGTCCGGGAGAAGGACATCGCCTGGCACGCCGGCAACTGGACCTACAACACCCGCTCCGTCGGCATCGAGCACGAGGGCTACGTCAGCGACGCCTCCTGGTTCACCGACGCCATGTACCGCGCCTCGGCGGCCCTGACCAGGGCGATCTGCGACAAGTACGGCATCCCGAAGGATCGCGCGCACATCATCGGCCACAACGAGGTGCCCGGGGCCACGCACACCGACCCCGGCACGCACTGGAACTGGACCACGTACATGAACTACGTGACCGGCGGCGGCACCCCGTCGTGGTCGGCCACGGTCGACAACTCGAGCGCCCAGTTCAAGGCGAGCTCCAACTGGGGCACCTCGGCGTACTCCGGGCAGCGCTACGGCGCCGACTACCGCTTCGCCACGCCCGTGTCCGCCAGCGACCCGGCCTGGTACGGCGTGAGCGTTCCCAGTGCGGGGACCTACCGCGTCGAGGTGTGGTACCCGTCCGATCCCGGCTACAACTCCTCGGCGCCCTACATCGTGGCGACGTCGAGTGGTAACAAGACCGTTTACGTCGACCAACGCTCCGGCGGCGGCACGTGGCGCAGCATCGGCACGTTCTCGCTGAACGCGGGCACGTACAACGCCGTCGGCGTCAGCCGCTGGACCGCCGGCACGGGGTACGTCATCGCCGACGCCGTCCGCGTCTCGCGGGTCTGACCAGACGAACGTACGGCTCGCGCCCGGCGCTCCGCCGGCGCGAGCCGTACCGGCACGTTCGGGCAGACGCGCCCATGGACGTCAGTCGGCGACGACGGCGGGTGCGCGGGTGGCGGCCGAGGGAAGGATCAGCCGGTACGCCAGGGCGCCCAGGAGATAGGCCGTGCTGATCACCGAGAGGGCCAGGAAGGACCTGCCGTCGGGCGGCAGCATCGTGGCGGCCAGCGCGGCGCCCAGGACCGTCGAGGCGTTGAACAGCATGTCGTAGATGGAGAAGGTCCGGCCGAGGAAATGGTCGTCGACCTCCCGCTGCACCACGGTGTCGGCGCAGATCTTCACGCTCTGCCCGGCGACGCCCAGCAGCAGGCCGGCGACGACGAACCCCCACTCGCGGAAGGTCGCGCACAGCAGGATCTCCAGCACGCCGGAGACGGCGAGCATGACCGGGATCCACGTCTCGATCCGGAACCGCTCGGTCGCCCATGGCGTGATGAGCACCGCGAGGAAGATGCCGACGCCCGTCGCGGCCCCGACCAGCGTGATCCCCTTGAGCGCGGCGTCCACGTCGGTCGTGAAGTAGTAGCGGTACAGCATGACCACCATGGCCAGCGACATCCCGAACAGCAGCCGGTGGGTGGCCATGCCGCTGAGAGCGGCCGCCGCCCGGCGGCGCCCGCCGAGATGCGCGGCGCCCTCCACCAGGCCGCGCAGCACGATCCGTACGGCTTCGCCGGCCGGGGGACGATCCGGGTCGTACGGCGGCCCGAGCAGGGAACGCTCCATCGTCGTGGCGATGATCGCGCTCAGCCCGAAGGACAGGCCGGAGATCGCGAGCAGTGTCGCGGTGCCTCCGTGTCCCGAGCCGAAGACCAGGCGGAGCACGAAGGCCGCGCCCATGCCCACGGCGGTGAGGACCGTACCCGACGTGGGCGTGATGGCGTTGGCCAGGACGAGCCGGTCCCGCGGCACGACATGGGGCAGCGACGCCCCGAGCGCGGAGAGGAAGAACCGGTTGACGGCGAGCACGGCGAGCGCGGCCCCGTAGAAGACCGCGTCCGGCACGTCCAGGGCCACCAGACCTGCCGTCACCAGCAGCAGCGTCCCGCGCACGAGCGGCGCGACGACGAGGATCTGCCGCCGCGACCAGCGGTCGATCAGGACCCCGACGAAGGGGCCGAACACGCTGTACGGCAGGAGCAGCACGGCCATGGCCACCGCCACCTCGGCGGCCGTGGCCTGCTTCTCCGGAGTGAAGAACGCGTAGCCCGCCACAGCGAACTGGAAGATCCCGTCTGAGAACTGCGACACGAGACGGGTGCCGAAAAGCCGGCGGAAGTCCCGGCCCTCCAGGAGGACGCGCAGGTCGGAGACGAAGGACACGCACACAGCCTACGCGGGCGATCAGGAGACGGATATCCGGATCATCCCTGACAGATCCCTGAGTCGGCAGCGTGAGAAACGGCCCGCTTACCCATCCGCCTGGGTTCTGGTGACATGGTCACGTAGTCTCGGAGCGTGACCACCGATGAACATGTCGTGCTCCTCGACGATGTCGGCAACCCGATCGGCACCGCTTCCAAGTGGACGATCCACGGCGCCGAGACTCCGCTTCACCTCGCGTTCTCCAGCTACGTCTTCGACTCCGGTGGACAGGTGCTGCTGACCCGGCGGGCCGGGCACAAGCTCACCTGGCCGGACCAGTGGACCAACAGCTGCTGCGGGCATCCGCTGCCGGGTGAACCGGCCACGTCCGCGGTGCGGCGCAGGCTCGACTACGAGTTGGGGCTGCGGGCGGACTCCGTCGACCTGCTGCTGCCGCGCTTCGCGTACCGGGCCGTGATGGACAACGGGATCGTGGAGAACGAGATGTGTCCCGTCTTCCGTGTCATCGTCTCCACGGATGCCACGCCCAACCCGGAGGAGGTCGGCGCGGTCCGCTGGCTGCCCTGGAAGCAGTACGTCGACCAGGTCATGAGTGGCGAGATGCCCATCTCTCCGTGGGCCAGGGAGCAGGTGCCGCAGCTCGTCTCGCTCGGGCCGGACCCGCTGGCCTGGCCGGTGGCCGATCCGGCCGACCTGCCGCCGGCCGCCCGACCGTGACGGCGGGCTCGCCGTACGGATCCCTTGAACGTCCGTACAGCACAGAAACGCCCCGGCTCGGGCTGAGCCGGGGCACCGTATCGACCTAACGCTCGGTCTCGCCGCGGATGAACTTCTCGACCGCCTCGCGGGCGTCGTCGTCGGAGTACTGCTCCGGCGGCGACTTCATGAAGTAGGACGAGGGCGACAGCAGCGGCCCGCCGATCCCCCGGTCGAGGGCGATCTTGGCGGCGCGCACCGCGTCGATGATGATGCCGGCGGAGTTGGGCGAGTCCCAGACCTCCAGCTTGTACTCCAGGTTCAGCGGCGTGTCACCGAAGGAGCGGCCCTCCAGGCGGACGTAGGCCCACTTGCGGTCGTCCAGCCACGGCACGTGGTCCGACGGGCCGATGTGCACATCGGCCTTGGCCATCTCGTGCGGGATCTGGGAGGTGACCGACTGCGTCTTGGAGATCTTCTTCGACTGCAGGCGGGTCCGCTCCAGCATGTTCATGAAGTCCATGTTGCCGCCGAAGTTGAGCTGGTAGGTGCGCAGCAGCTCGACCCCGCGGTCCTCGAACAGCTTGGCCATCACCCGGTGCGTGATGGTCGCGCCGACCTGCGACTTGATGTCGTCGCCCACGATCGGCACGCCGGCCTCGGTGAACTTGGCCGCCCACTGCGGGTCGGAGGCGATGAAGACGGGCAGCGCGTTGACGAACGCCACCTTCGCGTCGATCGCGCACTGGGCGTAGAACCGGTCGGCCTCCTCGGACCCGACCGGCAGGTAGGAGACCAGGACGTCGACCCGGGCGTCCTTGAGCGCCTGGACGACGTCCACGGGCTGTTCGTCGGACTCCTCGATGATCTCCCGGTAGTACTCGCCCAGCCCGTCGAAGGTGGGCCCGCGCTGCACGGTGACGCCGAGCGGCGGCACGTCGCAAATCTTGATCGTGTTGTTCTCGGAGGCGACGATCGCCTCGGACAGATCCCGGCCGACCTTCTTGGCGTCAACGTCGAAGGCGGCGACGAACTCCACGTCACCGACGTGGTAGTCACCGAAGCGCACGTGCATCAGGCCCGGCACTCGGCTGTCCGGATCCGCGTCCTTGTAGTAATGGACACCCTGCACCAGCGATGCGGCGCAGTTTCCCACGCCCACGATGGCTACGCGCACCGAACCCATGGCACTCGCTCCTTTACCTATTCATCAGCCTCGGGCGAGTCCGCCCTCTGATCTCTTTCCTGTACGGCTCGCCCCGGAGCCGCCGCCCAAGGGGGCGTCTCGCCGGCTTCGCTCGCCTCGTCGGTTTCGGCCGGCCCGGCCGACGTGGCGGATCCCGTCGATTCCGCCGCCGCCGCCGGCAGTGCCGTACTGCTCCGCCGTTCCGAGTCGATGAGCTCGTTGAGCCAGCGGACCTCCCGCTCGACCGACTCCAGCCCGTGGCGCTGCAGCTCAAGGGTGTAGCGGTCGAGCCGCTCCCTTGTGCGGGCCAGAGCCGTACGGACACGCTCGAGTCGTTCCTCCAGGCGGCTGCGGCGACCTTCGAGAATGCGCAGCCGGACCTCCGCCTCGGCGTGGCGGAAGAAGGCGAAGTGGATGCCGAAGCTCTCGTCCTCCCAGGCGGACGGACCCGCCTGGGTGAGCAGCTCGTGCAGCCGCTCCTTGCCCTCCGCGGTCAGCTTGTAGACGATCTTCGACCGGCGGCCGAGGACCGTGTCCTCCTGAGGCTCCTCCTCCGCGATGAGGCCGTCGCCCAGTAGACCGCGCAGACACGGGTACAGGGAGCCGTAGGAGAACGCACGGAACATCCCGAGCAGAGTGTTGAGCCGTTTGCGCAGTTCATACCCGTGCAGCGGGGTTTCGTGCAGCGATCCCAGGACGGCGAGCTCGAGAAGAGCGCTTCGAGACCCGGAGCCCGTCACTGGAACCACCCCCTATGTCCGACTGATGTATCGAGCCGATACATCGGCAGAATACGTCGGCGCGGTATAGAGCGCAACGTGTCAACGATTGGGCAAGCTTTAGCAAATCGCCGTAATCTGGCCACTTGTGGGGTATCAGTGGCCGACCGGGCAAGCCGGGCGGGATGGGCCGGTGGGGCTCGCCGAAACCGGCGACCTGACGGCCGATCCCGTCGAACCCCACCGCGGCCACGACCACGACCACAGTCGTCTGCCCGTGTCGTCCCGCTTGCAACGTGAGCAATGTCACACCGACTTATCGGGGCGAATCACCGCAGCTGGCCGGCCAGGTCATCGCCGTCACGGCCCGCGTCCCGGGTGCCGGGAAGTACGGCGAATCCCAGGTCCCCATGCCGGAGGTCTGCCATGGTTGTTACGGAACCACCTGGCGGTCTCGTTCGTCCTCTCCGGCAGCCGATCCCCGGGCTCCTCACTGCAGGGCGATCCACCTTCAGGAGGAACCTCCCCCGGCCCTCGGCCGACGTCGACGAATTCCCTTGAGACCTAACGAGGACGCGTGACTAACAGCAGCTATGGACCGGAGCCGACCGGCCGTCCCGAGGATCCCTCGGGCCCCGGCGGATCGCCCCGCCCTGGGCGCCGCCGTCGCACGCCCCGGGAATCCGGCGAGTACGGAGAACCCTCCCCGGGACGTGGCCGAGACCCTCTGCCCTCCCACCCTCAGCAGCCGCCACACCCTCAGGCGGCCGGGCAGCCGACCGCCCGCCACCCCCGCCCCGCTGTGAATCCGCAGGGCCCGCCCCGGCCCCAGGCCGCGCCCCCGCAGACCGGGCAGCGTGCCGTACGGCCCGGCCCGCCGCCCCGGCAGGCGCCCGGCGGCCGTCGCATGGACGCGGCATTCGAGGACACGGCCGCCATGAACGCGGTCCCGCCGCCACCGAGAGGCCAGCCGGGCCCGCAGGGCCCGGGACGGCGGCCCGGCCCCGATGGCGAGCACGGCAGGCCGGGGAACGGGAACGGTCCGGCCGGTCCCGGTGGTCCACGTCGTCGCGGTGTCGCTGCTGGTCCCGGTGAGTTCGGCGGCGATGAGCAGACCCGGATCTCCCGGGAAGGACCGGTGGGGATGCCTCCCGGCGGTCCCAGGCGGGAAGTGGGTGCGCAGGAGACCGAGATCATGTCGTCCGGCGGGCGGCGGCGCAGGCCCGCCCCCGGGCGTGGCGGCCGGGGTGGTCCCGGCGGTCCGAACGGCCCCGGCGGACCGGGCGGGCGTGGTCCCGGCGGTCCCGGTGGTCCCGAGGACTTCGACGATGACGACGGGCCGCGCCGGGCCGGCTGGAAACGCTTCATCCCGAGCTGGAAGATCGTGCTGGCGAGCTGTGCCGTGCTCACCGCAGGCGTGTTCGGCATGATCATGGTCGGCTACATGAACACCGAGCTGCCCTCCGAGCGGGACGCGCAGGAGAGCGCGACGGCCCAGGGCAGCGTCTTCTACTACCGGGACGGCTCGGCGATCGCCCGGCTCGGCACCGCACGGATCAGGATCTCGCTCGACCAGGTGCCCGAGCACGTGCGGGATGCGGTGATCACCGCGGAGAACCGCAGCTTCTATGAGGACTCCGGCATCGACCTGAGCGCCATCGGCCGGTCGGTGTGGATGACGGTCACCGGCCAGCAGACCCAGGGTGCCTCCACCATCACCCAGCAGATGGCCCGCAACTATTTCGACACGCTGAGCCGGGACGTGACGATCAAGCGGAAGGTCACGGAGATCTTCATCTCGGTGAAGCTCGACAAGGAGTGGCCCAAGGACAAGGTCCTCGAGTACTACCTGAACACGGTGCCCTTCGGTCGCAACACCTACGGCATCGAGGCCGCCGCGCGGGAGTTCTTCGGAAAGAAGACCAAGGACCTGACCCCGGCTCAGGGGGCCTATCTGGCGGGTCGTATCCAGCAGCCCGGCAACTTCGACCTCGCGGAGGGCAAGAAGAACTTCGCTCCCACGCAGGAACGGTTCAACTACGTCATCAAGGGCATGGCCGAGATGACCGGCAAGGACGGCAAGCCCAAATATCCGGACATCACCAAGGCCAAGTTCCCCAAGCCCAGACCGAAGCAGGTGTCTCAGGCCTTCGGCGGTCTCAAGGGCTACATGCTCCAAGTCGCTCTTCGCGAACTGCAGGCTCGGGGCATTGAACGCGACGACATCGAAAGTGGCGGCTACAAGATCTACACCACGTTCGACAAGAGGCTCATGAAGGAGGCCCAGAAGGCCGTCAAGGGCGTCACGTCGAACATGTCCCGGGAATACCACACGGGTCTTGCGTCGGTGGACCCGAAGACCGGTCAGGTCCACGCGTTCTACGGCGGGGATGACTACACGAAGGACTTCTTGAACGAGCCGTTCGATGCCAGGAAACAGGCGGCGTCGGCGTTCAAGCCCTATGTTCTGGCGGCCTGGCTGGAGGCGGGCTACAGCCTCAACAGCCTGGTTCCCGGCAGCAAGACGGTGCCTGAGAAGCTCCCGGGCACCACGCCCATCACCAACGGCCACTCGGTCCCCCCGGCGATCGATGTCATCTATGCCACCGCTCACTCGATCAACACGGCCTACGCCTCGATGGCGTTCGCGCTACCGGGTCAGCTGGACGACCTGCGAGCCCTCGCCGAAGCCGCGGGCATCAGCAAGAAGGCCCTCGAAGACGACAAGAACGGTGTCAACGGTGAGGACGGCCACGGCTACCAGCTCGCGATCGGCAGCGTCGGTGTCACGCCCGTCGAACAGGCCGCCGGCTACTCGATCTTCGCCAACCAGGGCAAGCACATCGACTACCACGTGATCAGAGAAGTCAAGCAGGGCAAGACGGTCGTCCTCACGGAGAAGAAGGACGTCAAACAGGTCATCTCACCGGACGCCGCTGCTGATGCGACCGTCGCGCTGGAGGCGGTGATCAAGGGGGGTACGGCGTCGAGCACAGGCCAGATCGGCCGACCCGCGGCTGGTAAGACCGGAACCAACAACGATGAGAAGGAGGCGTGGTTCGTCGGCTTCACCCCGCAACTGATCACAGCGGTGGGCATGTACCGGGAGCAGTGTCTTACTAAGAGCGGCAAGGTCGTACAGCCCCTTTCCAACGGGACGTGTCCAGAGACTCCCAACAACAAGCCCAGTAAGAAGTACAACGCCGAGAACCCTTACTCCCGAGCTCACGAGAGGTCGCTGGGGTTCGAGGGTGCGGGCCCGCCGACCACCATTTGGCGCAATTTCATGATGGCGGCTCATGAGGGCAAGCCGGTCGAGCAGTTCCCGCCGAAGGCGGGGATCGGCATGCCGGAGAACATCGCGCCGAGCCCGTCGCCGTCGCCGAGCCCCACGCAGAACGAGGAGGCTCCGCCGATCTTCCCGGACGATGAGCTGCCGTTCGAACCCGACGACATCGACTGCCCGCCCGGCGACCTGTCGTGCAGCGACGACGGCGGCCTCGACCTGCAGAGCGGCCCGGGCGAGTCCGGAGGCGACGACCAACCGCTCGACAACGGCGCCCCCGCCTCGCTCCCGGTCACGACCCCGTCCACGGCGGACAACCGGAGACTCGGCACGCGGTAAGCCGCCACGCCGCCGAACGCCGAGGGGGCCCACGGAAAACGCGCCGTGGGCCCCTTCATATTTCCCGTCGAAGGGACATGCCTTCAACGATCGTTGACGGCGAAGGTCGCCAAGTGACGGTCATTGATGGTGCAATACCGACCATGACGACCCGGACCTCGCCCCCCTCCGGCCCGCTGCCCGGACTCGCCGCGCGGGCGGTGCCGTACCTGCCTCTCGGGCTTCTCGCAGGGCTCGGCGCCGTGCTCGCGTACCTGTGGAAGTGGCCCTGCCGGTTCGGCGGCGTCTGGAACGGCGGAGCCGGGCAGTTCACCCATTACTGCTACACGGACATCTATCCGCTGTTCTGGGCAGAGCACCTCAACGAGGGAAAGATCCCCTACGTCGACTATCCGGTGGAATATCCGGTCGGCATCGGGGCGATCATGGAGTTCGCTCGGCGGCTCGCCGGCGGCGACGGGGTGCGGTTCTACGACGTGACCGTGCTGCTCATGGGCCTCTCGCTGGTCGCAGGGGTGCTGCTCATGGCGGCGCTGGCCGGGTCGGTACGCCCCTGGGACGTCCTTTGGTACGCCGTCAGTCCGGCCGTCATCCTCACCGCGTACATCAACTGGGACCTGGCGGCCGGTGCGCTTGCGCTCGGCGGCCTGCTGGCCTGGGCCAGGCGGCGCCACTATCTCGCCGGAGTGCTGCTGGCGCTGGCGGTGGCGACGAAGTTCTATCCGCTGATGTTCTTCGGCGCATTGTTCCTGCTCACGGTCCGTACGGCGAAGTGGCAGCCGTTCGTGAAAACGGTGGTGGCGGCCGCGGCCACGTGGTCGCTGGTGAACGTCCCGGTCATGTTGATCAACTTCGAGGGCTGGAAGAGGTTCTACTCCTTCAGCAGCGAGCGCGGCGCCGACTGGGGCGGTCTGTGGTTCTTCTTCCAGACCAAGCAGTGGGGGGTCCTCGCCGACGCCGAGAAGCTGAACACGATGGCCATGGCCGCGCTGGCCGTACTGCTGCTGGGGGTGGCCGTGCTCGCCGTGGCCGCGCCGCGCCGTCCGCGCCTGGCCCAGCTGTGCTTCCTCGCGCTCGCCGCCTTCATGATCACGAACAAGGTGTGGTCGCCGCAGTATGTGCTGTGGCTGGTGCCGTTCGCCGTGCTGGCCAGGCCGAAGTGGGGGGCGCTGGCCGCCTGGCAGATCGCCGAGTGCTGGTACTTCTTCTCGATCTGGCTCTACCTCACCGGGCGGATGCCCGAGTTCGCCGACCAGGGCATCGGCGACACGCCGTACTTCCTCGCGGTGTGGGCGAGGGCGATCACCATCGTCGTGCTGATGGCGCTCGTGGTGCGGGACATCCTCAGGCCGGAGCGCGACGCCGTACGGAAGTCCGACGCGGACGACCCGTCCGGCGGCGTGTTCGACGGCGCGGAAGACCGGTTCACCCTGTGCTCCCTGAGGCGGACCACGGCGCCCGCCGATATGAATCTTTCACCGGATTCCCGGTAGCCTGAGGGAAATCCCCGCCGCGGCGGGAACGGGACGCCGGGGGCGAGATCGCTGGTGCGAAACGGGCTTTCACGCGGGCTTTCAGAGGGATGGTCGAGGGGCCGGTCACGCGGGATTCCGTGGTCGGTGCTGGGCGTGTGGGCGCTCACCCGGACGGTGCTGTTCCTCGCCGCGACGCAGGTCATCCCGGTCGGCCACGAGACGTCGTTCGCCAACGACGTCAGGCTCTACCATGACTGGTCGCGGGTCCTGCTGGGCGGGGAGTTCCCGGCGGGGGATGAGAAGTGGCAGTACCCGCCGTTCGCCGCGCTGCCGATGCTCGCCCCCCACCTGCTCCCGTTCGGTTACCGGATCGGCTTCCATCTGCTCGCCATCCTGTGCGACCTGGGCATCCTGCTGCTGGTGTGGCGGTTCTCCGTACGCCACGGGAGCAAGAGGACGGGTCTTTGGGCCTGGACCGTCGGGGCCGCGCTGCTCGGACCGCTGCTGATCTCCAGATATGACCTGATGGTCACGCTCGTCGCGGTCATGGCGCTGACGGCGTCGGCGGATCCGGCCGTACGAGGCGCTTTGATCGGGGTCGGGCTCATCATCAAGGCGTGGCCGGTCGCGCTGCTCGCCGGGCTGCGGCGCTGGCGGGAGCTGCTGACCGCATCCGGGGCGACGCTCGCGATCTCTGTGGCGGGGTGCGGCGTCGCCGTGCTGGCGATGCCGCACGCGCTCGACTTCCTGACCGCGCAGCAGGAGCGCGGGCTGCAGGTCGAGTCGCTGGCGGCGACGCCGTTCGCGCTGGCCCGGGCGCTGGGCTGGTGGGACGGTTTCACCACCTATCAGCACGGCGCGATGGAGCTCGTGGGGCGGGGCGTCGAGACGGCGGAGCGGGTGAGCCTGGTCGCGACCCCGGTGGCGCTGGCGCTGCTCGCGGTGTGGTGGCTGCGGGCGGCCCCGACCGCCAGGACGTTCTACGACGCGGCGCTGACGGCCGTACTGTTCCTCGTGCTGACCAGCAGGGTCCTGTCGCCGCAGTACCTCGTCTGGGTGATCGGGATCGCAGCGGTCGTGCTGGCGGTGCCGACGGGGCGGCAGGGGGCGAGCCAGCGGCCGACCGCCTGGCTCGTGCTGGCCGCGGCGCTGCTCACGGGGATCATGTATCCCTGGGTGGAGGAGGACTACAGCTGGCACGGCAACCTGCCGGGGACCCTCGTGCTGGTCGCCCGCAATCTGGTGCTCCTCGCCGCGGCGATCGTGTCGTTCATCCAGCTGTGGCGCGGCACCCGCCGGCCCAGGGCGGCTGTCACCGAGCGGGAGATGGCCGAACCCTTACCCACTCCGTGAGCCCCGCAATCCACGAACTTTATCCACACCCTGTGGACAAGACCCCCCACCTCCCACCCCACCACACCCCCAGTCGTGATCTTGCGATTGCTCGCGCGCGAGTCCGGGACCGGGCACTTCTCGTTTCTGATCTTGTAGTTTCTCGCAGGCATGCCTGCTGATCAGCGAAAACATCGTTGGTGATCTTGTACTGGCCACCGCAAGATCAGCGACCATATAGACCCGGGTCGGACGGTACGTCTGCAAGAAACTGCAAGATCACGGAATTGATTCTCGCAGGTCAGGGGTGAGACCTGCGAGAAACTGCAAGATCACGCGCGGGGGCGGGGGCGGGGGCGGGGGCGGGTCAGAGGTTCTTGCGGAGGAAGGCGATGTCGTCGGCCTGGCCCTCGAACGGCGTCTCGACCACGATCGGTGCCTCGGCCGCCCGGCAGACCTCGAGGATGTGCTCGGGGTCGATCTGGCCGGCCCCGATGTTGGCGTGACGGTCGGCGCCGGAGTCGAAGGCGTCCCTGGAGTCGTTGCAGTGGATGAGGTCGATCCGCCCGGTGATCGCCTTCACCCGGTCGACCAGCCCGATGAGATCCTCGCCGCCCGCGTGGAAGTGGCAGGTGTCGAGGCAGAAGCCGACGACCGAGGGGTCGGAGGCCCCCGACGTCGCCGCGTCCCAGAGCCGGGCGATGCGGTCGAGCTTGCGCGCCATGGCGTTGCCGCCGCCCGCCGTGTTCTCGATCAGCACGGGGATCTCGCACTCGATGCGCTCGAAGACCTTGCGCCAGTTGTCGAATCCGACCTGCGGATCGTCGCCCGCGTTGACGTGCCCGCCGTGGACGATCAGCCCCTTCGCGCCGATGGAGGCGGCGGCCTTCAGGTGGCCGTCGAGAAGCTTGCGGCTGGGGATCCTGATCCGGTTGTTGGCCGTCGCGACGTTGATCACGTACGGCGCGTGGATGTAGACGTCCACGTCCGAGTCGCGCAGCGCGGCGGCGGAGGCCGGGACGACCGGGCCCTTCCACCCCTGCGGGTCGCCGAGGAAGAACTGCACGACGTCGGCGTTCCTGGCGGCCGCGTGGGCCAGCGGGTCGTCGGAGTCGACATGGGCGCCGATGCGCTGTGATCGCTGTGACGTCGTCACTTCTTCCCCGTTCATATTGGAGGTTCGCCTGCGGGTGTCCGACCGGTGGCGCTCGACCGAAGGTATCGAAGGTGTTGGACTCGTGGTTCTCGACTGGAGGCGCGCCGCTGCCCTGACCGGTCCGCCGGATCGGATTCCCTTCGGACGCCGGGCGGTCTCGCGAACGTTTCACTAAGGCACATGAGGGCAGTCGCCTGCTCACCCGCTCCGTGCCGGCGGATACGCCGATGATACTAAGGAGACGAGCGTGAGATATCGGCTGAGCAGCTTTCTGTTACTCATCTACCTCGTGGTCGGCGTCTACGTCGCGTGGGTCCATCACTACCTCACTCCGACCCTGCTCAAGCAGGTCGCACAGGCCCTGCTGGCGATCTTCCTGTGGTTCCTGATCCTTCTCGGCGTGGATCTGCACGTCGGCGGCTGACGGGTCGTCGGCGGCTGACGGGCCCGGCGGTCCCGTTCCCGAGTCAGATGCCCGGAACGAAACCGCCGTGCGCGATCCCCAGTGCCATCCCCACGAACGACATCACGATGCCCGCGATGATGAGGCATCGCTGGGCCGTGGTCACCGAGATGTACTGCGCGTAGAAGCCGCCCCAGAACCCGATCACGCCCGCCCAGGACGCGAAGACGTGGCTGTCCACGATGAATCCGGTGACGAAGGCCGCGATGCCCAGGATGAGCGTGGCGACCGCCAGGAAGTTCGTCAGCGGATGCCGCGCGCCGTCCGTGTTGAGAGTCAAACGCGGGTACGGCCGCCGGGCAGGGCGGGTGACCTGTCTCATTTGAGACACCCCCTCTTACCTTTCGGTACGGCTCACCTACCAGTGTGGGCGCAGGACGGCGTACGGCCAAGGGGCTGGTAGCCTTGACCGACTGCGCGTGGTATGGGCGACGGGAAACACGAGCCGCCCGCCCCGCGCGACGGATCCTCCTGTCACGGCAAGGCGTCGTGACCGCAAGAGTCCAGAGGAGGTTGGATTCAGCATGCGTCGTTACGAGATGATGGTCATCCTCGACCCGTCCCTCGATGAGCGCACCGTGCAGCCCTCGCTCGACCAGTTCCTGGCCGTCGTACGCAACGACGGCGGCACCGTGGAGAAGGTCGACGTGTGGGGACGCCGCCGGCTGGCCTACGACATCGCCAAGAAGTCCGAGGGCATCTACGCAGTCGTCGACCTGACCGCCGAGCCCGCCACCGTGAAGGAGCTGGACCGCCAGCTGAACCTGAACGAGGGCATCCTCCGCACGAAGGTCATGCGGCCCGAGCTCCACTGACCGGCGCCGCCGAGCCCGGCACGTTTGTCGGGCGGTGGCCGTACGCTGGGCCCTTGACGGCTCAGCGCACGGGATAGGAAGGCTATAGCGACCGATGGCAGCAGGCGATACCCAGATCACCATCGTCGGCAACCTTGTCGACGACCCCGAGCTGCGCTTCACCCCGACGGGGCAAGCCGTGGCCCGGTTCCGCATCGCATCCACTCCGCGGTACCTCGACAGGCAGACCAACGAGTGGAAGGACGGCGAGGGGCTGTTCCTCACCTGCAACGTGTGGCGGCAGGCGGCGGAGAACGTCGCCGAGACGCTGCAGCGCGGCATGCGGGTCATCGTGCAGGGACGGCTGCGTCAACGGTCGTACGAGACCAAGGAAGGCGAGAAGCGCACGGTCTACGAGGTCGAGGTCGACGAGGTCGGCCCGTCGCTGCGCAACGCCACGGCGAAGGTCAACAAGACCTCCCGCCAGGGCGGCGGCTTCGGTGGCGGCCCGGCGAACGACCCCTGGGCCACCGCGACCCCCGCTCCGCAGGGCTACGGCCAGGGCGGTGGCGGTGGCGGCGGTGGTGGCTTCGGCGCTCCTCAGGGCGGCGGCGGTGGCGGCTTCGGCGGCGACTTCAGCGACGAACCACCCTTCTGATCCCCGCCCTTCTCGCCTCCAGTACATCCAGATAATCCGAGCGACCATTCCCGCGTGATGCGGGGCTCTGAAAGGAGCACCACGATGGCCAAGCCGGCAGTGCGCAAGCCGAAGAAGAAGGTTTGCCTCTTCTGCCATGACAAGATCTCCCACGTCGACTACAAGGACACGGCGCTGCTTCGGAAGTTCATCTCCGACCGCGGCAAGATCCGTGCCCGCCGGGTGACGGGCAACTGCACCCAGCACCAGCGCGACGTGGCCACCGCCATCAAGAACGCCCGTGAGATGGCCCTGTTGCCGTACACGAGCACGGCGCGCTGAGAAGGGAGACCCAGGAAATGAAGCTGATTCTCACCACTGAGGTCTCCGGCCTCGGGGCTCCCGGCGACGTGGTCGAGGTTAAGGACGGCTACGGCCGCAACTACCTGGTCCCCCGTGGATTCGCCATCCGCTGGACCCGGGGCGCCGAGTCGCAGATCGCCTCGATGAAGAAGGCGCGTGCCGCTCGCGAGATCCGTGACCTGGGCTCGGCCAAGGAGGTCGCCGGCCAGCTCGGCGGGCTCAAGGTCAGGCTCAGGACGCGCGCGGGCGAGGCGGGCCGGCTGTTCGGCTCGGTCACCACGGGTGACATCGCCGATGCGGTCAAGGCCGCCGGCGGCCCGCAGCTCGACCGGCGCCGCATCGTGATCGACAACGCGATCAAGAGCGTTGGCACCCACCGCGTCAGCGTCCGGCTGCACCCGGAGGTCGTCGCCAACCTCGACGTCGAGGTCCTCGCCGGCTGATCTTCTCTCGGACGTGTTCGTGAACACGATCTGATCGCCACCGGGCCCCTCACCGATCTTCGGTGAGGGGCTTTCGGTATTTCCGGTCGACCGAGTGCAAGATCACGGATGGTGTCCTGCCAGGTGAGGAGAGTCCTGTGCGAGTTTCTGCAAGATCACGAATGGTCGCGCTCCAGGTCAGGGCTGCCAGGTGTGAGCTTTCGCAAGATCACCACCATGGAGGTTTGGGGGGGTTTGCCCCTAATGGAGGTGGATATTGCTGAAACGGCTACTATCTTCCCAGCCGAATTTACGGATTCCGTGGAAGACAGTGCTGATGGAGGCTGTAATGCGCCGTTCCCCCGTGCGCCGTTCTCTCGCGCGCCGCACCTCCGCGCGCCGCACCTCCGTGCGCCGCTCCTCGCTGCGCTGCTCCCCCGTGTGCCTGGCGCTCGGCGTCATCACGCTGGCCGCCGTCGCCTGCGCGCCGGCCTCCGAATCCACCGGCGTGCGATCCTCCGGTGACGGCGCGAGCGCGGCGGCGAGCTGCGCCAAGGACGCCCTCACGCTCGTCACTCCCGGCAAGCTGACCATCGGCACCGACAAGCCGGCCTATGAGCCGTGGTTCAAGGACGACGACCCCGCCAACGGCCAGGGCTTCGAGAGCGCGGTGGCGTACGCGATCGCCCAGAAGATGGGCTTCACCAAGGACGAGGTCGTCTGGACCGTCGTCCCCTTCGACTCCTCGTTCGCACCCGGACCCAAGAAGTTCGACTTCGACATCAACCAGATCTCCATCACCCCCGAACGCGAGAAGGCCGTCGACTTCAGCCAGGGCTATTACACGGTCAAGCAGGGTGTGGTCGCCCTGGGCGACTCCCAGTTCGCCGGCGCCTCCGGCCTGGCCGACCTCAAGGGCGCCAAGATCGGAGTCCAGGCGGGCACCACCGCGCTGCGGGCGGTCCAGCAGGTGATCGAGCCAGGCATCGAGCCCAGCGTCTACAACCAGCAGATCGACGCGATCAACGCGCTGAAGAACAAGCAGATCGACGCCATCGTCGTGGACCTGCCCACCGCCTTCTACGTCACCGCCGCCCAGGTGGAGGGTTCGAAGATCGTGGGACAGTTCGCGGCGCAGTCGGACGCCCCCGAGGAGTTCGGCCTGCTCTTCCAGAAGGGCAACGGCCTCGTCGGCTGCGTGGACGAGGCGATCGGCGAGCTCAAGGCGTCCGGCGAGCTGGCCGAAATCGAGAGCCGGTGGCTGACCGCGGCCGCCGGCGCGCCGGAGCTGAGTTGACCGACGGAACCCGGCCAGGGGTGAGTTCCGCCGCGCCGTGGGTGAAGAGCGAGCGGCAGATCCGCCGTGAGGCCGAGCTGCGCCGCAGGTCCAGGCGGTCGATCTCGGTCGCCACGGCCTCCACCCTGCTCGTCGCCGTCACGGTGGTCATGGCCGTCACCGCCTCACCGGGGTGGCCGCGGGTCCGCGAGACGTTCTTCAGCCCCGCCGCATTCGTCGAGGCGTTTCCCGACGTGCTGCGCGGGTTCGGCCTGAACATCAAGATCTTCCTGATCGCCGAGGTGTTCGTCCTGGTGCTGGGGCTGACCGTGGCGCTCGTACGCGGCCTGCGCTCGCCGGTGTTCTTCCCGCTGCGCGCGCTGGCCGTGCTCTACACCGACATCTTCCGCGGCATCCCCACCATCCTGCTGGTCTACCTGGTCGGCTTCGGCGTCCCGGCACTCCAGCTTCAGGGCGCGCCGGACGACCCGGTCACGCTCGGCATCATCGCTCTCGTCCTGTCGTACGGGGCATACGTCGCCGAGGTGTTCCGTTCCGGGATCGACTCGATCCATCCCAGCCAGCGGGCCGCCGCCCGTTCGCTGGCGCTCACCCATGGCCAGACCATGCGCCATGTGGTGCTGCCGCAGGCCGTCCGCCGGGTGGTCCCGCCGCTGCTCAACGACTTCGCCTCACTGCAGAAGGACAGCGCGCTCGTGGCCGTGCTCGGCCCGCTGGAGGCGCTGCGCCAGGCCCAGATCCACGCCGCCTGGAGCTTCAACTACACCCCCTATCTGGCCGCGGCGCTGCTGTTCATCGCGCTGACCGTGCCGATGGCGCGGTTCACCGACCACCTGGCGGCCCGTACGGCACGCCGCCAGATGGGAGGAGGTGGACGGGCATGAGCCTGCTGAAGATCGAGGGCGTCTGGAAGCACTACCACGGGCAGAGCGTGCTGCGCGGCATCGACCTGGACGTCGCCCCGCACGAGGTCGTCTGTCTGATCGGCGCGTCGGGCTCGGGCAAATCGACGCTGCTGCGCTGCGTCAACCTGCTGGAGACCGTCGATGACGGCGCGATCCACCTCGACGGCAGGGAGATCACCGATCCCCGGGTGGACCCCGACGAGGTGCGCAAGCGGATCGGCATGGTCTTCCAGTCCTACAACCTCTTCCCGCACATGACCGTGCTCGACAACATCACGCTGGCGCCGCGCAAGGTGCATGGTACGGCTCCGGCGGAGGCCGAGGAGCGGGCCAGGCAACTGCTCGAGCGGTTCGGGCTGGCCGACCGGGCCGGGGAGTATCCGGACCGCCTGTCCGGCGGCCAGCAGCAGCGGGTGGCCATCATCCGGGCCATCGCCACCCGGCCGCGGCTGCTGCTGCTCGACGAGGTCACCTCCGCGCTCGACCCGGCGCTGGTCACCGAGGTCCTCGGCATCATCCGCGAGCTCAAGGAGACCGGGATGACGATGATCCTGGCCACGCACGAGATGGCGTTCGCCCGCGACATCGCCGACACGGTCTGCTTCCTCGACGGCGGGGTGCTGCTGGAGCGCGGCTCGCCGGAGCAGATCTTCACGGCGCCGGAGCAACCCCGCACCCGGGATTTCCTCCAGCAGGTCCTCGGGCGGCTCTGAAGAGAGCATGTCGGCGACGTCCGCCGCCGACATCGGGGGAAGAGCGGGGTCACGCCCCGGTGACCAGCCAGGCCGTGCCGTACGCACGTGCCCCCAGCGTGATCATCCGGGCGACCATCCACGCGCCGAGCGCGAGCCAGAGCGCGACCATGCTGCCGGCCACCCCCGCCAGCGCGGCGAACGGCAGGTAGGCGAGGGTGGCCCACAGGCCGGCCCAGGCCAGGTAGCGCTGGTCGCCCGCGCCGATGAGCACCCCGTCGAGCACGAATACGACGCCGGCGACCGGCTGGAAGAGCGCCACCGGCCACAGCACGGCCAGCAGGTGCGCGGTGACCCCCGCGTCGGCGTCGAACAGACCCGGGAGGAGCGGTCGGACCAGCAGCACGGCGCCGCAGAACACCACGCCGCAGGCCACGCCCCACCGCACCATGCGCTCGGTCGCGGCCCGGGTGGCGGCCACGTCCCCGGCGCCCAGCGTCCGCCCCGTGATCGCCTGACCCGCGATCGCGATCGCGTCGAGGGCGAACGCGAGGAACGTCCAGATCCGGAGGGCGATGGTGTGCGCCCCGATCTGGTCCTCGCCCATCCTCGTGGCGATCGACGTCGCCACGAGGAGCACCGCCTGCAGGCAGGCCGTACGGATGACCAGGGCGAACCCGGCGGCGCCCGCGGTCTTGACGCCGGCGAGGTCCGGCCGCAGCGCGGCGCCGTGCCGGCGAGCGGCCCGTACGACCATCACCAGATAGATCGCCGCGGCCAGGGTCTGCGCGACCACAGTTCCCCACGCGGCGCCCGCGATGCCCCAGCCGAGCCCGAAGACGAACCAGAGGTTGAGCAGGCCGTTCAGCGTGAACGAGGCCACGGACACGACCAGCGGGGTCCGGGTGTCCTGCATGCCGCGCAGCACGCCGGTGCCCGCCAGCACGAGCAGCATGGCCGGAATGCCGAGGAGGCTGACGCGCAGATAGGTGACGGCCTGCGCGGCGAGCTCCCCTGTAGCACCGAACAGGTGTACGATAAATGGTGCAAGAGGCCAGCACGCCGCACTGACGACCACGCCGATCACGGCCGCCAGCCACAGACCGTCGATGCCCTGGCGCATCGCCTGTCGGATGTCTCCCGCCCCCACCTGCCGGGCGACCGACGCCGTGGTCGCGTACGCGAGGAACACGCACAGGCCCACCAGGGCGGTCAGGGCCGCGCTGGCCACGCCGAGCGCGCCTAGCGCAGGGTCGGGAAGGTGGCCGACGATGACGGAGTCGGTGAGCAGGAACAGCGGTTCCGCCACAAGTGCCCCGAACGCCGGGACGGCCAGCCTGAGGATCTCCCGGTCGTGGGCCCGGCGGCCTCGCCGATCCCGTTCCGCAGCGAGCCCCGCCGGCTCGTTGGTAAGAGGCATGAACCCATTTTGCGGCTTACTGAGCCATGCTCGATCGGTATCGGCCCGTCTTGGCGACTTTCTTTCCTCCACAGGAGGTGGATGGAGAAAGCCCAGGTCGGGCCGGAATTTCGCGGTCGGCCGCGGTCTTGCCCACAGGGCTGTCCTCAAGGTTCCCACACGTAGAGGGCGGAACCTGCACATCTTTTCCACAGCATTGTCCACAGCTGAGGTTGCCGTGGGCCGCGTGGCCCGAGAGACTGGCGGACCGGGCCGGAACCGGTGGGCGGGCGGGGTACGGCACGTGGGCCGGCAGGGGGTGTGAGGTGAGCGTGATCGACTTCCCGGGGGGGCCCGGGGAATCGGACTCGACGTTCGAGCGGACGCCACCGAGCAACATCGAGGCCGAGCAGTCGGTGCTGGGCGGCATGCTGCTGTCCAAGGATGCCATCGCCGACGTGATCGAGGTGCTGCGCGCGGACGACTTCTACCGCCCCGCCCATCAGATCATCTTCGACGCGATCATCGACCTCTACGGCAGGGGCGAGCCCGCCGACTCGGTCACCGTGTTCAACGAGCTGCAGCGGCGCGGCGAGGTCGCCCGGGTGGGCGGTGGCGCCTACCTCCACACGCTGACCGCCACCGTTCCGACGGCCGCCAACGCCGGCTACTACGCGAAGATCGTCCGGGAGCAGGCCATCCTGCGGCGGCTGATCGAGGCCGGCACGCGGATCGTCTCCTACGGGTACGGCGGGCAGGGCGAGGAGGTCGACGATCTCGTCGACCGGGCGCAGGCCGAGATCTACAAGGTGACCGAGCGGCGTACCTCCGAGGACTACCTCCCGCTTTCGGAGATCATGCCGGGGGCCCTCGACGAGATCGAGGCGATCGGCAGCCGCGGCGGCCAGATGGTCGGGGTCCCGACCGGCTTTCAGGACCTCGACGCGCTGACCAACGGTCTCCACCCCGGCCAGATGATCGTCGTGGCCGCCAGGCCCGCCATCGGAAAAAGCACGCTAGGTCTGGATTTCGCCCGGTCTGCCGCGATTAAGAATGGACTGGCGACCGTCATCTTCTCGCTGGAGATGTCGCGTAACGAGATCACCATGCGACTGCTGTCGGCCGAGGCGCGGGTGGCGCTGCACACCATGCGGTCAGGTCTGATGAACGACGACGACTGGACCCGGCTGGCCCGGCGGATGGGCGAGGTGGCCGACGCGCCGCTGTTCATCGACGACTCCCCGAACATGTCGATGATGGAGATCCGGGCGAAGTGCCGCCGTCTCAAGCAGCGCCACGACCTCCGATTCGTGATCGTCGACTATCTGCAGCTCATGAGCTCGCCCAAGAAGACCGAGAGCCGCCAGCAGGAGGTCTCCGAGATCTCCCGTGCGCTCAAGCTGCTGGCCAAGGAGCTGGAGGTCCCGGTCATCGCGATCTCCCAGCTCAACCGTGGTCCCGAGCAGCGCACCGACAAACGCCCGCAGGTGTCGGATTTGCGGGAATCTGGGTCAATTGAGCAAGATGCGGACATGGTCATCCTGCTGCACCGGGAGGACGCGTACGAGCGCGAGTCGCCCCGGGCGGGTGAGGCCGACCTGATCGTGGCCAAGCACCGCAACGGGCCCACCGCGACCGTGACGGTCGCCTTCCAGGGCCACTACAGCCGGTTCGTGGACATGGCCACCCACTGATCCGTCGGCAGCACACGTCCGCCGGACGGCAGGGCACACGGATCGACCCGCTCTCCGGAGCACTCGCGTCGGCGCCGACCGGTGACGTTACCACCCGGCCAGGCCACTCTTGCGGCGGTCCCGGAGAAACCTCAGGTCACGGCGCTGCAAGTTGTGCCGCAACCGCCGCAGCCCTCGGGGCTCCGGCGTCGGTTCGCCCGGCTCGGTCAGCCTGATCCCAGGCGCCGCCGATCGACCGGCCCGGCGCCGGATCTCACCCCTTTCAGCGTGGTCTAGCGAGGAACCCCGGGCGTTCACGCCCGGGAGGAATCGCTTCCCGGCCCGGGTTTTTGAGTCTCCGGACGCTAGTCCGGACGTTTCTGGTTTTCGTGAAGACCTCGCGCCGGTACTTGGGGGTGAACACCAAATGCGCATGTAGCGCGTAGACAACGGTCCGTCCCCTGCGTATATCGGGGTTGGGTTCCCATCGCGGTGACATAGGCCAAATGGTAGTGTGTTCGATTGTGAAACTGGTGGTGCAGGTGAGGCTCCTGCCAACGCCTGAGCAGGCGGCGGCGCTGGAGGCGACCCTGCACGCGGTCAACCAGGCCGCCAACCTCGTCTCCCAGACGGCGTTCGCCGCCGGTGTCACCCGCGAGTACGCACTCCGCAAGATCACCTATGGTGAGCTGAAAGCCGCCGGGCTGGGAGCGCAGACCGCCCAGCGTGTGATCAAAAAGGTGGTCGACGCCTACACCACGCTGCGCGCCAACATCCGCGCCGGAAACCTGGGACCACAAGGATCACCGCGCCGGAAACGCGCGCAATCCAAACCGATCGCCTTCCGCCCCAGCGCGGCGCAGCCGTTCGACGACCGGTGCCTGTCCTGGCAGCTCGACGCGCGCACCGTGAGCATCTGGACGACCGCCGGACGGCTGCGGGGGGTGGCCTTCACCGGATCGGCCGACCGGATCAAAACCCTGACCGCCTACCGTAAGGGCGAGTCCGACCTGGTCACGCGGGACGGCATGTGGTTCCTGATCGCCACTTGCGAGGTTCCCGACCCTCCGGTCGCCACCCCGGACGGATTTGTGGGTGTGGACCTGGGGATCGCCAACATCGCCACCACCAGCGACGGCAAACGCCACTCGGGCAGGGGCCTGAACGCGGTCCGCCACCGCCAGCGCGAGCTGCGAGCCCGCCTGCAGGCCAAGGGCACCAAGTCCGCCAAACGGCTGCTGAAGAAACGCCGCCGTAAGGAAGCGCGGTTCGCCGCGAACACCAACCACGTCATCGCCAAGCAGATCGTGACCGAGGCAGAACGCACCGGACGCGGCATCGCCCTGGAAGACCTGGGCGGGATCCGCGACCGGGTACGGCTCCGCAAGCCCCAGCGGGTCACGCTGCATTCCTGGAGCTTCCACCAGCTCGGGTCGTTCATCGCCTACAAGGCGGCCCGCGCAGGCGTGGCCGTGGTCCATGTGGATCCGGCCTACACCTCCCAGGCGTGCTCGTCATGCGGGCACGTGGACAAAAGGAACCGGCCCGGCCAGGAAACCTTCGCCTGTACGTCGTGCGGCTTCGCTGAGCACGCCGACGTCAACGCAGCCCGCAACATCGCCGCACGCGGTGTCGCGGGCTGGGCAGTGAGTCACGCTGCCGACGACGCGGCCTGAATCGTCGAAGCCATCGACGGCGAGGAGCTGCAAGCTTGGCTCTTCAGGGCCGAGAAGCTGACACCTTGGAGGAGACATGCGCGCACTCGTCGCCGCGGCCCTCGAGCCGGCCTGATCGCGGCTTCCCTCACCCTCTCGACGGCCACCGCCGCGTCCGCCTCGACGTCGGCCGCCGCTTCGGCTTCCTCGACTGCTTCCTCGACCGATTCGGCATCCGCCGCGGCAGGCGCTGCCCAACTGCTCGGGGAAGGCGCATCTGCGGAAGGAGTTGTGGGCACGCAACGGCTCGCACCGGCAGAAGGCCGATTACGTGCACCTCTTCTACAACAGCAGCAGCCGTACGGCCTGCGCGCGCGGCCCTGAACTGGCAGCCGCCCGAGCAGGTGGGCGCGCTCGGCGAGGGGCCAGGTCGTGTCCCCCGTAGAACACGGCCTGGCCCGGTCGGTGGCGCCGGTCATTCCCAGCGGAACAGCCGTGCCGCGGCGAGACCGGCGAGCACCGCCCATCCGGCGAGTACGGCGATGTGCAGCAGTTGCGGCGTCTGCCCGGCGAGTGCGTCCGTGAGACTCTGACCGAAGGCGCCGGACGGGGTGAAGTCGCTGATCCGGCGCAGGATC
Organism: Sphaerimonospora mesophila; assembly: GCF_001417795.1. Lineage (NCBI taxonomy): Bacteria > Bacillati > Actinomycetota > Actinomycetes > Streptosporangiales > Streptosporangiaceae > Sphaerimonospora > Sphaerimonospora mesophila. The sequence goes on along the minus strand of NZ_BCBX01000035.1, from coordinate 348,085 downwards.
TCGGGCATCAGTTGCCGCGGCAGCCACATGCCGCCGAGGAACAGCAGCGGGAACAGCACGGCCGCACCCCCGCCCTGAACGACCCGGGAGTTCGGTGCCACGGCGGCGAGGCACAGGCCGATGGCGAACAGCGCCGTCGAGCCGAGCGCGAAGACCCCGGCGAACGTCCAGAACGCGCGCGGAGCCGGCATGTCCAAGGCCAGGTGACCCAGCCCGAGGGTCAGCGCCGTCGCGACGATGGCCACGCCGACGTTGATCAGGAGCTGGGCCGCCAGCAGCGAGCTCGGCCGTACGGGAGTGGTGGACATCCGCCGGAGCACGCCCCGCTCCCGATAGATGACCAGGGCCGTCGGCAGCGTGCTGAGCGCGAGCAGCATGATCGACAGGAGGATCATCAGGGCCGGGAACTGCGCGTCCACGGGTCGCTGTCCGCCGAGCGCGGGGTCCGGTTTACGGAAGTTGGGGATCGAACCGCCCAGGGCCAGCAGCAGCCCCACCGGAAGCACGATGGCGAAGAAGACCGCGGCGGGTTCGCGGAGGAAGAGCCTCGTTTCGACGGCCGCGAGGCGGGCCGTGGTGGTGATGGTCGCCATGTTCGTCTGTCTCCTAAGCGGCGGAATGGTCGGCGAGGTGCTCGGCAGGGTGGCCGGTGAGGGTGAGGAACGCGTCGTCGAGGGTGGTCCGCTCGATGCGGAGGCCGGACATCTGCGCGGCGGGCAGTACGGTCATGACCGCGGTGAGCAGGTCACCGGTGCCGGTGACCACGACCTCGACGGCGTCCCCTGCCGTCGCGGTCGGCGTCACGGCCGACACCTCGGGAAGCTTCGCCAGGCCGTCGATCGGCCCGCGTGTCCGGAACGTGAGACGGTGCTCGCCGCCCGCCCGGGCGATGAGTCCCGCCGGGGTGTCGACCGCGAGAACCCGGCCGGCCGAGATGACCGCGACGCGGTCGCACAGCCGCTCGACCTCCTCCATGAAGTGGGTGACCAGGATCACGGTCACGCCGCGGTCGCGGATGCGCTCGATCAGCTCCCAGGTGTCCCGTCGCGCCTGGGGGTCGAGACCCGTGGTGAGCTCGTCGAGGATCGCGATCTTCGGATCGCCGACCAGCGCGAGCGCGATCGACAGTCGCTGACGCTGCCCGCCGGACAGCTTCGCGAAAGCCGTACGCGGATCGAGGCCGGTCTCCGCGAGCAGCGCGCGCCAGTCGGCGGGCCGGGCGTAGAACGAGGCGTATAGGCTCAGCGCCTCGCCGACGCGGATCTTGTCAGGTAGCGAGCAGTCCTGGAGCTGCACCCCGACCTGCTGCTTCAGGTCGGCCTCCACGCGGATGGTCCCCGACGTCGGGGTGCGCAGGCCGGCCACGCACTCGACCGTCGTCGTCTTGCCGGCTCCGTTGCGGCCGACGACGCCGAAGATCTCACCCTCCTCGACGGAGAACGAGACGTCTTCGACGGCCACCCGAGTTCCATACGTCTTGCGAAGCTTGTCCACAGTGATGATCGGCATGACCAAGACGCTAGGAACCGGACGGCCGAACGGGAATGCGGCTGGGGACCCGGCAGGGGTGTACCTATCCCCACCCTCATCCGGTGCCCAGGGGCACTGCGCTGCGACTTCGCCCTGGGCGACACTGGCCACAGGAGAGGTGGGCAGATGGATCTCAAACGGTTGGGAACGGCAGGCGGCGAGACGCTCAAGGCGCTGGCCAGGGGCACGGCGCTCCTCTGCGTGGCCGTGCTCGGGCAGATGGTGGCCGCGGTGATGCTGCTGGCCGCGACGCTCAGCTTCGGTCTGGGACTGGTGTTCCTGTTCCCGCCCGCCGTACGGCTCACGCGGGCGACGACCCGCCTGGAGCGGCGGCTGGCCCGCGAGTGGTCGGGCGTGAAGATCGAAGAGCCGTACCAGCCGGCCCCGCTCCCGCCGGTGCCCCAGGCGGACGGGTGGTACCGCGATGGACGCAACCTCTACAAGACACCGCGGATTCCGGCGTTCAACCGACGGCTGAAGTGGATGACGACCGATCCGGCCACCTGGCGTGATTTCGCCTATCTGCTGATCGGTTTCTGGTCCGGCGGTCTGCTCGCCGGGGCTCCCGCGCTGTTCGTCCTCTTCGGCCTCGGGGGCGGCATGGTGCGGTTCACGGAGGTGGGCACGGCGTACGTCGAGTGGGGCAACTGGCACAGCGGCCTGCTCTGGGCCGGGCTGGCCCTGATCACCGCGCCCTGGGTGGCGCCATGGGGCGTGCGCATGCACGGGCAGATCGCGAACTCCCTGCTCGCTCCGACCGAGAAGGCGAGGCTGGCCCGGCGGGTCGATCACCTCGCCAGGACGCGGGGCGAGGTGGTGGACTCCCAGGCCGCCGAGCTGCGGCGGATCGAGCGTGATCTGCACGACGGGGCTCAGGCGCGACTGGTCGCCATCGGCATGACGATCGGCGCGGCCGAGCAACTCGTCGACTCCGACCCGAACGCGGCGAAGGCGCTGCTCACCAAGGCCAGGGAGGCCTCCGTGACCGCGCTGCACGAGTTGCGCCAGGTCGTGCGGGGCATCCACCCGCCGGTCCTCGCCGAGCGCGGCCTCGGCGATGCCGTACGAGCCCTCGCCCTCGACAGCCCCCTGCGCACCCACGTGACCGTCGATCTGCCGGGACGGCCGCCGGTCCCCGTCGAGTCGGCCGCCTACTTCGCGATCAGCGAGCTGCTCGCGAACGCCGTACGGCACGGCGACGCCACCGAGGCGTGGATCGACATCAGCCAGCGTGGGGGCAATCTGCGGATCAGCGTCACGGACGACGGGCAGGGCGGGGCAGACCCGGCACGTGGCACGGGCCTGAGCGGGATCGAGCGCAGGATCGCCGCGTTCGACGGCGTGCTCGCGCTGAACAGCCCGCCCGGCGGCCCCACGACGGCGGTCGTCGAGCTGCCGCTGGGCACGGTCCCGGTCCCGGTGCCGACCTGGCGGAGCGTGACCATCGCCGTGGGCTGGACGCTGTGCTGGCTCCCCCTGTTCCCGCAGGGACTGGTGCCGATGGTCTTCAAGATCCTCGATGTGCGCGAGAAGTCATGGTTTCTCGCCCTTCATCTCCCCGAGCCGTTCCAGTGGCCCGTGATCGCTGGAATGATCGTCCTGGGAGGTTCCTTGTTCACGGCCGCCGCGGTGCTCACCGCGCAGCAGAAGCGGGCAGAGGAGGGAGCGTGCGGGTAGTCCTCGCCGAGGATCTCCATCTCCTGCGGGAGGGCCTGGTCCATCTGCTCCGCGCACACGGCTTCGACGTGGTCGCGGCGGTCGAATCCGGTCCCGATCTGCTCGAAGCCCTGATCCGGGATCGTCCCGATGTGGCCGTCGTCGACGTACGGCTCCCGCCGACCTTCACCGACGAGGGGCTGCAGGCGGCGCTGGCGGCACGCGAGCGGATCCCTGGGCTGCCGATCCTCGTGCTGTCCCAGCACGTCGAGCAGCTCTACGCCAGGGAACTGCTGGCAGACGGCTCGGGCGGGATCGGCTACCTGCTCAAGGACCGCGTCTTCAACGGCGAGCAGTTCGTGGACGCGGTACGCCGTGTGGCGGCCGGCGGTACGGCCATGGACCCGGAGGTCATCGCCAAGCTGCTGGCCAGCAACGCACGCAACGAACCGCTGAGCAGGCTCACCCCGCGCGAGCGCGACGTGCTCGAACTCATGGCAGAGGGAAGATCCAACGCGGCGATCGGCCAGCGCCTGTACCTGAGTGAGAGCGCGGTCGGCAAGCACACCGCCGGCATCTTCACCAAGCTCGGCCTGGTCCCCTCCGACGACGACAACCGCCGGGTGCTCGCCGTGCTGGCGTTCCTGAACCGCCGGTAGTTCCGGGGGCGGGGCGACCGCGTTCCCCCGCACCGGTCATTTCTGTCGGCCCGGCGGGCTACCGTTGCAGCGAGACGTGGACCGGGAGAGCAGGAGGTCAGGGTGAAATTCCAGGTGAACAGCAGTGTGCTCGCCGAGGCCGTGACCTGGACCGCCCGTGTGCTGCCGGGCAGGCCCGCCCTGCCGGCGCTGTCGGGCCTGCTCCTTGAGGCGGCCGAGGACCTGTACGTCTCGGCCTTCGACTACGACGTCTCGGCCCGTGCCCAGATCGACGCCGACGTCGCAGAGCCGGGGCGGGTGCTGATCCCGGGCCGGGTGCTGGCCGAGATCACCAGGAGTCTGCCGGACCGCCCCGTCGAGATCGCCAGAAGCGGTGCCGAGGCCGTGCTGCGCTGCGGCAGCCTGGAATACAGCCTGCTCACGCTGCCGGATGAGGACTTTCCGAACCTGCCGGCCATGCCCGCGAAGATCGGTGCGGTGGGTGGAGGCGTCTTCGCGGCCGCGGTCGGCCACGTGGCCGCGGCGGCGAGCCGGGACGAGACGCTGCCGATGCTCACCGGCATCCGCGTCGACGTCGACGGCGTCCAGGTCACGATGGCCGCCACCGATCGCTATCGGATCGCCGCCGAGGACTTCCTGTGGCACCCCGAGCGACAGGACGAACGGCACGGCGTGGTGGTGCCCGCACGTGTCCTGGTCGAGGTGGCGCGCGCACTGCGCGGCGGCGAGGTCTCGATCGGGCTGGGGGAGAACATCGCCGGTTTCTCCAGCCAGGGCCGCACCACCACGGTCAGGCTGCTCGACGACCAGTTCATCGACTACCGGTCGCGGCTCTCCCAGCAGTGGGCGATCCACGCGGACCTGGCCGTCGCCCCGTTCGTCGAGGCCGTCAAGCGGGTGGCGCTGGTCGCCGAGCGCAACACGGCCGTACGGCTCTCGTTCTCCCAAGGCCACGTGCGGATCCAGGCGGGCGGCGCGGAGATCGGCCGGGGAACCGAGATCATCGAGGCCGATCTCACGGGGGACGACATCCAGATCGCCTTCCAGCCGCACTACCTGCTGGACGGGCTGAACGGAGTCGAGACCGAACGCGTGCGCCTGCATATGGACTCGCCGACCCGCCCCGCCCTGATCACGGGCGAGGGCGACTCCGGCTTCCGCTACCTGGTGATGTCCCTCCGCCTCACCTGATGGCTGCGGTCGCCCAGACGGCGCCTCGCGCATTCTCGTCGTCACCCATAGCTCCGCTATGGGCTCCTCCTCGGCCTTGCGATGCATCCGTCTGGCCGATCCTCGCTACGAAGGCGGGCTGCGGTCGCCCAGATAGCGCTTGTGCGGACTTCAGGCGCAGGTGCGAGGGAGCGGAGCGGGAGGGAGCGAGGACCGCATGCGAAGCCCGCACCAGCGGGCTTCGGAGCGGACCGGAGCTTCCTCCCGGCGCAGTGACCGGCCCTTTGCAGTGACCGGCCCCTTACGGTGACAGGACTCCGCGATGACCGGCCCCTCGCAGTACCGACCTCTGCAGTGATGACCAGTCTCTCTGGGATTCCGCGCCTGTGAGGTTCGTGGTCAGGCGCAGGGCGGCAGGGTCGAGGGAGCGGAGCCGGAGGGAGCGAGGACCGCATGCGAAGCCCGCACCAGCGGGCTTCGGAGCGGACCGGAGCTTCCTCCCGGCGCAGTGACCGACCCCTTGCAGTGACCGGCCCCTTGCGGTGACAGGATTCCGCGATGACCGGCCTCCGCAGTGACCGAGCCCTGCAGCGATGACCAGTCTCTCTGGGATGCCGCGCCTGCGAGACGGTCGCTCAGCTGGGGACCGGGTGGTTCAGGCGGAGGCGGTCAGGTTCTGGGTGTCGGTCAGCGCGATCAGGATGTGCTCCATGCACGCGTGGCCGGCCCGCTCGGCGGCAGCGGCGTCCCCGGCGGCGATGGCTCGCACGATGGAGTCGTGGGGGATGTAGTTCTGTTCCAGCGAACCGCCCGCCGCCGCGATGCTCGCGCGAAGCGCGGCCGAGAAGTCGGTGTAAAGATCGATCAACACGTTGTTGTGCGTCGCTTCCACGACTGCCACGTGGAAGGCCAGGTCCGCCTCGACGAACTTCTCGGGGTCGCCGTTCGCCCAGGCCTTCTCCCGCTCACCCAGGGCGGCCTCGATGGCGGTCACGTCCTCGTCGGTGCGCCGGGTGGCGGCAAGGCGCGCCGCCTCGACTTCGAGCGCGCGCCGAACCTCGAGGATCTCCAACTGCTCGGCGGCTCGCAGTCGCCGAGCCATCGCGCCTGACAGCTCGCTCGTCGCCCGGACGTAGGTTCCGTCCCCCTGGCGGCACTCCAGCAGTCCCGCGTGGGTCAGCGCACGCACCGCCTCGCGTACGGTGTTGCGGCCTACCCCGAGCTGCTCGGCGAGAACCGTCTCAGTGGGGATCTTGGCATGCATCCGCCACGAACCAGAGGTGATCTGCTCCTTGAGCTGGTCGATCACCTGGTCCACGAGAGACGCCCGCTGCGCCGTCCGCAGACTCACACTCAGCCTCCTTCGGGTGCCGGTCATCCCATGATGGAATGACCGGTCCACCCTAATTATTCCAGAGCCTCCAGACCAACGCCGGGGCTCCCAGGAGGCTTATCCGATCAGCATCGCCGAAGAGGTGGTGGAGCCCGGTATGTGGACGCGAATTCCCACGGCTTCCAGGGCCCTACGATATGCCCCGGCCTGCTGATCGACGTCACCGGCCTGTCCCCACAGGTCACCGAGCCTGCGCCACGCCTGCGCGGTCTCCCTGCTGGGGGCGGTCGTGTCGCCGTCGAGCAGCTCCTTGGCGCGTCGCAATGCGGGCGCCGCGTCGTGGGAGCGTGACAACGCGACTTCGGCGAGCACGAGATGCGCGGCGGCGGCAGTCGTCCCACGGATGGAGACCGACAGATCCAGTGCCTGTTCGGCGAGATCCACTGCGGATTCCGTGTCGCCACTGCGAAGGCGCACATGACTCAGCACGACGAGGCTGCGGGCATGCTCGGCCCGCTCGCCGGGAAACGCGGAGAGAACACCGGCCGCTGAGGCGGCGAGGCTGTTGGCTCGGTCCAAATCAGCGTTTTCGGCATCGGCGGTGATCCGCGCCCAGTGCATGGCGATCCGCGCGCGGCGCACCGCGATCCGGGCGGTCCGGCCCGCCGACAGGGCGTCCTCTGCGAGGCGGACGGCCAGCGCGGAGTCCTCTCCCTCGGCGGCGGCCACACTGGCCTGCCAGAGGGCGAGCACCTCGGAGGACTGATCGGCGGCCGCCTCGGGCACCCCTGTCGCCGCGAGCACGCGCTCGACGTACGGCAGGCCGCTCTCGGTCTCGACCAGGGCGAGGGCCAGCTCCACGGCGAGATCGCCCTCGGTGATGCCGAGCCGGTCTGCCTGGTCGAGGGCATGGCCGCCGAGATCCCGGGCACGCAGCCGGTCTCCGGCCCGCTGGTAGCACCGGCACAGCGAGACCACCAGGGGAAGGTCGGCGAGGCGCTCGGGGTGCGCGGCCGCCTCGCGGCGGAGCCGTTCGTAGGCCTCGACCGCCCGCCCGGTGTGTCCCTGCGCCTCAAGTGCGCGGGCCACGCCGACGCGCGCATGCGCGGCGAGCACGGCGTTGTCCTCTCCCGCCGCCTTCACGATGTCGTCGAATCGATCGGCGGCGGCGGCGGGATCGCCATGATAAAGCTCGAGCTCGGCATGTCGGAGGCCGAGCTCGGTGTCTATGCGCTGCCGTGGCTCTATGCCGTGGAGCAGGAACTCAGTGGTGCAACCGAGCCGCTCGGCGAGGAGTCGCGCAACGACTGGAGTGGGCGTCCGCTTTCCGGACTCGATGAGGGAGACGTAGCTGTCCGACAGGTCGGGCCCGGCCAACTGGGCCTGGGACATTCGCCTGCTCAACCGCAATCCGCGGACGCGGTCACCGATGGTTCCCTGACTCGGCATCTGATCTCTCAGGGCGGGGGATGGTCAATGATGGGGCCATAATGGCATGAAGCCGCCGAATCGTGTAACCCTCAACCAAGAATCGCCCGGTGAAGGTTCGATCACGGCCGATGTGAGTGGATGGACGGGACGGGGATCAGTCGTCGTCCGAGTCCTTGCCGGGGAAGATCATTTGACAGACCTCTAGGTACAAGGTCTCGGGATAGGGGATGTAGGGAACGGTGCGCAGCGCCTGATCCTGGCCGGCCGACTCCATGACGAACTCGCCATAGCCGAGCATGCGGCCGAGGAGCGAGCGCTGGAAACTCATGTCGGTGACCTTGCTCAGGGGCATCATCGCGACCTTGCGCGTGATGAGACCGGTGGTGAGGAGCATGCGGGAGGAGGTCACGACGAAGTAGTCGACCGACCACTCGGCGACCTTCCACACGAACCGGATGAGGAGCAGCAGCCAGGCCCACCAGATCAGGACGAGGGCCTGGCCCGCACCGCTGTCGCTCAGCCACTTGCTGAGCAGACCCGCGAGGATCAGCCCACCGAAGATCTCTGCGACCGGTCTGAGCAGGACGGCAGGATGACGCCTGACCATGATGACCTGGTGCTCGTGGGGGAGGAGGTAACGGTTGACCGACGACGGGGCGGAGTCCCCGTGGGTCACAAGTCTCATGTCAGGGTGGCGAAGAACTGAGCCATCGAGTTGGCCGCGTTGACCATGCCGTTGAGCGCTCCGTGGACTGTCCGGGCCGCATCAGTCGGCCTTGTCAACAGGTAGAAAGCCACCAGGACGATGGCCCCCCACTTGAGGACCTTCTTGGCTTGCACCGCCGTCACCACTCCCATGACCTATACATTACCCAGCCGCCCGGTTCGGTAAAGCGGTTGAGGCCGCCGAACATCGAGCCGTGAACAACCGCTGCCGTCGTCCCCGTTCGCCGCGCCCCCCGCCGGCCACGACACACCGCCAGGCGTTCGGCACGTGGAAACGAAGAGACGTCTTCATAACTCTACGTACCCATATAAGCGCGTAGTGTAACCGAGTCGTGGAGGGCGTGACCGGGGGATTCACGACCAGAGAGTCGTCGCCGATTCGACAGGGGAATATGGCGCCGGGGGTAGATCAGACCAAGCCGGTCAGATGACCTCGATCAAACCTCGCCGGTCGAACCGTACCGATCAAGAAGGCACTCCGATCGGACCCGATCCGATCGGAGCGACCTGATCGGATCGTACGGATCAGACCACGCCGTAGAGGCGGTCTCCGGCGTCGCCGAGCCCGGGCACGATGTAGCCCTGCTCGTTGAGCCGCTCGTCGAGGGCGGCGGTCACCACACGGATCGGTTTGCCGGTGCCGCGGAAGGTGTCGTCCATGTGCGCGATCCCCTCGGGCGCGGCCAGGAGGCAGATGGCGGTGACGTCCTGTGCCCCGCGGTCGAACAGGAACCGGACCGCCGCGGCCAGGGTGCCGCCCGTGGCCAGCATCGGGTCGAGCACGTAGCACTGGCGTCCGGACAGATCCTCCGGCAGCCGGGTGGCGTAGGTCTGGGCCTTCAACGTGGACTCGTCGCGGATCATGCCCAGGAAGCCGACCTCGGCCGTGGGCAGGATGCGGGTCATGCCGTCGAGCATGCCGAGCCCGGCGCGCAGGATCGGCACGACGAGCGGCGCCGGACGGGCCAGCCGCACACCGTGAGTGGTCACGAGGGGGGTTTCCACGGTGACGTCGGTCACGCGGACGTCGCGGGTGGCCTCGTAGGCGAGGAGCGTGACCAGTTCGTCGGCGAGCCGGCGGAACGTCGGCGAGTCGGTCCGCACGTCACGGAGGGTGGTCAGCTTGTGGGCCACGAGCGGATGATCGACGACGAGGGTCTCCATGGCAGGAAAAGTTACCGTGTCCTGGGCCGATCCTCGACGTCGCCTGACTCTTTTGATCACAATTTGGAGTGACCGACGGGCGGTGGAACGTCGAGTCTGCGACGATTGCGTGTTGTGAGGATCGTGCCGGTGGAGATGACGATGACAGACGACGAAGACGCGCTTGACTTCGCCATCGTGGTCTACCGCGAGGATGACCACTGGGAGGCCGAGATGCTTCCGGTGGCTCTCACTTCCGACCTGCACGGACTCGTCCACGCCCTCCGCCAGACGCCGAGCATGGGCACCACGATTGGCATGGTCGCGGTGGGGGATGACTTCTTTGTGGTGTTACGGGTTTTCGGTGAACGGGTGAGCGTCTTCCTCTCGGACATCACGGCGGCGTGGGATTGGTCACTCGCGCGCCAGGTTCTCGAGTACCTCGACGTGCCCGTGCCCGAGGAGGAGGATCTCGACGGCGTGTATCCGGCGGGAGATCTGTCCATCTTCGCCGACCTCGGGCTCGACGAGATGGAGCTGGGCGCGCTGTCCGGCGACCTCGATCTGCTGCCGGACGAGGTGCTGTCCAGCATCGCCGCACGGCTCGGATTCTCCCACCCGTTCGAACGCGCCGTCGACGCCGCCGTCGGCTGACCTCGGGAGACGGCAATGCCCTCGAGATCCAACCTCTTCTCCGCGGCCTTCGCCAGGACGGACGATCGCTGGACCGGCGCCGAGGTCGACCTCGGCGAGGCCGAGATCGCCGACGACCTGGGCGATGCGGCACAGGAGACACTCGGGCTCAGCGGTGACGAGCTGGTCCTGCTGTGCGTCGAGGTCGAGGACGAGTGGTTCGCGATCGTCCGCTATGAGGACGCGCTGGACCCCCGTGTGTTCATCTCCGATGCCCATGCCGCGATGGGCGACCCCCTCGGTGAACTCCTCGGCGAGCTCGCCGGGGTCGTGGTGGACGCGGAAGCGCCCGACCTCGGCATCCGCCCGGTGGGCGACCTCGAGCTGCTCACCGACTTCTCGCTGAGCGCCGAGGAGCTGCTGGAGCTCAGCATGGAGGAGGGCGTGCTCCCCGCGGACATCCTGTCCCTCATCGCCGAACGCCTCGGGTTCGCCGACGAGCTCGACCGGCTGCGGTGAACGGGGGGCCGGCGGAACGCTACGAGCCGGCGATGCGGCTCGCGCTGGCCGAGGCCGTACGAGCCGGGCGGCGTGGCGAGGTGCCGGTGGGCGCCGTGGTGCTGGGGCCGGACGGCGAGATCCTGTGTGTCGCCGGCAACGACCGCGAGACGAGCGGCGATCCCACCGCACACGCCGAGATGCTCGCCCTGCGCGAGGCGGCGCGGGCGACCGGGGAGTGGCGGCTCACCGGCTGCACGCTCGTGGTGACGCTCGAACCCTGCACGATGTGCGCGGGCGCGGCCGTACTCGCCCGGGTCGATCGAGTGGTGTACGGCGCGGCCGACGAGAAGGGCGGCGCGGCGGGCTCGCTGTGGGACGTCATCAGGGATCGTCGGCTCAACCACCGGCCCGAGGTCGTCATGGGCGTGCTGGCCGACGAGTGCGCCGCCGTGCTCGGGGAGTTCTTCGCCGCTCGGCGAGGCTGAGCCGCCTTTACGGGCGGGCGCCGGAGGATGCGTTGGAAAACGGATGCGCGGGCATCGCCCTTCGTCCGGTAAGCTGCTGCGCGGTGGAGTCGCCTAGTGGCCGAGGGCGCACGCCTCGAAAGCGTGTGTAGGGCAACCTACCGTGGGTTCAAATCCCACCTCCACCGCCATGTGATGTCTCAAGACATCGGAAACCCTCGAACCCTGACGGTTCGGGGGTTTCACTCGTTTCGAGGCCCGATCGCCCGACTCCGATCGGTCCGGCTCAGATCGGTCCGGCTCAGATCGGTCCGGCTCAGATCGGTCCGACTCCGATCGGTCCGACTCCGATCGCTCCGGGGCCGTTCGACCGGTACGGGGCCGTTGGCCGTGGGCCGGAGTCAGCTCTCCAGTTCGAGGATCCGCGCGTGCAGCACGGATCGCTGGTGGAGGGCGGCCCGCAGGGCGCGATGGAGTCCGTCCTCGAGGTAGAGATCGCCCCGCCACTGCACGACGTGGGGGAAGAGGTCCCCGTAGAACGTCGAGTCCTTGGCCAGCAGCGAGTTGAGGTCCAGCACCGCCTTGGTGGTGACCAGCATGTCGAGCCGGACCTGGCGGGGCGGGATCTGCGCCCACTCACGGTGCGACAGGCCGTGGTCCGGATAGGGACGGCCTTCACCGATCATTTTAAAGATCACGGTATGTAGTTTAGGAGAGGACGACGTCCACCGGGGTAGGGAGCCCGTCGTCCGGCAGTGCTTCCGCCCGGGTCAGATGCTCCCGGAGAAGGTGTCGCAGCGGGACGGGTCGCCGGATTGGTAGCCCCGTTTGAACCACTTCATCCGCTGTGCCGACGTGCCGTGCGTGAACGCCTCCGGGTCGACCCGGCCGCGTGCCCGCTTCTGGATGCGGTCGTCGCCGACGGCGGCCGCGGCGTCGAGCGCCTGCCGGATGTCGGAGTCGGTGAACCTCTGGGCGTAGAAGCCGGTGTTCACGGCGTTGTCGGCCCAGACGCCCGCGTAGCAGTCCGCCTGAAGCTCCAGCCGTACGGAGCCGCTCTCGGCACCGGACCCCTGGCCGGCCCGGTCCATCGTGCCGAGGAGGTTCTGCACGTGATGTCCGTACTCGTGCCCGATCACGTACGCCTGGGCGAACGGGCCGCCCTCGGCGCCGAATTGCGACTGCAACTGGTCGAAGAAGGACAGGTCGAGATAGACGTGCCTGTCGGCCGGGCAGTAGAAGGGGCCGACCGAGGAGTCCGCGTAACCGCAGCCGGTGTTGACGCCGCCGGAGAACAGCGTGGTCTTGGCGGTCCGGTAGTCGGAGATCTCGCCTTCCCAGTACTTCTGGATGCTGTTGACCACCCCGACGACCCGGCATTTCTCGGACTGGTCGGCGTCCGCGCCGGTTCTGCACTGCTGGCTCAGATCGGTGCCCGGTTGCAGCCCGGCCGGCTGTCCCTCCTCGCCGCCGAGGATCTCGGCCGGATTGACGCCGAAGATCAGCGCGAGGATGAGCGCGATGATGCCGGCGGCCCCGCCGCCGAGGGCCAGGCCGCCGCGCCTGGATCCGCCCCCGACGTCCTCGACCTGCGAGGCGTCGAGCCGTGCCCGGTCGTCGAAATCCACTTCGAACGCTCCCGCTGCTGGGGCAATGTCTTGCGTGATCGGATGTCGTCGCCATTCTGCCCTGCCCAGAATCGGCGAGATCAGTCGGCGTCATGTCCCTCATGCGTAGTATGCGGGAGTGTCGCTTCTCCCCTCTCCAGCGACGCGGGAGCCGTACACCGCTTCGCATTCCGTCCGTGACAGGCTGCTCCCGCCGATGCCGGACAATCCCCTGTGGGGATGGGTCGGCTCCCTGGTCGTGGCGCTGTTCGGTGGGGTTCTGCGCTTCTACCACCTCGGCACGCCGCACGCGGTGGTGTTCGACGAGACCTACTACGCCAAGCACGCCTTCTCACTGATCAGGCATGGCGTCGAGCGGCAGTTCGTCGATGACGCCGACCAGCTGATGCTGCGCGGCAGCGAGCAGCTCTTCAAGGTCTGCGACAACGTCCAGGACTGTGCGACCTACGCGATGCACCCGCCGCTCGGCAACTGGATGATCGGCGTGGGGGAATGGCTGTTCGGTCTGACCCCGTTCGGCTGGCGGTTCATGCCCGCGCTCGTCGGCACCGTCTCGGTGCTCGTCCTCGCCCGTACGGCCCGCCGGATGACCCGGTCGACGCTGCTCGGCTGTCTCGCGGGATTCCTGCTCGCCCTCGACGGGCTGCACTTCGTGCTCTCCCGTACGGCACTGCTGGACATCTTCCTGATGTTCTGGGTGCTCGCCGGGTTCGCCTGCCTGGTGGTGGACCGGGACAGGACCCGGGCGCGGCTGGCGGACTGGCACGCGACGGCCTCCGCGACCTCCACATCCCCGGGACGGGGGCCGGGACCATGGCTCGGTCTCCGGCCGTGGCGCCTCGCCGCCGGTCTCTGCCTGGGCGCGGCGCTGGCGACGAAGTGGACCGGCCTGTTCTTCATCGTGGCCTTCGGGATCATGACGCTCGCCTGGGACGCCGGCGCCCGCCGCGCGGTGGGCATACGCCGCCCCTACGTCGAGACGGCGGGACGTGATCTGCCGCTCGGGGCCGCCTGGATGGGAGTCGCGCCGATTCTCGTCTACGTCGCGTCGTTCGCCGGTTGGCTGTCCACGGCCGCCGGCTGGGGCCGCGACTGGGACGGCGCGACGTCGCCCGGGCGGTCCTTTCTCATCGAGTCGCTGCGCTCGCTGGTGTCCTACCAGTTGCAGGTGCTCGGCTCCCACACCGGCCTGACCACCCCCCACGACTACCAGTCCGACCCCTGGACGTGGCCGCTGCTGCTGCGCCCGGTGGCGTTCTTCTACCAGGAGACCGCGGGCGGGTGCGGCGCGGACACCTGCCGCGCGTCGATCGTGGGCGCCGGCACGCCCCTCATCTGGTACGCGGCGCTGCCCGCGCTCGTCGCCATGATGATCTGGTATTTCGGGACGCGCGACTGGCGGGCCGGCGCACTGCTCCTCGCGTACGGCGCCGGGTGGCTGCCGTGGTTCTACTACGCGATCGCCGACCAGCGCACGATGTACCTGTTCTACACGCTTCCCATGCTGCCCTTCATGATCTTGGCCATCGTCCTGTCCTGCGGGCTGATCATGGGTACGGCCGGGGCCTCCCAGGAGCGGCGTACGGTCGGTGTCACCCTGGTGGGCGCGTTCGCACTGCTGGCGCTGGTGAACTTCTGGTGGATTTCGCCCATTCTCACCGCCGAGCCCCTGCCTGTCGATCAATGGTTCAGCCGGATGTTCTTCCAGAGCTGGATCTGACCCGCCGAACGCCTTCTTCGATTCCCACTTGTTTGATAATCTCGCCTCGTGACGGCGATGCTCAACGAGTACGACATCGGCGAGGGCCCGGCGACCAGGGTGAGCCTCTCGCTGCCGGAGGGCACGGCCGAGGCGATCCGCCGTCGGGTGGGCAAGCGCGAGTTCTCGGCCTTCATCACCTCCGCCGTGGAACGGGAGCTGCGCGGACTGATCCTGGACGAATACCTGGCCGACTACGAGCGGCGGCACGGGTCGATCCCGGCGGAGGCCCAGGGCAGGGCACGTCAGATCTTCGACGAGGTGTTCGCCGAGGAGGGCGGATGGCCCGCAGGAAGCTGAGCCACGAGGGCACGCTCGTCCTCGACTGCGAGGGCCTCGCCAAGTTCGTCGACGACGACGTCTCCGTGGTGGCGATGATCGCTGAGGCGCGCAGGAGGGGCATGGAGGTGGTGACCAGTGCGCTGACCATCATCGAGGCCGCGCACCGCCGTACGGACGGCGCCAGGCTGAAGTGGCTCCTGTCCGGCCTGCGGATCGAACGGGTGGGCGAGGAGGAGGCGAAGGCCGCGTCCGCCATGCTGGTCGACGCGGGGCTGCATGGTCACAGGCATGCGATCGACGCGGTCGTCGCCGAGATGGCGGTACGGCAACGCCGTCCGGTCGCGATGCTCACCTCGGACGTCGACGACATGACCAAGCTCTGCGGTGACCATGTCCATCTGGTGTCCGTCTGAGCTGCCGGCGCCCGGTCGGGTGAGACCAAAACCGAGCCCCAGACGCGCGTAGGGCCCGGATGGATCTGTCCGGGCCCTACGCGTTCTTGCTGCTCAACCAAGCGCGGAGGATGCGAGATTCGAACTCGCGAGGGGTTGCCCCCAACACGCTTTCCAAGCGTGCGCCCTAGGCCAACTAGGCGAATCCTCCGTCGCACAGCTTAGCGGACTTTCCGGGGTGCGATGACCGGCACGGGAGCACGGGTTTCCCGGTCTGCGCATCCCCGCGAAGTGGTTAGACTGTCCGTGGACCCCTCGCGCGGCGTCATCCTGTGAACCTCCCCAGGGCCGGAAGGCAGCAAGGATAAGCGGGCTCTGGCGGGTGTGCGAGGGGTTCTTCAGTTAGCGGAACCGCCCGCCGGGTCTACCCCCCCGAGGAGACGGCATGAGTCTTGCGCTGTACCGCAAGTACAGACCCGGGACGTTCGCCGAGGTCAAGGGGCAGGAACACGTCACGGAACCACTGCGCCAGGCGCTGCGCAGCGGACGGGTCAACCACGCCTACCTGTTCAGCGGTCCGCGCGGTTGCGGTAAGACCTCCAGTGCCCGCATCCTCGCCCGCTCGCTCAACTGCGAGAAGGGACCGACGCCCGATCCCTGTGGCGAGTGCGAGTCGTGTGTCGCCCTCGCCCCCACCGGGCCGGGTCACCTCGATGTGATCGAGATCGACGCCGCCTCGCACGGTGGCGTCGACGACGCGCGCGATCTGCGTGAGCGGGCCTTCTTCGCTCCGGTCTCGGCCCGCTTCAAGATCTACATCATCGACGAGGCCCACATGGTCACCCGTGAGGGCTTCAACGCGCTGCTGAAGCTCGTCGAGGAACCGCCGCCGCACCTCAAGTTCGTCTTCGCGACCACGGAACCGGAGAAGGTCATCGGGACGATCAAGTCCCGGACCCACCACTATCCCTTCCGGCTCATGCCGCCGGCCACGCTCCGGCAACTGATGGAGGAGATCCTCGAGTCCGAGTCCGTGCCGTACGAACCGGCCGCGCTGCCGCTCGTGGTCCGCGCGGGCGCGGGGTCGGCCCGCGACTCGCTGTCGATCCTCGACCAGCTCCTCGCCGGCGCCGACGAGGCGGGCATCACCTACCAGCGGGCGGTCTCGCTGCTCGGCTACACGGACGGGGACCTGCTCGACGAGGTGGTCGGCGCGTTCGCCCGGCGCGACGGTGCGCAGGTGTTCAACGCGGTCAACCGGGTGATCGAGGGCGGGCACGACCCCCGCCGCTTCGCCACCGACCTGCTGGAGCGATTCCGCGATCTGGTGATCCTGGCGAACGTGCCCGAGGCGGCGTCCAGCGGGCTGCTCGACCGCCCGGCCGACGAGCTGGAGCGCCTGCAGGCGCAGGCCGCCTCCATGGGACCGGCCGAGCTGACCCGGGCGGCCGAGGTGTTCAACGCCGGGTTGACCGAGATGCGCGGGGCCACCTCTCCCCGCCTGCTGCTCGAGTTGATGTGCGCCCGTGTGCTGCTGCCCGCCGCAGATCAGGGCGAGATGGCGCTGCTTGCCCGGCTCGAACGGCTGGAGCGCGGCGCGCCCGCCGCCCCTATCGCCGGTCCCCCCGCCTCTGTTCCTCCTGCCGCTGCTCCCCCGCCCGCCGCCGCTCCGCAGCAGCCGGCCCCGGCGCCCGATCCGGCGCCGGTCGCGGCACCGCCGCCACCCGCCGCCCAGCCGCCTGCGGCTCGTACGGCTCCCGCCCCCGCGGCGGATGACTGGCCCACGCCCGCACGACCGGGTGGTGCTCCGGCCGCCGATGCCCGTACGGCTCCGCCCGCCGGGAACGCGCAGCCGGAGCAGCACGGCGGACAGCACGGACCGGTGCAGCAGGTGTGGCCCCAGGTTCTCGAAGCGATCAAGAACCGGCAGCGGGTGGCGTGGATGATCATCAACGCCCAGGGCCGGCTGCTCGGCGTCGAGGGCAACCTCGTGACCGTCGGATTCGAAAAGCCCGGCGACGTCCAGGGATTCCTCAAGGGCAAACGGGACGAGGTGGTCGCGGCGGCCCTGGGCGACGTGCTCGGCGGAAACTGGCGGGTCGACGTGGTGGTCGGGGGTGCCGGACCCGCGGGCCACGCCTCGCGCGGACCGGCCTCCCGCTCCGCCGCGTCCCAGGGGCCGCAGGGGCAGCGGCCACAGGGGTCCGGCGGCCCCACCCGTCCGTCGGCGGCTCCGGCCCCGAGTGCCGCCGGTGCGGCCCGGTCCTCTGCCGCGTCGACCGGTGCACAGGGCCATGGCCAGGAGGCACAGGGCAGTGGCAGCCAGGGGAGGGCACCCGAAGGCGCGGGCAGGGGTCAGGACGCGCGCGCGACCGATGTCTCCCGGACCGGCGGCGACACCCGCACCACCGACGAGAGCTGGCCGGACGAGCCGTCGGACGACTTCCATGGACCGGAGACGCCGGCAGGGGCGGCTTCGGCGGCGAGGTCGGCGGTCAGGGCCGCGGCCCAGAGCCGGTCGCGCCAGGCCTGGCCGGACGCCGTCCCCCGCCGGGGCCGGACCGGCGCAGGCTCCGATGTCGACGACGTCGACCCGCTCAACGACGCCGACGCGGACGTGAGCGATCTGACCGGTCTGGCCCTCGTCCAACGGGAGCTCGGCGGTCAGATCATCGAGGAGATCGACCACTCCTGAACCGGCGGCCGGCGGAACGGCGTGAGCGGGCATCGCGAGTCCCTCAGGGCACGACTCCCCCTGGCGTCCATGATCGCAGGCAGGTGCCGTGCCGTACGCGATCCGAACGGCGGGGACACGTGCGTGCGCCGGTGTCGGAACGGCGGCGGACACCGTAGGCTCATCGCGACGAACATGTCGCTGGACGCTGAGGAGCACACGATCGTGAATCCAGGAGATGTCAACCTTCAGCAGCTGCTGGAGCAGGCTCAGCTGATGCAGCAGCAGCTCGTCACCGCGCAGCAGGAGCTCAGCGATGCCGAGATCGAGGGAAGCGCCGGGGGCGGGCTCGTCGTCGCGACCGTGAACGGTAGCGGCGAGCTGCTCGAACTCGAGATCAGTCCGTCGGCGATCGACGCCGACGACCCGCAGGAGACCGCGGAGACCATCGCCGATCTCGTCCTGGCCGCGGTCCGGGACGCCGTGCGCGCCGCGGCCGAGATGCAGCAGGAGAAGCTCGGTCCGCTCGCGCAGGGACTCGGAGGCGGTCTCGGTCAACTGCCGGGGTTCTAGGTCATGTACGAGGGGGTCGTCCAGAACCTGATCGACGAGTTGGGGCTGCTGCCCGGCGTCGGTCCCAAGAGCGCGCAGCGCATCGCGTTCCATGTGCTCGCCGCCGATCCGGCGGACGTGAAGCGGCTGGCGCACGCGCTGCTCGAGGTCAAGGAGAAGGTGCGCTTCTGCCGGGTCTGCGGCAACGTCGCGGCGGACGAGGAGTGCCGGATCTGCCGGGATCCTCGGCGCGACCCGCAGGTGATCTGCGTGGTCGAGGAGTCGAAGGACGTCGTGGCGATCGAGAAGACCCGCGAGTTCCGTGGCCGCTACCACGTGCTCGGCGGAGCGATCAGCCCGATCGACGGCATCGGCCCGGACGACCTCAAGATTCGCGAGTTGATGGCACGGCTGGCCGACGGCCAGGTGACAGAGCTGATCCTCGCGACCGATCCGAATCTCGAGGGTGAGGCGACGGCCACCTATCTGGCCAGGCTCGTCAAGCCCATGGGGTTGAAAGTGACACGACTGGCCAGCGGCCTGCCGGTGGGCGGTGACCTCGAGTACGCCGACGAGGTCACCTTGGGCCGCGCTTTCGAAGGACGGAGGCTGCTGGATGTCTGACGAGTGGAACGATCTGGCCGCACGCGTCGCCGGGCATGCGCAGAACTACATCGACGGCCTGACCCGCCTCGCGGGCGGCGAGGGCGGCGACGCGATCCTGCCGCTGCTGCTGATGGAGGTGGCCCAGGTCAGTCTCGCGGGCACCCAGCTCGGGGCCGTACAGGACGTGATCCTGCAGGGCAACTTCGAGCCGCCGTTGGGGGAGGACCCCGACATAGATCCCCTGCGTACGGCTCTCGCCGTACGACTGGGCCCGGTGGACGACTACGCCGAGGTGTTCGATCCGTACAAGGACACGGCGGTCACGCCGTACCGGCTGTCGGACGATCTCACGGCGGTGGCGGTCGACCTCATCCACGGACTGCGGCATTACCGAGCCGGCCGTCCGCTGGAGGCGCTGTGGTGGTGGCAGTACTCATATTTCAACACCTGGGGGAACCACGCGGGAGCCGCGTTGCGCGCCCTGCACGCGCTCGTGGCGCACACCCGTCTCGACGTGGTCGAGGAGAGCACGGTCGTCTGAGCACGGCTGATCCGCTCGTGGTCCCCGTCCGGCCCGTACGGCGCGGCCGTTCCGGCGTCCACATGCTGGTCTGCCCCGGCCCGCCATAAGGCGCCCCAAGTACACTGTGAGCTCCACGTCCTGATTCGTTGGAGATTCCAGTGGCCCTCGTTGTCCAGAAATACGGTGGTTCGTCGGTGGCGGACGCGGCCTGCATCAAGCGGGTCGCCCAGCGGATCGTCACGACGAAAAAAGCCGGCAACGAGGTCGTGGTGGTCGTGTCCGCGATGGGCGACACCACCGACGAACTGCTGGACCTGGCTCAGCAGGTGTCGCCGCTGCCCCCGGGGCGCGAGCTGGACATGCTGCTGACCGCCGGCGAACGCATCTCGATGGCGCTGCTCGCGATGGCCATCGCCAACCTGGGTCACGAGGCGCGCAGCTTCACCGGTTCCCAGGCCGGGGTCATCACCGACTCCACCCATGGCAAGGCACGCATCATCGATGTGACGCCCGGCCGCATTCGCGAGGCGCTGGACGCCGGACAGATCGCGATCGTGGCGGGATTCCAGGGCGTCTCCCAGAACACCAGGGACATAACGACGCTGGGTCGGGGAGGATCCGACACCACGGCCGTCGCGCTCGCCGCCGCGCTCAAGGCGGACGTCTGCGAGATCTACACCGATGTGGACGGCATATTCACCGCCGATCCCCGCATCGTGCCGACGGCACAGCAGATTCCTCGTATCTCCTACGACGAGGCGATGGAGATGGCCGCGTGCGGGGCCAAGATCCTCCATTTGCGCTGCGTGGAGTACGCCCGTAGGTTCCGTCTGCCGATCCACGTCAGAAGCTCGTTCAGCACCAGGCAAGGCACGTGGGTCGTGTCCGATCCCAATACCGAAGGAACCCAGATGGAGCAGCCCATCATCTCCGGAGTCGCCCACGACCGGAGCGAGGCCAAGATCACTGTGGTCGGGGTGCCCGACAAGGTCGGCGAGGCTGCCGCCATCTTCAGAACTCTGGCCGACGCTGAGATCAACATCGACATGATCGTCCAGAACGTGTCGGCAGCGGCGACCAGCCGTACGGACATCTCGTTCACGCTCCCGGGCGGCGACAGCCAGGCGGCGCTCACCGCGCTGAAGAAGATCCAGAGCCAGGTGGCCTTCGAGTCGCTGCTGTACGACGACCAGATCGGCAAGGTCTCCCTGATCGGGGCGGGGATGCGGTCGCACCCCGGGGTCACGGCGAAGTTCTTCGGCGCGCTGGCCGACGCCGGCGTGAACATCGAAATGATCTCCACCTCGGAGATCCGCATCTCGGTGATCGTGGACCTGGACGACGTGGACACCGCGGTCGCCGCCGCGCACCGTGCTTTCGACCTCGACGCCGACCAGGTCGAGGCGGTCGTGTACGGAGGTACCGGACGATGAGCCGCAAGCCCACCCTCGCCCTCGTCGGCGCGACCGGTGCCGTCGGCACCGTGATGCGAGAGATCATCAGCGGCCGCGAGGACGTCTACGGC
The DNA here is from genome assembly GCF_001417795.1 of Sphaerimonospora mesophila. Lineage (NCBI taxonomy): Bacteria > Bacillati > Actinomycetota > Actinomycetes > Streptosporangiales > Streptosporangiaceae > Sphaerimonospora > Sphaerimonospora mesophila. Next base: position 326,898 of record NZ_BCBX01000035.1, on the reverse strand, counting down.
GAGATCCGCCTGGTCGCCTCCGCCCGATCGGCCGGAAAGGTCCTGCAGGTCCGCGGCGAGGACGTGGTCGTCCAGGCGTTGACCGCCGAGGTGTTCGACGGCGTCGACATCGCCATCTTCGACGTCCCCGACGAGGTTTCCGCCGAATGGGTGCCGATCGCCGCCGGGCGCGGCGCGATCGTGATCGACAAGTCGGGCACGTTCCGGATGAACCCCGAGGTGCCGCTGGTGGTGCCGGAGGTCAACCCCGGCGACGCACGCGACCGGCCGCTCGGCATCATCGCGACGCCGAACTGCACCACGCTGTCGATGATGGCCGCCATGGGCGCCCTGCACGAGGAGTACGGCCTGCGCGAGCTGGTCGTGGCCTCCTACCAGGCGGTCTCGGGCGCCGGCGTGGCCGGTCCGGCACGGCTGTACGACGAGGTCGAGGCGCTGGCGGGTGACCGGAGTGTCGGCCAGGCGGCCGGAGACGTGCGCAAGGTCCTCCAGAACAAGCTCGGCGACGTCGAGTCGCCGTTCCCCGCGCCGATCGCGTTCAACGTGGTGCCGTGGGCCGGCTCGCTCAAGGACGACGGCTGGGCGTCGGAGGAGCTCAAGCTCCGCAACGAGTCGCGCAAGATCCTCGGCATTCCGGACCTCAAGGTCTCGGCGACCTGCGTCCGGGTCCCGGTCGTGACCACCCACTCGCTGGCCGTACACGCGACCTTCGAGCGGGAGATCACGGTGGCGGACGCGCACCGCGTCCTGGAGGCGGCGCCGACGGTGATCCTCATGGACGACCCGGCCGCCGGCGTCTACCCGATGCCGATCGACGTCGTGGGCACCGATCCCACCTACGTGGGGCGGGTCCGCCAGGCGCTGGACTTCCCGAACACGCTCGACCTCTTCGTCTGCGGCGACAACCTGCGCAAGGGCGCGGCCCTCAACGCCGCCGAGATCGCCGAGCTGATCGCCGCCGAGTTCGCCTGACCCCACCGGCCACCCACACCCCATCCACACCCCATCCCGTGATCTTGCGAATTCTCGCGGGATGGGGTCCTGACCAGGCCGGTTCCCTTTTTGATCTTGCAGATAATCGCAGAGAGTGGCCCTGAACTGCGGTTATATCGTTCGTGATCTTGCACTTCGCCGTCGATGTCGAGTGCAAGATCACGGATGGTGTTCTCCCAGGTAGGGCATGCCCTTTGCGAGAAACTGCAAGATCACGACGTGTGTTCGCCCAGCCTGTACGGCCACCGTGCGAGTATTCGCAAGATCACGGGAGGTGGTTGGGGGGGTGATGGGGGTGGTGTGGGATGTGGGGGTTTGGGTGGGGGGGTTAGAGGAAGAGGATGTCCCAGTGGGTGCGCTCATCGGCGTAGACGGCCGAGGCTGAGGACATCGCCGAGTCGGAGGGCGGACGGTAGAGCGTCGAGCCGTCGCCCCGGCTTTTCAGCCGACGGAATTTCCCCCTGATGTAGGTATCGATGCACTTGTTGTGGGCGATGTCGACCTTGTAGCCGTTGCTGTGGCTGTAGCGTCCGTTGGCGTGACCGGTCTCGGTGCCGCCCGTGATCGTGATCTCGCAGCCGCTGGCGCGCCTGAGGTCGATCAGCCGCATGAGCGTGCCGTACCTGATGGAGTCCAGCGACGTGCACGATGATTTGCGCCGGTCGGTGCAGCGTCCGGTGGACGTCCATTTCAGCCCGGCCTCGGCCAAATGTTGTGCGGCATCCTGCTGGTTCAGTCGCATGGCGGCGGCCGAGGCGTCCCAGGTCACGACCTTGGCGGTGAATGTGCCGGCGAGGGGGATTCCCCCCGTTGGGAGCTCCAGCGTCACCTGCGCCACCGCATCCGGTTCCGGAGCGTCCGCTTCGGACTCCGCCACTCCGGTCTCCTCGACTTCGCCGTCTTCGGGCATCGGATCGTCTGATATCGGTTCGTCCGGTGCGGGCCGGCTCGGTGTCGGCTTGCCCGCCACCGGGATCTGGGCCACCGCCAGGATTTCGACCGCCGCCAGGATCTCGTGCGCCACGGCGCTCTCCCGTGCCATCGGGATCTCGTGCGCCGCCCGGAGTTCCTGTGCCGCGGGGAGTTCCTGTGCGGCCGGGATCTCGTGTGCCGTAGGGATCTCGCGCGTCACCGTGATCTGCCGTGCCATAGGCAGCGGAGAGGCGACGCCTGACAGGTGGTCCGATATGTCTTTCTGCATGGGCAGGGCGACCAGAACGACGACGGTCATCCAGGTCCGCCCCCACCATGATGGGTGCAAATGCATGTGTTCCCCGGTCGATCATTCCTTGTCCTTCTTGAGGGGGAGCAGCTCGGGGATCGTGACAGGGTGATCAATCCCACCATCGGCGATCGGTCATCCCTGTCGAACGGCGGAATTTGCCGCCGCATATCGATCATCTGGAGGGTCCGTGACCGTCCGGTATCCTGCGGCGGACGGATCGCCGTGGTTCACGCCGTATGGCGAGTTCAGTCGGGTCTGATCCGATTCCTGGGCTTTGAATTCGCCAGGGTCCGGTCAACGAGCCCGGTTTCCGATTCGCCGGGACGATTTGTTAGATCTTGCGGCCCGCCCTCATGAAGGTCACCCCTCGGAAAGGACGGCATGGTGGACGTGGACGAGTTGCTCTCGCTGGATGCGGTCGGCCAGGCGGAGGCCGTACGGAACGGGGTGGTATCCCCCCGCGAGCCGGCCTTGGCGGCGATCGCCCGCATCGAGGCCCTCGACGGCGAGCTCAACGCGGTGATCCACCGGCGGTTCGAGCGGGCCCTCGCCGAGATCGACGACATCCCCGAGGACGCGCCCTTCCGCGGCGTGCCGATCCTGCTCAAGGACATCGGCTGGGAGTCGGCCGGAGATCCGTACGGTGCGGGATCGAAGATCCTTGACGGCGTGGTGGCCGACCACGACTTCCACGGCACCTCGGTGCTGCGCCGCGCCGGGTTCGTGATCCTGGGCCGGACCAACGTCCCCGAGCTGGCGACGACGATCACGACCGAGCCGTTGGCGTACGGACCGACCAGAAACCCGTACGACCCGGACTATTCCGCCGGTGGTTCCAGCGGCGGCTCGGCCGCGGCCGTGGCGGCCGGGATGGTCCCGGTGGCGACGGCGAGCGATGGCGGCGGGTCGATCCGCATCCCGGCGAGCATGTGCGGACTGGTCGGGTTGAAGCCGACCCGGGGCCGGGGCAGCCTCGGACCCTCGCTGGCCGAGTCGTGGGGCGGGCTCTCGACCACGGGTGTGCTCACCAGGACCGTACGGGACACCGCGGCGCTGCTCGACCTGCTCTCGGAGCCGATGCCGGGCGACCCCTACGCCGCGCCGGCGTGGCGGCGGCCCCTGGCCGAGGAGGCCGGCGCCGACCCCGGGCGGATGCGGATCGGTTTCGTCACCGTCCATCCGCGCGGCGAAGTGCCGGAGGACGCCGAGGTGACCGCGGCTGTGACGAGGACGGCTGCCCTGCTGGAATCGCTTGGGCACGAGGTCGTGCCGGCCCACCCCGAGGCCCTGGCCGATCCGGATTTCCCCATGTACCACAGCGCGATCATCAGTGCGAACGTGGCCGCCGAGCTGGAGACCATCGCGGCGCTGCGGGGCAGGCCGGTTGAGCCGGCGGAGCTGGAGCCGCACAACCGGCTGGTGGCCGAGGCCGGTCGGCGCATGTCCGCCACCGACTACCTGGCCGCGCTGGGCATGCTCAACGGGTATCGCCGGCGGATGGCGCACTGGTGGACGCCGCATTCCACCGCCCCGCATTCCACCGCACCGCATTCCACCACACCGCATTCCACCACACCGGATTACGCGGCCCCGGATTCAACGGCCTCGGGATTCGACCTGCTGCTCACGCCGACGCTCGCCGTCGCCCCCTTCCCGCTCGGCTGGATCTCCGACGACGACGTCTATCTGGCGCTGGAGCGGGCCGGGCTCGCCGCGGCCTTCACCGCGCCGTTCAACTCCACCGGTCAGCCCGCGATCTCGCTTCCCGCAGGCCGTACGGCCGCAGGCCTGCCGGTCGGCGTCCAGTTCGTGGCCGCCGCGGGGCGGGAGGACCTGCTGATCCGGATCGGCGCCCAGCTGGAGACCGCCACCTAGCGGGTCGGCGGGATAGCAGGGAGCGAGGACCGCATCGGGCCCCGCTCGGCGGGGCCTGGCGGCGGACCGGAGCTTCCTCCCGGCGCAGCGACCGGAACGAACCGATCAGTGTCTTCCTCGGCGGTGTCCGTTACACGACCTGGGCAGGAACCGACGGGAACCCGCCGTACGTTAACGGGAGGGCAAAAAGGGCACGTTACCGGTGGAGGTGTGCTCATGGCGAAGGCGGCCAAAGGGGGACGGGCGGCGGCGACGTGGCGTGCGTACCGTGAGGTGTCCCAGCCCGGTTCGCCCGGTGTCGGCAACCGGATCAAGGCGATGCCCCGGATGCTGCGCGCCGCGCTGCGCGGTGACTACCACGGCCTCACCAGGGGCAAGGTGGCGATGTTCGGCGCGGCCCTGGCGTACATCGTCTCGCCGATCGACGCCATCCCCGAGTTCCTGCTCGGGATCGGCGTGGTGGACGATTTCGGGGTGTTCCTCTGGCTGGTGACGGCGCTCCTCGGCGAGAGCGGCCGATATGTGGAGTGGGAGCGGCAGGACCCGCCCCCACCCCATGCGAACTAGAGCTGCTCCATCCGCAGCCAGGCACGCGACGGCAGCGGATGCCCGAACAGACGGGCGGCGTTGCCGTACGCGACCCGCGCGATGTCGGCGGGCGGCAGGCTGCCGAGGTTGCGTGCCACCGTGCGCTGGGTGTCCGGCCAGGTGGACTCAGCGCGCGGATATCCGCTCTCCAGCAGCACGTGCTCCATGCCGACGGCCATCCGTACGGCACTGAGCGCGCTGTCGTCCAGGGTGCCGAAGTAGAAGTTCCGCCGCAGCACCTCGCTCGGCTTGAGGCCGCCGTCCCAGTGGGACTCGTCGGCCACCAGGTGGTCGAGGGCGTAGTCGGCGCGGTCGGCGAGCATCGGCAGCCAGCCCACACCACCCTCGACGATCAGGATGCGCAGCGCGGGGAAGCGCAGCGCGACTCCCGACCACAGCCAGTCGGCGCACGCGAACATCGCGCTCGCCGGGATCAGCGTCGTTATCGCCTCGATCGGAGTGTCCGGCGACGGCACCGGAGCCCACGAGGACGCGCCCGTATGCAGGCAGACGACCGTGCCGGTCTCCTCGCAGGCGGCGAAGAACGGATCCCAGTGGCGGCTGTGGATGGACGGCAGCCGCAGTCTCGTCGGAAACTCGGGGAAGACCACGGCCTTGAATCCGCGTGAGGCGTTGGCCCTGATCTCCTTGGCCGCGACGTCGGGGTCGCGCAGCCAGGGGATCTGTAGCGCGATCATGCGCTCGGGATAGGTGCCCGCCCACACGTCGACGTGCCAGTCGTTCCAGGCCCGGACCAGGGCGAGGCCGAGGTCCTGGTCACGGGTCCTGGCGAACAGCACGCCCGCCTGGTTGGCCAGCATGCCGGGGAAACACAGGGCCGCCCAGATTCCGGCACGGTCCATGTCGGCGATCCTGGCTTCGATGTCGTGGCAGCCCGGCCGCATCTCCTCGAAGCGCACCGGGTCGAGCGTCCACTGCTCCTTTGGCAGGCCCGCGCCCACGTCCAGTCCGGCACACGGGTAGGTGGCCCCGCCATATCGCCACACCTGATGGCCCGCCTCGGTCTCCACGACCTTGGGCGCGTGGTCCTTGTACTTCTCGGGCAGGCGGTCGTCGAATAGATCGGCCGGCTCGATCAGGTGATCGTCGACCGATATGATCACGTAGTCCCGCCGCCTCGGCTCTGGGTCGGGATGCAGCGGCGTCGTCACACTGGTAACCGTACGGCCAAGGGGTCACACCGAACAAGCTGCGAGGTCTCCGGTTGGTATCCGTTCGCTCACCACGCGATGCCAACGGCCGGTAAAACCCCTAAACTGAGGCTTTTGCCGCGCTTTCCGACCCCGTGGCCCGCAGGTCACGGGCTTCTCTGCGGATGAGCAGCGCCCAGCCGCCGACCGCCACCCCGATGAAGATCCACCACTGTACGGCGTAGGCCAGGTTGAGGCCGCCGCCACCGCCGACGTCGGGCGCGGGCACCGGGTCGGGCGCCTCCCCGGCCGCCGGCTCCTGTCCGGTCAGCTCCACGAACCCTCCGAAGAGCCCGTACGGCAGACCCTTGCCGATCTCCGCGGTGTCGATCAGCAGCACCTGGCCGGGGGGCAGGCCGTCGCGGAGCCTGATGCCGGTGCTCTCCGTCGACTCGGCGGGCCGCAGGCGGCCGGTGACCGTCACCTCACCGCCGGGTGGCGCGGGGACCGGCGGGTGCGCGTCGGCGGTCGCGCCGGGCGGCACCCAGCCGCGGTTCACCAGCACCGCGCCCCGGTCCGTGACGAGCGGGGTCACCACGTAGAAGCCCACCCTGCTGTTCTGCGTGCGGCGCCGTACGACGACCTCGTGCGCGGGGTCGTAGCGTCCGGTGACGGTGACCGAGCGGTACCGCACCGCCTGGGGGACGGTTGCGCCGACTGCGTCGAGGCGTTCGATCGGCACCGCCGGCTCTTTCAGGTTGGCGGTGATCCGGGTGCTCTGCGCTGACCGCTCCTCGAACCTCCCGTACTGCCATTTCCCAAGGAAGAAGAAGGCCGGAATCAGCGCGAGCACGAGCAGGTGGAGCCCGACCCAGCGCGGGGTGACGAGGAAGCGGTACACGTGAACCAGCGTAGGCAGCCCACCGGGTGGTCGTGCTCCCGCCCGCCGTCTCCCGGTATGGCGGGTGGTCGGCCCGGGCCGGGCGGTGCCGTACGCCCAGGAAAGGGACCTCGGGGACGAGATGAGATCATGTATTCGTGAGCACGCGCTGTTATCATTCTTAAAATCCCGGTCATATTTGCAGAATAAGGTTCTGTTGCGTCACCATTGAAGTTGTGGAGACCGTGAAGAGCGCGAAGAACGGCCGGGACGGCCGGGCCCGGATCATCGAAGGGGCGCTGCGCCGGTTCAGCCAGAACGGTGTCTCGGCCACGACGCTCGCCAGCCTCAGGCAGGAGAGCGGCGTCAGTGTCGGGAGCTTCTACCACCACTTCACCAGCAAAGAGCACGTCTTCGGGGTGCTCTATACCGAGACGCTGGGGATGTATCAGGACGCCTTCGTGCGGGAGCTCGTGCGGCATGACGACGCGCGTGCCGGAATCGGGGCCATCGTCGGGCTGCACATGGCCTGGTGCGGTGAATATCCCGAGCGGGCCCGGCTGCTGATAAGCGAGCGCCCGCCGCGCCGCAACGAGCCCGGCGGTCCGGAGGTCGCGGAGTCGCGGCGCAACTTCTTCCGTCAGGTGGCGGACTGGTGGCGTCCGCACGTCAAGAACGACGTGCTCCGCCCCGTCCCGCCGACCATGTGCTACGTGCTCTGGCTCGGCCCCGCGCAGGAGATGTGCCGTCTGTGGTTCGCCGGCGCGCATCAGCCCTCGGACGAGGAGATCCGCGAACTCGGCGAGGCCGCCTGGCACAGCCTCCGCATGCCGCAGGCCACACCCGCCTGACCCCCGGAACACAGGGTGGGACCCGCCACCCGCGATAGATTCTTCTCCGTGGATGTCCCTTCCGAGCTGGCACTCCGGCTTCGTGACAGGTTTCTCGAGATCGGGTACACGATCGACGGCGTACGGGACCGGCTGGGCGACATGGCCGCGACCGCGCTGGCGCGCGAGGAGATCGTGCCGGCCCTGCGGGCGACCCGCGAGGGCGATCCGCTCGCCGTGTTCATCCGGCTGTGGTGGCTGGGCGTCCCGGTCAGCGCGGCGGCGCCGGACCTGCCACTGCATGATCTCATCGACGCCGGGTTGCTGGCCCGGGTCGGCGACACCGTGCAGGCCACCGTCAATCTTCGGCCCTGGCCCGTCTCTTCCGGATCGGCGGGCCCGTACGGCTCGGACGTCGCCGCCTGGGTGGTCTCCGATCGCAAGGTCCGTCCCGGAGATCCGGCGCTGCGGGCCGACCACGTCGTCGGGGCGGGTGGCGCCTCGGCCAATCTCGCCCGGCTCGCGTGGACCGAGCCGGTGGGGCGCGCCCTCGATCTGGGCACCGGCTGCGGCGTGCAGGTGCTCCACCTGGCCGACCGGGCCGATCGGATCGTCGCGACCGACGTCAACCCGAGGGCACTGCGCCTGGCCCGGCTGAGCTGGGAGCTGTCGGGCGTGCCGAGCCGGCGGGTCGACGCACGGGAGGGGTCGATGTACGACCCGGTGGCCGGTGAGCGGTTCGACCTCGTGGTGTCCAACCCGCCGTTCGTGATCTCACCCGCCTCCCGGTACGCGTACCGGGAGTCCGGCTTCCGGGGCGACGAGTTCTGCCGGGACCTGATCCGCCGGGCGCCCGGCCACCTGAGCCAGGGCGGCCACGCCCGGTTCCTGGCCAACTGGCTGCACGTCCGGGGTGAGGACTGGCAGGACAGGGTGGGCGGCTGGCTGGCGGAGACCGGTTGCGACGGCTGGGCCGTACAACGCGATGTCCAGGATCCGGCGGAGTACGTCGAACTGTGGCTGCGCGACTCGGCCGAGCAGGGCACGTCCGCCTATCGGGAGCGCTACGACGAGTGGCTGACGTGGCTGGAGTCGATGGGCGTCACCGGCGTGGGATTCGGCTGGATCGCGCTGCACGACTCGGGCTCGCGGAATCCGGTGGTCCGGGTGGAGGAACTGCGGCAGCGGATCGAGTCTCCCGTGGGGGCGCACGTCCCGGATGTGCTGCGCGCGATGAAGGACGCGTATGCGATGACGGACGAGGAACTGCTGGACACGCCGCTGGCCGTCGCCGACGGGGTGGTCGAGGAGCGGGTCGGGCCGCCCGGCGCCGACGATCCCTCGCGTATCGTGCTGCGGCAGACCCGGGGGCTGTGCCGTACCTCGACCGTGGGCACGGTGGAGGCGGCGCTCGCCGGGGTATGCGATGGCGAGATCCCGGCGCGTCCGCTGCTGGCCGCGATCGCCGAGCTCACCGGACAGGACGCGTCCGACCTGCTGGGCCGGGCGCCCGACGAGCTCCGCACGCTGGTCGCCGAGGGATTCTTCCGGGTTGCAACCACGCATTGATCGAACGTTGAACGGCCCTTGAACGGCCCGTCCGATGCTGTTGTCGGGCCCGGGTCCGAGACTGGGGGTTTCAGGATCCGGGCCACCCGGGGAGTGCCTGACAGGGCATGACTTGTCAGACACGACCTGGTCCGGCCGGTCACAGGACGAGGCGGTCGGCCGCCATCCGGTGCTCGGAGAACCGGGCCCCCTACAGCCGGGTGGTGGCCGGTGGCCGGCCGGACGCCCACACTCCCGCCGCCGTTACAGGGGCCGGCGGCGCGGTGGCCATGGGCACGGGTGCCAGGCCAGGCGGCCTGGTGGGCAGGGTGCGGTGACGGGTCCGGTGCGGGGACCGGGTGACGGACCTGGTGACGGACCGGTGGCGCGGGGCTGCCGGAGAGACCGGGCGGCGGCTCAGGTCTCGATCTGGTCGAATTCCCGGAGGAGTGCCCGGATGTCGTCGGCCTCGGGCGAGCCGAGTCTGGTGAAGATGTCGAGGGCCCTGGTCAGGGACTCCCTGCCGCGGTGGGTCTCCCCCATGCCGTGCAGGGCCTTGCCGAGCGCGGCCAGCGACTGGGCCTCGCCGTACGGATGGGTGATCTCGCGGCTCACGGTCAGTGCCTGCTCGGCGTGCCGGGCGGCCTCGGTGAACCGCCCGGCGGCGATGAAGGTCGCGGCGAGCCGGTAGCAGACCCGTTGCTCCCACACCCGCTGTTTGCCGGCCCGGAAGAAGTCGAGGCACTCGGCGTGGTGCACGACGGCCTCGTTGAGGCGGCCGACGGTGGACAGCACGATGCCCAGGTGGTAGCGCGCCCTGGCGAGCCCCGCACCGCTGCCGATCTCCGTGAACATGGCCAGCCCGCGCTCGGACACGGCGATCGCCGCGTCGACGTTCCCGAGGCCGAGGTGGTCGCGGGCCGAGTAGCTCAGCGCCAGGGCCTGCCCCGCCGGGTTGCCGGTCTCCCGGTAGACCTCGGTGGCCCGGTCGAACCACTCCAGGGCCTCGGTGTGGCGGCGCCGCCGCCCGGCGACGACGGCGAGCGCGTTGCACGTCTCGCCGAGCACGATGCGGTCACCCGTCTCCAGCGCGAGCGCCCGCGCGGCGAGGAAGTGCCGTTCCGCCTCGGCCAGCCGGTTGGCGCCGAAGAGCACCCGGCCGAGCACGTAGCGGCAGCGCAGTTCCGCGCGCCGGTCGCCGATGCGGGCGGCGGCGGCGAGTACGGCCCCGGCACGCTGTTCGAACTCCCGCTGGTTGGTCCCCGACTCCACCAGCGGTTCCATCGCGAGCAGCAGGTTCGCCGCGGGGAGAAGATCCTCGTGCCGGCCTTCAGCCGGCGAGGCGGCGGCCTGGGCGGTGGCGGCGAACATGTTCTCGGCCTCGACCGACAGCCAGGCGACCGACTCGTCTGTCGAGGTGAAGGAGTGCCGGTGGCCGGTCACGATGTCCGTCACGCAGCCGTCCGCCAGGTTGTCGGCGATCGCGCTGCCCTCGTACGCGAGGCGATGGGCCGACCTGGCCGAGGCGAGATAGAACCCGAGCAGCCGTCGCATGGCGAGCACGCGCTCGGCCGGCTCGTCGGTGTCCTCGCAGCGGCGGCGGGCGAAGAGCTTCAGCAGGTCGTGGAAGCGGTATCGGCCCGGCGCCGGCGCCTCCAGCAGGCTGGCGTCGACGAGCGACTCCATCAGGTCCTCGGCCTCCGCCAGGCCGAGATCGAGGACGGCCGAGGCGGCCGGAACCGAGATGTCCGACCCCGTCGACAGCGACAGCAGGCGGAACGCCCGTGCCTGGCGCGCCTCCAACTGGCCGTAGCCGAGGGAGAAGGTCGCGGAGACCGCGAGATTGCCGATCTTCATCTCGTCGAGCCTGCGGCGCTCGTCGGCCAGGCGGGGGACGAGCGAGGCGACCGTCCAGGAGGGGCGGGCGGCGAGCCGGGCGGCCACGATGCGGACCGCCAGCGGCAGGAATCCGCACGCGGCGACGACGTCCATGGCCGCGGCGTGCTCGGCGGCGACCCGCTCGGGCCCGGCGACCGCCGCGAACAGCGACAGCGCCTCTTCCGGCTCCATGACGTCGAGATCGATGAGCCGGGCGGCGGGCAGATCGGCCAGCTTCCCCCGGCTGGTGATGATCGCCGCGCAGCCGGCCGAGCCGGGGAGCAGCTGCTCGACCTGCTCGGCGTCGCGGGCGTTGTCGAGCAGCACGAGCATGCGCCGGTCGGCGAGCATCGACCGGAAGAGCGCGGACCGCTCGGCCAGGCCTTCGGGGATGACGTCGGCCGGGATGCCGAGGGCGCGCAGGAAGGCGCCGAGCGCGGTGTCCGGCTGCATCGGCTCGCTGCCGTACCCGCGCAGGTCGGCGTAGAGCTGGCCGTCGGGGAACAGGTCCTCGGCGAGGTGGGCCACGTGAACGGCGAGCGTGGTCTTGCCGACGCCGCCTATGCCCGACATCGCCGCGATCGGCATGCCCTCGCTCTGCCCACCACCGCGGACGTCCTCCTCCGCGATGTCCGGGCCGTCACCGCCGCCGAGCAGCGTGAGCAGCCGCCGCACCGCCCCGACGCGGCCGGTGAAGTCGGCTACGGCGGCCGGGAGCTGGGCGGGCTTCGGCATCTCGACGACCGGTACGGCGCCGTCCCCGTCGGTCCCTCCGACGGCCTCGGGCCGTACCGGCTCGCGGTCCCGCGTGAGCACGGACGTCGCGGGCGGGAGGGCGAGCGCGGGATCGGCGGCGAGGATGCGGTGGTGCAGATCGGTCAGCTCGGGGCCGGGCTCGATGCCGAGCTCGTCGATGAGCACCCGCCGGGTCTCGGCGAAGACCGACAGGGCCTCGGCCTGCCGTCCGCACCGGTAGTACGCCAGCATGAGCTGGGCGCGCAGCCGTTCCCGCAGTGGGTGCTCGGCGGTGAGCGAGATCAGTTCGTGAATGACCTCGGCATGCCTGCCGAGCTCCAGGTCGAGCGTCATCAGCGCCTCGACGGTGCCGATCCGGCGTTCCGCGAGCCGGTCGCGCTGGTTTTCCGCGTACGGTCCGACCGCGCCGCCGAGCGGCTCGCCCGACCACAGGCCGAGGGCGCCGCGCAGGAGACCCGACGCCTCCTCGAGCCCGCCGTTCCTGCGGGCAGCATCGGCCGCGGCGCAGGTCCGCTCGAAGACGCCGAGGTCGAGCCGGCCGGAATCGAGCCGCAGCGCGTAGCCGCTGCCGACCGACCTGAGCACCTCGGGCGGTGTCCTCGGGGACCGGCCGGGTTCCAGCACCGTCCGCAGGCGGGAAACGTACGTGCGCAGCGCGCCGAGCGCCCGGGGCGGCGCCTCCTCCCCCCAGACCGCGTCGATCACCTCGCCCGGGGTGACCGCCCGTCCCTCCCGAAGCAGCAGCATGGCGATGATGGAACGTTGCAGCGGCGTCCCGAGGTCGATCTCGACGCCGTCACGCCAGGCCAGGACGGGTCCCAGCACGGCGAAGCGCAGGCCTTGCTCGGCGGCGTCACCAGGCATTTGCCCTTATCTCCCGTTAGAACTTTTTCCGAATGAAATGATAGATCCCGGATCGCTTTGTCCAATAGGTGATGCCGTCGAGGCGAGCCGGCGTCAGGCGCGTTGAAAGCGGGTTGCAAACGGGCGGGTCTATCACTGGGGTGCAACCTCCGGAAGCACCGGGGATCGTCCTCAAACAGGGGAGAACAGAAATGCGACGCTCTGTCCGCAACCTCCTCGCGCTGACCGCCGTGACCGCCGCCGTCGCCGTCGGCGTACCGGCCGCAGCGAGCGCCGCCGGCGCATCGACCACCGCCGGCACCACCGCCACCGCCTCGACCACCTCGTTCTCGCCGTCCGACTCGGACTACCGCGACTGGTGGGGCACCTACCGGTCCCGCAACCGCCTCGCCGCTGCGCGTGGCTCCATCGACGTCCGGTACCACGACGAGGAGTCGAACCGCGTACGCGTCACCGGCAAGCTGTGGGACCTCGACCACCGCACCTACCGCCGCGGCGGCAAGTGCGCCTTCGTCCAGTTCCGGACCCGGGGCTGGGACGGCCACCGCTGGTCCGCCGACTTCAAGTCGTACAAGCAGTGCGGGGCGGGTCACGCCAAGTCGTTCGGCTTCTGGCGCCACGACGTGGCGAAGGTCCAGGTGAGGGTCTGTCAGATCGGGCTGCACAGCCGCTTCCCGAGCAGCTGCGCCAGCTGGCGTGAGCTGTACAACGCCTACGACGAGGAGTACGGCTACCAGGCCTGATCGGCCGGCCGCCGCTCCTGCCGCAAACCGGCGCGGCCCTCGGGCCGCGCCGATTCCTTTCTCGTGTGCATGCGGTCGGAATATGTCCGGCGGCGTGACTACGCCGCCTCTACGAGGCCCAACCGGGCGCGAAGACGCTCGCGCACGGCGGGCCACTCATGGCGCAAAATCGAGTAGTACGCCGTATCTCGGACCGTGTCGTCGGCGCCTCGGCTGTCCGCTCGTCGCACACCGTCCAGGTGCGCGCCGAGGGCCTCGATGGCGGCCCGGGATCGCGTGTTGCGTACGTCTGCCTTAAGGGTGATCCGGTGAACCTGCCAGGTCTCGAAGGCGAGGGAGAGCAGCAGGAACTTGCTCTCCCGGTTGACCCCGGTGCCCTGAGCCGACTTGGCCAGCCAGGTGTAACCGATGTCCGCCACGGACGGGACCTCGCCCACCACGCCTTTCGTCCCCGGCGGCCAGGGCATGGGGCCCTGCCAGTACTCCAGGTGCATCAGACGGGTGGCACCGACCACGCGGTCGGTGTGCAGCCACCGGATGGCGAAGGGCAAGGTGCGGCCCTCCGCCTGCTCAGCCATGGCGGCCTCCACATAGGAGGCCATCTCTTCCCGGCATCCGGGAACGCGGGTGAAGGCGTAACTGGAACGGTCTTCACTCGCCGCGGCGACAAGATCGTCAAGCGCCGCGAGGCTGAGCGGTTCCAGGCGCACGAGGCGCCCGGACAGGGTGACAAAAGCGGGCATGAGCAAATGATGAGGCCTGCGAAACCTCCCTGTGCGCACTGACGGGCGACATCTTGCGGCAGCCCGGGCCAACGTCCGGTTACGTGCGTGAAACCGCAGGTCACAGGTGCCGTGACGAGGTGCGGATCGGCTGGAGTTCAGGTGAATATTCCGCCGGAGATCCGTGGATCGGTCAGACGCGGCGCAGGGCCTCTTCCAGGCGTCCCAGGGAGGCCGCGATCCAGGGCAGTCCGAGCGGATCCTCCGCGTTGAGCGCGGCCGTGCGCTGCTCGTCGGACTCGCCGTACAACTGGCTTGTGGCGACGCGCACCCGTGGCGTTTCCGGGGCGTCCCCGAAGGCCGTTCCCGGCAGTACGGCGACGCCGTGCCGTTCGAGCAGCACGCTCGCGAACTCCGCCGACCCGGTGAAGACCGTCATTTCCGGATAGAGGTAGAAGCCCCCCTGAGGGTCGTCCACCCGCGCCCCCGCCTTCGCGAAGCGCTCGGCGACCGCGCGGGCCACGATGCCGTGCAACCTCCGGCTGTCGGCGATGTGCCGGACGAGCTCCGCCGGCTCGCCGAAGGCGTACGCCGCGGCGTGCTGCACCGGCGCCGCGGGGCTCGACCAGATCTCGCTCGCCACCCCCAGCAGCCGTTCGCGCAGGTCGGGTCCGTCCAGGCGGCCGCTCTCCCGCCGGTCCTGCTCGGGCAGTCGCGCGACGCCGATCCGCCAGCCGCCCAGGGCGAGGCTCTTGCTCAGCCCGGTCGTGATGACGGTGCGTTCTGGAGCGACGTCCGCCGGGCTGAGGAAGTCCGCCTCCGGATCGTGCACGAGGTCGCGGTAGATCTCGTCCGAGATGATGGTCAGATCCAGTTCGCGGGCCAGCTCGGCGAGCCGCCGGACCGTCTCCGGCCGTGCCAGCCGGCCCGTCGGGTTGTCCGGCAGCGTGACCAGCAGTGACGTGACCGTCCTGCCCTGTGCCCTGGCCGCCGCGACCGCAGGCGCCACCCGTTCAGGATCCGGCACGCCCCCCTCGCCGGGCGGCGGCGCGATCATGATCGGGCGGACGCCGACCAGCTCGGCCTGGGCCGCATAGCTGACCCAGCTCGGTCTGGGCAGCACGATGTCGCCGCCGAGGGCGAGCAGGAGGCCGTACAGCAGGGCCTTGCTGCCCGGACCGCAGACGACGAGGCGGGGATCGGCGGAGATGCCGCGCCGCGCCCAGTAGCCCGCCGCCGCCTCGCGCAGCGCGGCCGAGCCCGCGACCGGTCCGTACGCGTTGTCGCCGCTCGCCCGCGCGAGCGCGTCTCGTAACGCGGGGTGGACCGGCAGGCCCGCCTCCCCGAAGGCGAGGTTGACGATGTGCTGGCCGCGCTGCCGTCTTCGGGCGATCTCCTCATTGGCGGCCAAGGTGGCCGATATCGGGACGTTCATCTGCCTTCCCTTCGAATCCGTGGATGGATCGTTCCCAGGGTGATTGGGTGAAGGCATAAGAACAAGCGAGGCTTTCCGGGGCCAGGAGTAAGGAAAACTGATGCTCGATATCCGGAGAATTGCCCTGATCTGCGAGTTCGCCAGGCGGGGCAGCATCGCCGCCACGGCCGAGGCGCTCGGCTACAGCGCGTCGGCCGTCTCCCAGCAGCTCGCCGTGCTCGAACGCGAGTCGGGAGCCGTACTGCTGGACCGGACCTCCCGCAGCGCCGAGCTGACCGACGCGGGCTGGCGCCTGGTCGAGCACGGCAGACGGATCCTGTCGATGGTGGAGGCGGCCGAGTCCGACCTGTCCGCGCACGCCGGCACGCCGTCGGGGCGGGTGGTGGTGACCGCCTTCCCGACGGGGGCCGTGGCGTTCGCGCCGGCGCTCGCCCGGCTGCTGCGCCGCCACGGGGAACTCGCGCTGCGGCTGCGCCAGACCCGGCCGGGGCACGGCATCAGAGAGGTCGAGTCCGGCGAGATCGACATCGCCCTGATCGACGATTGGCAGGGCCTGCTGAGCGACCTGGGCGACCACAGCGACCTGGCGAGCATCCCGTTGCTGACCGATCCGATGGTGCTCGTCGTGCCGCGACGCCATCGGATGGCCGATCCCGCGGTGCCCGTCGACCTGATGGCGCTGAGAGACGAGCCGTGGATGGTCACACCGGAGAGCGAACCCTCCCGCGACGCCGTCGAGCGGCTGCTGGCCGACATCGGCGGGCCGCCACCCGTGGCCTGGGAGTTCGAGGGGCTGGGGACGATCCTCGGACTGGTGGGCAAGGGCATCGGCATCGCCGCTGTGCCCGCGCTCGCACTGGCCACCGGCACGCGGGGGATCGCCGTCAGAAGGCTTCCCGGTGAGCCGGTCGAGCGGCGCGTCTACGCGGTCGCCAGGAAGTCGGCCGTCCGGCGGCCGTCGGTCGCGGCGATGCTGCGCGCGCTCCGCACCGCCGCCCGCTATCTCGCCGCCGATCTCGGCCATGTGCACACGCCCGGCCACCTGGCCATGTCGGGCCCCGCCACGCAGGACGGACGATGACCATGGCCGGGGTGCCGGCGGTCCCCGATGGCGGGCTCAGCCCGCGGGCGGCTGGAACAGGGCGAAGGCCCTGGTCAGGGTGGGGCGCAGCCGCTCCCAGTCGCCGGACCTGGTCGTCCACGTCAGCACGCTGGTCGTGGTCCCGGTGGAGAGCACCCGCCTGACCTGGCGGTAGGTCCCGCGCCCGGCCAGGTGGTTCTCCTCCGAGGCGCCGCGCTGCGTCCAGGTGAACTCCCAGTCGGCGGCGACGCCGTGCTTGCTGGAGATCGTCTTGAGCCGCAGCTTGCGGTAGTCCTTCGCCTTGAAGATGGCTTCCGCCTCGCGAAGCGTCCCCAGCGGGTCGGTGCCGCTCTGGGCGGTGACCTCGACGCTGAACTGCGCCCGGCCCTTCGGATCGACCCACCGGGTCGAGAACTCGGACTGTTCGGCGGTCCAGCCTCGCGGCACGGCGGCCCGCCAGCCCGCCGGTGAGCTGTGCCACCTGAGCCTGAGCCGGGAGGCCCCGGCGGACGCGGACGGGGACGGGGCGGCGGACGCCGTCACCGGAAGATCCGGTGCGGGGCCCGAGGCGTTCGCGGCCGGCGGGATCCGCGCATCGGTGGGCTCCGGGCGCAGGATCGCCCAGCCGCCGGCCGCCCCGGCGACCATGGCCGCCGCCGCGATCCCCGCCATCAGGCGGGTGCGGCTCAGGCGCGTACGGCTTTCGCCGGTCGACGGCGGGGGAGCCGCCGGTTCGACCTCGGCGAGCAGCCGGTCCGCGGTCTGCGGATCGAGCCGTTTGCGGGGATCTCGCGCCAGCAGCCCGCTCACCACCGTGCGGAGCACGTCTTCCGGTGACCTGCCGGGTTCCCCGCCATGCTCACGAGGCGGCTCGGGGGAGTTGGCGCCGGGCGGTCTCCCGGTGATCGCGAAGTGCAGGGTGGCGCCCAGCGCCCACATGTCGGAGGCGGTGGTGAGGGCGCCGCCGTCCGCACGCTCCGGCGAGAGGAAGGCCCGCACCCCCCGGAGTTCTGCGGCCCGCTCCGTCTGGGGGTGCCCCGTCCGGGGATGTAACGCGGAGAACGCCGGATCCGCGGCGAGCGCCCCGACGCCGAAGTCGGCCAGCAGCACCCGTCCGTCGTGCCCGAAGAGCACGTTCGGCGGGCGCACGTCGCCGTGCCGTACGCCTTCGGCGTGGGCGTAGGCCAGCGCGGCCAGCAGCTTGCGCGCGACGGAGACGGCACGCTCGGGCGGGAGTGGTCCTTCGCTCGCGACGATGCCGTCCAGCGAGCGCGAACGCACCAGCTCCATGACGATGTAGGGGGTGCCGTCGTCCTCGGTCACGTCGTAGACGGCGGCGATGCCGGGGTGGCGCAGCCGTTCCGCCTGGCGCGCCGCGCGGGCGACGCGCTGGGCGAACCGGATCCGCCGGGTCTCGCCGAGATCCGGCGGCAGCAGCACCTGGCGGACCGCGACCGGGCGCTCCAGCAGGGTGTCCCGGCCCTCCCAGACGATGCCCGTGCCGCCTTGCCCGAGGGCGCGCACCAGCCGATATCGCCTGACGAGGAGCTGCCCTGCAGTACCCATCTCGCCTGCCTCTTGCACCCGGGCGAATACCACTGAAAGCGGAGTCTTGCACACCTCACCGTTCGATGTGACCCGCCCCGCGTGGAGGTCTTTTGAGATCGTCGAAGGAAGTACGGTGGTTCAGGTGACTCCAGTGATTCCTGTGGAAGTTCCGGACAAGCGGAGTCGGATGGTGCTATGAACATCACCTAGGGAGTGTTGAAAAAGTGCTGCCCGTCGCGAGCGCGGGCCCAGATGGACGCATCGCAAGGCGGAGGAGGAGCCCGTAGCCGGAGCTACGGGCGACGACGACAACGCAGCGAGGCGCCATCTGGACCGTGCGTAGCAGGGCATGACTTTGAAACACGACCCAGTGGGCTTCCCGTCGCGGTGCGGAGCGGGAGCCAAGCAAGAGGAAGGACCTCATGGTCGACCGGATTCCCGAGGACTCCCCCGAGACCGGGCCTATCGTGCGTCCGTACATCCAGGCCGATCCCCGGTACGCCACGGCGGCCGACGGATTCTGGTCCCAGCGGCGGCCGGACGAGAGCACGCCGCGTTCCGGGCCGCCGGCGGCGGGCGATGCCCCGGGCGGCGACCTGCTCTCCACCGACTGGACCCCGGAGCGAGGCCACGCCGGGCATGGCGCGTACGACCAGGACGACGAGCCCGCCGGTCACGACGATCGTGAGACCGGTACGGACATCCCGGATCGGCAGCCGTACGTCTACGAGGACGAGGCCGCGGACTCGACGGGGTTCCTCGGCTCGGGCTGGCGCAGGGACGAACCGGAGGAGTTCGAGGAGCGCAGGCGCGGTGGCGTGCTGCTCCGGGTGGGCGGCGTCGGCGTCGCGGTGGCGGCCGCGATCTGGGCGCTGAGCGCCTGGGTGGGCGGGCCCGTCGAGAACTGCACCGGCGAGTGTGCGGCGAAGGCGGAGGTGGCGTCGTCGCCGGCCGTCTCGGCCGAGTCGATCGGCGATTCCGCGGCGGAGCCTGTCCCGACCACGGGCGCGACCCCGGCGCGATCGCCCTCCCCGGCCGTCCGCCAACGCACGGCCCCGACGAGCGCGCCCGCCGTCACTCCCACGCAGCAGGTCGTCCCCACCCAGAAGGCCACGCCCGCCCGCAGATCGTCCGCACCACGGCCGACCCCGACGACGGCATCGCGCCGCCCGGCCGTCGTCGACCCCCAGCGGAACGAGAAACCGGTGACGCCGTCCGACCAGCCCACGGCGACGAGCGAGCCGACGCCTGCCCCGGCCCCCACCCGGACTCCGGAGGAGAGGGGGCGCGGCGGCCTGCTCGACTGGCTGCTCTGACCGCCGGCACACATCCGGCCATCACGCCAGAGGAACTCGCCGGACGCCTCGCCTGACCGCTCCTCCCAGAGCCGGGTGAGTCACCCGCGGGTCCTGCGATGGTAGGAGAAGGCGACGGCGAACAGCAGCGGCCTCCAGGCGAGCAGCGGGAGGTAGCAGACCGCCAGTACGGCATGCCCGATCGGGGAGAAGATCTCACCGAGCCCCGAGCCGATCCCGAGAACCGCCCGAGGGATGCTCCAGGCCCAGATCAGGGTGATGAACGTGGCGGCCGTATAGGCGGGGACGACCGCGGCCGGCGGCCGCACTCTTCGGCCGCCGAGGAAGGGGATCCACCTCGGCACCACCTCACCCCAGGGCCGGACCAGCCCGAGGGTCAGCAGCGCGGCCAGCTCGCTGACCACGCTCAGCCCGAGGATGTAGAACGGCTCCCAGGGCGGGAGCTGGACTCCGCCAGGGGGCACGTGGGCGGCGTACCCGATCGGGACGCCGGCCACGAGCGCGACGCGCCACAGCCCCGACGGCAGGACCAGCAACGGAACGGCGTGCGCCGCCCGGACGGCCCATCGGGGCGGCGGCGCGACGGCTACCGGAAGTACTTGCTCCATCGTCACGGTCATCAGGCTGCTCGAAAGCACCCCGCCTCGCCTCCCCCCGAGGAACCAGGGATCTCCCTCGCGCGGGGGAGATCCGTGGCCGCATGCTTCAGGACCGCGCGGATGGAGGGCCGCCGCACAGGCTCTTGGCGTGCCGTACGCAGCCGCGTGATCATGTGAAAATTTCAGCGCAGTGAGCCGAAAACCCGGTCCATGCCTGTAGGCGGTGATGCACGGTCAGGAGGCGGTGCAACTGTCCTGGGTGGCGTCGAAGCCTTCGACGTCCTCCAGGGTCCTGGGGAGCTTCATGCCCGGCCAGTCGGCGCCGAGAACGAGGATGATCTTCTGGGTCTGGGCGGCCGGCGCCGGGAACGCCCGGGGCCTCTTCAGCTCGCGCAGCAGCCGGGACGCCCGGGCCTCGCCGTTCGGGCCGTACCTGACGAACGTCCGGGCGTACGGCTTGGCCGCCGTCTCCACCTTGACGATGTGGTAGCCACGCTGCTCCAGCTCGGCGGCGACCTCGGTGGCGAGGCCCTGCCGGCCCGCGCCGTTCCGCACGATGACGTGGATCTGCGACTTGGGGATCTTCTGCTGGCCGCTCTCGACGTTCTTGCCGATCCGGTCGGCCGCGACCATCTTGAACAGCCGCTCGGCCTGGGGCTGCACCCACTCCACCCGGCCGGGGTGGGTGATCGAGTAGCGCCAGGGGGTGGTGACGAACCGGATCTGCCCGGCGGTGAGGCCACGGGCGCTGGTCAGCAGCTCCTTCATCACGCCCACGGTGAGGTCGGGATCGGTGGTGATCGACCTGGTCGCCGCGTCGAGGAAGCCGAACAGCTTCACCGGGTGGGTCAGCGTCTCACCGCTCATCGCCTGCTTGACCATGGAGGCCAGGAACATCTGCTGGCGCTGGATGCGGCCGATGTCGGAGCCGTCCCCGAGGCTGTAGCGGGCCCGGACGTACCCGAGCGCCTGCTCGCCCCCGAGGACCTGCCGCCCCGCCGGGAGATCGAGCAGCGCCTTCGTGTCGTGGATCGGCTGGGGGATGCAGACGGGGACGCCGCCCAGCGCGTCGACCATGGCCTTGAACCCGGTGAAGTCGACCTTCACGAAGTGGTCGATGTGGATGCCGGTCAGGCTCTCGACGGTCCGCCAGGTGCAGCCGATGCCGCCGTAGTTGAACGACTCGTTGATCATTCCGACGTGGGCCTGCTGACCGGGGAGGTTCCGCTTCGCCGGGCACGCCGGGAGTTCGACGAGCGAGTCACGGGGGAAGCTGATCAGGGTCGCGCCGTCCCGCTTCGGGGAGATGTGGGCGAGGATGATGGTGTCCGTCCGCTCGCCGGGGGCCCGGCCGTACCTGGCGTTGGCGCCGCCCCGCTGGTCCGAGCCGACGATCAGGATGTTCATCGCCTTGCTGATCTTCACCGGGCGTGCCGAGCCCAGATCCTGCCTGGTCACGTCCTCGTGCTTCACGTTGGCGGTGAGCTTCACGTACCCGCCGCCGAGCCCCGTCAGGACGCCGAGCACCGCCGACAGGACCACCCAGAGCCAGACGCGCCACCTCGACGTGGCCCGGCGCGGCGTCGGCTCCGCCTCCACCGGTCGTGCCGGACGGACATCGACGTGACCCACGTGTTGCTCCTGATGGCAGGACCTGGGCGTACACCCTGGTCGAAGGTCAGCAGCGGCAAAAACCGGGCCAAGTTTAGCGATCACGTCCGGTGGCGGGGCCTGAAACGCCGGCAAGCGCCGTCCAAGCCCCGGCCAAGGAGTGTTGGCGAAGTCAGCCGGGCGGCGCGGTGCTGCCCCGGGGGGTGAGGCGGGGCGCCTCGTCCTCCAGCGGGCCGGAGTCAACGCCGTCGATCAGTGCGAGCAGCCGCTGCGCCGCGTGCGCGCCGTACGCGGGGATGTCGCGGGTGAGCCCGGTCAGCGGCGGCCGCACGACCTGGCAGAGCGGTGAGTCGTCCCAGGCGACGATGGACAGGTCGGACGGCACGTTCAGCCGCATCTCCTGGGCGACGGCCAGCCCGGCCACGGCCATGATGTCGTTGTCGTACACGATCGCGGTCGGCCGTTCCGGCGAGCTGAGCAGCCTGCGGGTGGCCCGGGCGCCCTCCTCCCCGGTGTAGTCCGTGTGGAGGATCGTGTGGCCGGTCAGGCCCAACCGCGTGCACGCGTCGGTGAACGCGCGGTCTCTGATCGTGGTGTGGACGAGCCGCGGCAGTCCGGCGACCCGGCAGATGCGGCGGTGGCCGAGCGCGACCAGGTAGTCGACCGTCTCCTTTACGGACGCGCCGTCGTCGGCCCAGACGGGCACGAGCGATCCGGCGGCCGAAGGGTGCCCGATGACGACGGCGGGCATGCCGAGCGACTCCGTCTCCGGCACCCGCGGGTCCTCGACGTGGAGGTCGACCAGGAAGGCCCCGTCCACCCGGCCCTCTCCCCACCATCGGTGGTAAACGGTCATCTCGGCACTGTGATCGGCGACCACCTGCAGCAGCAGCGCGTACGAGCGGGCGGACAGCTCGGCCTCGATGCCGCTGATGAGCTCCATGAAGAACGGCTCCATGCCCAGCGTGCGGGCCGGCCGGCACAGGGCGAGGCCGACCGCGTGCGCCCGGGCGCCGTTGAGCGCGCGTGCCGCGATGTTGGGCCGCCAGCCGATCTCGTTCGCGATGGCGAGGATCCGTGCTCGCGTGGCCTCGGACACCCCCGGTTGGCCGTTCAGCGCGTACGAGACCGCGCCCTTGGACACCCCCGCCCGTCGCGCGATGTCCGCGATCGTCGGTCTTCTCACGTCTCCCCTTGACTGAACCGGTCCAGTGGCGGCCACATTACCCCTTTATGGTCGCGCCGCCTACGCCCTATTGACACCGCAATGCCCACCAATCTACGGTCTCGGTTACTTATCCGGTTCAGCACCTACTGGTTAGCACCTACGGTTCAGTACGTACTGCTCCGCGGCCGATAGGCGACCGTCCGCGGAGTGGACAGGGCGGGATATCGCAGGACTCCCGCCCCTCATCATCGGGGCCTGGCAGGAGAGCGACCTCGCGCGGGCGCCGCGTGGGGGAAGGAGAGTCACGATGCGAAACCGAGCGCGGTTACTTGCGCCGCTGCTGGCGGTGGGCCTCATAACGGCATGTTCTGGTGGCGGTGGGAGCGCTTCCACGCAGGCGGCCAGCCCCGGGAGCGCCGCCGCCACCGGTGGCGGCGGCCAGGGCGGCGGCTCGTTCCCGAGGAACGAGACCCTCTACACGAGCGGCACCCAGTGGGGACCGCCGGCCAACTGGAACCCGCTGCGCGAGTGGGACTACGCCACCGGCACCAAGGGTCTGGTCTACGAGACCCTCTTCCTCTATGACCCGAACGCCGACGAGTTCAGCCCCTGGCTGGCCGAGAGCGGTGACTGGACGAGCGACAAGGAGTACACGCTCAAGCTGCGGCAGGGCGTCACCTGGTCGGACGGCAAGCCGTTCACCGCCGACGACGTCGTCTTCACGTTCGAGCTCGGCAAGATGGAGACCGTGCCGTACCACCCGCTGTGGACGTGGCTGAAGAGCGCGGAGGCGGTCGACGAGCACACGGTCAAGTTCACCTTCTCCGTGGCCAACTACCAGGAGTGGGCGAACCACCTCTACAGCCGCGCGATCGTGCCCAAGCACCTGTGGGAGGGCCGGTCCGAGGACGAGGTGATGAACGGCGCCAACGAGAAGCCGGTCGGCACCGGGCCGTACGACTACCAGACCCACGATCAGGACCGCATGGTCTGGGTCAAGCGGGACGGCTGGTGGGCGACCAAGGCGCTGAACAAGGACGTCAAGCCCAAGTACATCGTCGACATCGTCAACTCCAGCAACGAGGTGGCGATGGGCCTGCTGCTCCAGAAGAACCTCGACCTGAGCACGAACTTCCTCCCCGGCATCGCCAACCTCATCAAGGGGAACTTCGGGATCGAGACCTACTACAGCGAGCCGCCGTACATGCTGTCGGCCAACACGGCCTGGATGTGGCTGAACACCAAGAAGAAGCCGATGGACGACGCGACCTTCCGCAAGGCGGTCGCCTACTCGATCGACACCAAGAAGATCGTCGAGGGCGTGTACGGCAACCTGGTCAAGGCCTCGAACCCGACCGGCCTGCTGCCGCAGTGGGAGAAGTACGTCGACCAGAACGTGGTGGGGCAGCTCGGCTTCTCCTACGACCCGGACAAGGCCAAGAGCCTGCTGGCCGAGGCGGGTTACAAGGACCGCAACGGTGACGGGCTCGTCGAGTCGCCGAGCGGGGCGAAGATCTCGCTGAAGCTGATCGTCCCGGCCGGCTGGACCGACTGGATGGAGGCGGCCCGGGTCATCGCCGCCGGCGCCAAGGCGGTGGGGATCGACGTCCAGGCCGACTTCCCCGACTACAACGCGCTCGTCGATGCCCGCAACGCCGGGAAGTTCGACCTGGTCATCAACAACGACAAGCAGCTCTCCAACTCCCCGTGGTCGTACTACGACTACATCTTCCGCCTGCCGGTGCAGAAGCTGCAGACCACGACGAACTACGGCCGGTACGAGAACAAGGAGGCCTGGGAGCTCACCCAGCAGCTCGACCAGGTCAAGTCGGACGACGTCGAGGGCATGAAGGGGATCACCTCGCAGCTCCAGAAGATCCTGCTCGAGGACATGCCGGTCATTCCGCTCTGGTACAACGGGCTGTGGTCCCAGACGACCAACTCGGTGTGGAAGAACTGGCCGTCGAACGAGGCGGGCAAGCCGAAGCACGCCCCGACCGTGTGGCGTAACTGGCTGGAAATGGGCGGCGTGCTCATGCTGACCGAGCTCCAGCCCGCCGCGGGCTGACCCCCTATCCCGTGATCTTGCGAATACTCGTACATCGAGCCGTGACCAGGCGTTTCATGTTCTGCGATCTTGTAGTTTCTCGCAGGAATATGCTCTGATCAGCGACAATGCTGTTCGTGATCTTGCACTTACGACTGCAAGATCACGAACAGCGAAGGCGCAGGTCGGGCGGACCTTCTGCAAGAATCTGTAAGATCACAAATGGGATTCAAGCAGGTCAGAGGGATGGTTTGCGAGAAACTGCAAGATCACGGGGTGGGGGTGGTGGCTCCCTGTCCGATCTCACGCGTCCCCCCTTCACCTCCTGAGGGGGGCGCCACCCCACCGGGAGGTCGTGTTGCGCCGGTATTTCGGCAGAAAACTCCTTATATATGGCCTGACGTTCTTCGTGGCCGTGACCATCAACTGGCTGATCCCGAGGTTCATGCCGGGTGACCCCGTGCAGAGCCTGATCGCCCGAGCCAACATCGCTCAGCCCGAGGTCGTCGAGGCCATGCGGGTGCGGTACGAGGGCCTGTTCGGGTTCGACATGCCGATCTGGCAGCAGTACTTCAACTTCTGGGGAGCGCTGCTCGACGGGGATCTCGGCGTCAGCATCTGGCTGTTCCCCACGCCGGTGGCCGACGTCATCACCCGTGCCGTGCCGTACACACTGGGGCTGCTGATCCCGGCCATCCTGCTGAGCTGGGTCGCGGGCAACCGGTTCGGCGCGTTCGCCGCCCGCCGCAAGTGGCTCGACAACACCGCGCTGCCGATCGGCTACGTGCTGACCGCGACGCCGTACATGTGGCTGGCGATCCTGCTGGCCTGGGCCCTCGGCATCATCGCGGGGATCTTCCCGGTCGCCGGGGCCTACAGCTACGCGATGCAGCCGGGATGGTCCTGGGAGTTCATCGGGAGCCTGCTGCAGCACTGGTTCCTCCCGTTCGCCTCGCTGTTCCTGGTCGCGTTCGGCGGCTGGGCCATCGGCATGCGCAACATGATCATCTATGAGCTGGAGGCGGACTACGTCAACTACCTGCGGGCGCTCGGCGCCCCCGGGCGGCTGATCCGGCGGTACGCGTTCCGCAACGCGATCCTGCCGCAGATCACCGGACTCGCCCTCCAACTCGGCGTCCTGGTGGCCGGCGCCCTGGTCACCGAGATCGTCTTCTCCTATCCGGGGCTCGGCAACCTGATCCTGCAGGCCATCCAGAACCAGGACTTCTTCCTGCTGCAGGGCACCTTCCTCTTCATCGTCATGGGCGTGCTGATCGCCAACTTCGTCATCGACATCGTCTACGTCCTGGTGGATCCGCGCACCAGGGCGGGGATGGGAGGAGCGTCGTGACCGCCGACGCGCCCAAGGCGCCCGAGGCCCCGGAACCCCCCGAGGCCACCGCGACCCCCGAGACGACCCCCGAACCCGCCGCGACCCCCGGGACCCCCGGGGCTCCTGACGCGGCCGCCGTCGCCGCGTCCACGCCGGTCCGGGAGGCGCTGCACTTCGCGCTGCGCAACGGGAAGCTGATCGCCGGCCTCATCGTCGTCGTGGTCCTCCTGATCGCCGCGGTGTTCGGCCCGATGGCCTTCGACCACGGACCCAACGAGTACGTCGGGCCGCCCGCCGCCTCCCCCTCCGGCGACTACTGGATGGGCACGACGATGTTCGGGCAGGACGTCTTCGCCCAGTTCCTGTACGGCCTGCGCGCGACGTTCCTGGTCGGCGTGCTCGGCGGCGGCCTGGCCGCGATCATCGGGATGGTCGTCGGTTTCGTCGCCGGATATCGGGGCGGCTGGGTCGACGAGATCCTCAACATGCTCACCAACATCGTCCTCGTGCTGCCCGCGCTCGTCGTCCTGATGATCGCCAATGCGTACCTGGGCGTGCGCAGCGTCGGCCTGCAGGCGCTGTTCATCGGGCTGACGTCCTGGCCGTGGGCGGCGCGGGCGATCAGGGCGCAGACGTTCTCGCTGCGCGCACGCGACTTCGTGGATCTGGCCAGGCTCAGCGGCATGCGCACCCCGAAGATCATATTTCGGGAGATCGCGCCGAACATGAGCTCCTACCTGTTCATGACGTTCATCCTGCTCTTCGGCGGGGCGATCCTGGTCGGCGCATCGCTCGACTTCATCGGGCTCGGACCGACCGAGGGCGTGTCCCTCGGCCTGATGCTCAACAACGCCGCCCGGTGGAGCGCGCTCCAGCTCGGCCTGTGGTGGTGGTTCATCCCGCCGGGCGCCGGCATCACCGCCATCGTCGGCGCGCTCTATGTCATGAACGTCGGGCTGGACGAGGTGTTCAATCCGAAGCTGAGGGAGATGTGACGTGTCCCTGACGGTCACCGACCTCCGGGTCTACTACCGCACGCTGCGCGGCGACGTGAAGGCGCTCGACGGTGTCACGTTCACCGTCGCGGACGGGGAGATCATGGGCCTGGCCGGGGAGTCCGGCTCGGGCAAGTCCACGCTCGGCAAGAGCCTGATCCGCCTCGACGGCCGCATGCGGCACGTCGGCGGCACCGTCGAACTCGACGGCGACGAGCTGCCCATCGGGGACGACGCGCGGATGGACGCCTTCCGCTTCCACCGGGTGTCGGTCATCCCGCAGTACTCGATGAGCGCGCTCAACCCCACCAGGAAGATCGGCAAGATGGTGGCCGAGCTGATGGCCTCCCGTGGCGTACGGCTTGAGCCGGCCGAGCTGGAGCGCCGCCTCGACCTGGTCGGGCTGTCGCGCGAGGTGCTCGACAGATATCCGATGGAGCTGTCGGGCGGCATGAAGCAGCGCGTGGTCATGGTCATCTCCACGCTGCTGAACCCCTCGCTGCTCATCGCCGACGAGGTCACCTCGGCACTCGACGTGTCCAGCCAGAAGGCCGTGGCGGGCACGCTGCTCCAGCTGCGCGACGCCGGGCTGGTCACCAGCATGATCGTCGTCACGCACGACATCTCGCTCGTCTACCAGATCGCCGACACGATCATGGTGATGTACGCGGGACGCCTGGCCGAGAAGGCCCCGGCGGGCGTCCTGGTGACCGAGCCACGGCACCCCTACACCAAGATGCTGATCTCCGCGCTGCCCGAGGTCGGCGTGCGATACGAGGAGGACAGCAGGTTGTCCGGCATCCCGGGCAGCCCGCCGCCCCTGCTCGATCCACCGGGCGGCTGCCGGTTCCGCGACCGCTGCCCGATCGCCTTCGACCGGTGCGCCGAGCAGCCCCCGTTCGTGGAGATCGGCCCCGGCCACTCCGTCGCGTGCTGGAAGGCGGGTGAGTGAGCGATGCTGAAACTCGACAACGTCTCCAAGGTCTACCGGGTCGGCGCCTTCGGTGGCCGCACGATGACGGCCGTCTCCGACGTGAGCTTCGAGGTGAACGCGGGGGAGGTCGTGTCGCTCATCGGGGAGAGCGGCAGCGGGAAGAGCACGATCGGCCGCATGATCCTGCGGCTGACCCCGGTGAGCCGTGGCGCGATCACGCTGAACGACACGGACATCTCGGCCGTTTCCTCTACGAAGGATTACTACCGGCACGTCCAGGGCGTCTTCCAGGACCCGTTCAGCTGCTTCAACCCGATCTTCAAGGCCGACCGCGTGTTCGCCATGATCAAGGAGGCGTACTTTCCCCAGGTGAGCGCGGCGGACTGGCGCGGCCGGGTGGAGAGCGCGCTGAAGAGCGTCCGGCTCGACCCCGGGCAGGTCCTCGGCCGCTATCCCCACCAGCTCAGCGGCGGCCAGCTCCAGCGCATGCTGATCGCGCGGGCCGTGCTGCTCGACATCCGGCTGCTGGTCGCCGACGAGATCATCAGCATGCTCGACGCCTCCACCAGGATCGACGTGCTGAACCTGCTGGCCGACCTCAGGGCGCGCGGGCTGGGCATCCTGTTCGTCACCCACGATCTCTCGCTCGGCAACTACGTGAGCGACCGGACCGTGGTGCTGCGCAACGGCAAGATCGTGGAGATGGGCCGCACCGAACTGGTCTTCGGCGATCCCCGCCACCCCTACACCCGCTCGCTGCTGGCCTCGGTCCCGCGGCTGGACGTCAAATGGATTGACGAACCGGAGACCGAGGACGGGGACGCGGCCGGGCCGTGCCCGTACCACGACTCTCCCGAGGAGAGCCGGACCCGGCCGGGCCTCGCCGAGGTCGAAGAGGACCACTTCGTCGCCTGCTCCGGCTGCGCCGACCACCCCCCGCAGGCGGAGCCTCGAACACTCGCTAAGGAGAACGCTTGAGCGCGTACCATCCCCTGCACGACGGATGGACCGTCACCGCCGTGTCGTCGACGAGGCAGCACCGGCCGGTGGTGGCCGGGCTCGCAGCGGCCGTACCCGGCTGCGTCCACACCGATCTCCTCGACGCCGGGCTCATCGACGACCCCTACCTCGACGACAACGAGAACCGGCTGACCTGGATCGGCCGTACGGCATGGGCGTACGAAACGGTCTTCACCTGGTCCGGCACCGAGGACGAGCGCGCCGACCTGGTGTGCGAGGGCCTCGACACGGTCGCGACGATCACGCTCAACGGGGTGGAGATCGGCCGGACGGCCAACATGCACAGGTCGTACCGCTTCCCGGTGCGCCACCTGCTCCGCGAGGGCGACAACACGCTCAAGGTGCTGTTCGACCCGCCGTACGGCTACGCCGAGGAGCAGCGGGAGGCGCTCGGCGACCGGCCCGGGGCGTACGCCGAGCCGTACCAGTTCATCAGGAAGATGGCGTGCAACTTCGGCTGGGACTGGGGACCGACCCTGGTCACGGCGGGCATCTGGCGGCCGATCGGCGTCCAGACGTGGCGCGCCGCCCGGCTGGCCGAGGTGCGCCCCCTGGTCACGCTCGACGGGCCGGACGGCAGGGTCGACGTGCATGTCACGGTGGAGCGGGCGACGGAGGCCCCGCTCACGCTGACGGCGTCGGTCGCCGGCGTCACCGAGGAGGTGCGGCTGGCCGCCGGGCAGCGCACGGCGGTCGTCACGCTGAACGTGCCACGCCCCGGCCTGTGGTGGCCGCGCGGCCACGGCGACCAGCCGTTGTACGACCTGACCGTGCGCCTCGGGGAGGGCGCCGACGGGAATGGGGCGGACGGGGAGTGGACCGGCAGGATCGGGTTCCGCTCGATCGAGCTGGACCGGACCGACGACGCGTTCACGCTGGTCGTCAACGGCAGGCCGGTGTTCGTCAAGGGGTTCAACTGGATCCCGGACGACTGCTTCCCGTCGCGGCTCACCCGCGAGCGGCTGGCCGAGCGGTTCGCCCAGGCCGCAGAAGCGGGCGCCAACTGCCTGCGCGTGTGGGGCGGCGGCAGGTACGAGAGCGAGGACTTCTACGCGCTCGCCGACGAGATGGGCATGCTGGTCTGGCAGGACTTCCCGTTCGCCTGCGCCGCCTACCCCGAGGAGGGGCCGTTCGCCGCCGAGGTGGCGGCGGAGGCGCGCGAGCACGTGGCGCGGCTGTCCGCCCACCCCAGTCTCGCGATCTGGTGCGGCAACAACGAGAACATCGAGGGCCACGCCGACTGGGGCTGGCAGGATGATCTGGACGGCCGGAGCTGGGGCGCCGGCTTCTACTACGACCTGCTGCCCCGGATCGTGGCCGAGCTCGACCCGACCCGGCCCTACTGGCCGGGCAGCCCCTACTCGGGCTCCCCCGATCTGCCGCCGAACGACCCGGCCAGGGGCACCGTGCACATCTGGACGGTGTGGAACACCCACGACTACACGCACTACGCGAGCTACACGCCGAGGTTCGTCGCCGAGTTCGGCTTCCAGGGACCGCCGACGTACGCGACGCTGCGCGCCGCCGTGGGCGACGACCCCCTCGCGCCCGACTCGCCCGGCGTCCGCCACCACCAGAAGGCGATCGACGGCGACCTGAAGCTGCTGCGCGGCCTCGGCGAGCACCTGCCCGAGCCGACCGGCTTCGACGACTGGCACTACTACACCCAGCTCAACCAGGCCAGGGCGATGGCCTTCGGGATCGAGCGCTTCCGTGCGCTCGCGCCGTACTGCATGGGCACGATCGTGTGGCAGCTCAACGACTGCTGGCCGGTCACCTCCTGGGCCGCCGTCGACGGCGGCGGACGGCGCAAGCCGCTGTGGTACGCGCTGCGCCGGGCGTACGCCGACCGGCTGCTGACCTTCCAGGGCGACTCGGTGGTCGCGGTCAACGACACAGAGGAGCCGTGGTCGGGAGACCTGGCCGTCGAGCGGCGGACCCTGGCCGGCGAGCCGATCGCCAAGGAGCGCTTCACGGTGTCCGCCGGGCCGCGCGGCACGGCGACGGTCGAGCTGCCCGCCGCTCTGCGCGAGTGGGACGATCGGGCGGGCGAGGTGCTGGTCGCCACCCTCGGCGGGATCCGGACCCTCCGGTTCTCCGCCGAGGATCCGGCGATGGACTACCCGGCGGCCGAGTTCGACACGGTGGTCGAGGAGAGCGCCGGTGGTCTCCGGGTGACCGTCACGGCACGGACGGTCGTACGCGAACTGGCGATCTTCCCCGACCGGCTCGATCCACGCGCGACCGTGGACGACCAGCTCGTCACGCTGCTGCCGGGGGAGACCGCGGTCTTCCACGTCACCGGCTTCGGCCCGCGCGGCCTGAACAAGGATGCTCTCGTCCGGCGGCCGGTGCTGCGCTGCGTGAACGAGGCAAAGCGGTGACATCCGGGATGGATGGGATGCCGGGTGCGGGACACTTCCTTGTTACGCTCGGACTTCCGGCATTCCCTTCCCCTGGTCAGGGTATTTAGGCGAGGACGCTCGTGGATCTGCTCAGCAACCCGATTAAGGACTACCCCTGGGGGTCCCGTACGGCCATCGCCGGTCTGACCGGCCGCGTCGCCGACGGGCCGGAGGCCGAGATGTGGCTCGGCGCCCATCCGGCGAGCCCGTCGCTGCTGGTCCGCGACGGGGCGCCTGATCGCACGCTGGCGGACGCCGTCGCGGCCGACCCGGTGGGGATGCTCGGGCGGCCGGTCGCCGAGCGCTTCGGGGCGCGCCTGCCCTACCTGATGAAGCTGATCGCGGTGGATCGGCCGCTGTCGCTGCAGGTCCACCCCGACGCGGCGCAGGCGGCCGAGGGCCACGCGCGGGGCGACGCGAACTACACCGACCCGTGGCACAAGCCGGAGCTGGTCTGCGCGCTCACGCCGTTCACCGGGCTGGCCGGGCTCCGGTCGGCCGACCAGGCGGCGAAGCTGATCGACCGGCTGCATGTGCGGGCGCTCCAGCCGGTCGTGGACCGGCTGTCCAGCGGCGATCGCCTCGGCGCGCTGCGCGCCCTGCTGGAGACACCGGAGCCGAGGCGCAAGCTGATCGAGTCGATCGTGTGGGCCGCCTCCGCCGTGCACCACCCCGAGTACGCCCTGGTCGTACGGCTCGCGCGGCGCTATCCGGAGGACCCGGCCGTGCTCGCCCCGCTGCTGATGCACCGCCACGAGCTGGCTCCCGGCGAGGCGCTGTTCCTCGGCGCCGGGGTGCTGCACTGCTACCTCGACGGGTTCGCCGTGGAGATGATGGCGTGCTCTGACAACGTGCTGCGGGCCGGCCTCACCGGCAAACCGATCGACGTGCCCGGACTGTTGCGCATCACCGACCCCGAAGCGCAGCCGGTGCCGGTGCCGCCCGTCGTTCAGGGGGGCGATGGCGTCTACGCGCCGCCGTGCCCCGAATTCCGGCTGCGGCGGATCGCCGTCTCCGGCGAGGGCGGGGTGCTGGCGGGCGAGC
This sequence comes from Sphaerimonospora mesophila, assembly GCF_001417795.1. Taxonomy (NCBI): domain Bacteria; kingdom Bacillati; phylum Actinomycetota; class Actinomycetes; order Streptosporangiales; family Streptosporangiaceae; genus Sphaerimonospora; species Sphaerimonospora mesophila. The sequence continues at coordinate 294,309 of NZ_BCBX01000035.1, read as the reverse complement.
TGCCGAGGACCGTGCTGTGCGTCGAGGGCAGGGTCCGGCTCGGCGCTGAGCCGGGGTCGCAGATCAAGCTGGGGCCGGGAGAGTCCGTCTTCGTCGCCGCCTCCGACGGGCCGGTCGAGCTGTCCGGCGAGGGCGTCGTCTTCTGCGCGGAGCCTCAGCCGTAGACCCGCCCCGTCCCCTCCATCACGGAGCGACCCTCTCGCCGGCCCCGGCGGTCCCCCTTCAGGTAAGGGTCTCGGAGATATGCGCAGCGTGTTGTTTGTACTACTGTCTGTGAATTCGCCGGCCCCCGCGGGTAGGAGTGATCTATCGAACCGCGGCCCGTCGAGGGGGAGCAATGGGACGCTTCAGGGTTGCCGGCATCGGCATGGCGTCTTTGAGCGTCATAGCGCTGTCCGCCTGCACGTCTGGAGGGAGCAAGCCGTCTGAGCACGAAGACGCGCAGGCCAAGGCGGCCAAAGTGGCCGCCGAGGCGAAGACGCGCAAGGCCGAGGAGCAGGCGGCTGCACGGGTGAAGGCCAACGAGCTGGGCCAGATCCCGGTGCTCATGTATCACCGGGTGATGAAGAATCCGGCCCCCGGCGACGACCTCACGCCCGAGCAGTTCCGCGCCGAGCTGGAACGGCTGGCGCGGGAGGACTACGTGCCGGTCACGGCCGCCGAGTACGTGACCGGAAAGATCGACATCCCGGCCGGTAAACACCCCGTCGTGCTGACCTTCGACGACACGTCGCCCGCGCAGCTCGTGCTCGATGGGATGGGCAACCCCGCGCCGGACTGCGCGATCGGGATCCTGCTCGACGTCGCGAAGAAGCACCCGGGCTTCCGTCCGGTCGCCACGATGTACGCGATCCGCGACCTGTTCGGCAAGACGCGTCAGGAGGAGCAGATCCAGGTCCTGCAGTGGCTGAAGAACCGCGGGTTCGACATCGGCAACCACACGCACGACCACGTGAACCTGCAAGGCAAGTCGCAGGAGGAGGTGGCCAAGCAGATTGTCGCCGGCCACACGATGATCACCTCTCTCATCAAGACCCCGCCGGTCACGTTGGCCCTGCCGTACGGCAACCAGCCGAAGAAGAAGGAATGGGGACTGCACGGGACCTACAAGGGGGTCACCTACAACTACAAGGGTGAGTTCTTGGCCGGATACACCCCGGCGCCGTCGCCGTTCACCAAGGACTTCGACCCGGCGGGCATTCCGCGGATCCGGTCGAAGGAGAAGACGAAGACCGGAGACTGCGCCAAGTTCTGCTCGGCGGCCTGGCTCGACTGGCTCAAGGCGAACCCCAACGACCGCTACACCTCGGACGGCAATCCCAAGACCGTGGCGTTCCCGAAGTTCAAGGCGCCCTTCGTGTCCCCTGCGTTCTCGTCCCGCACGCTGCCGTACTGACGTGGTTCGATCGGTGACCGGTCGCGGGCGGATCGTCCGGATTCGCCGCGCCCGTTAACCTGCGGAACATGAACGAGGATGGTGCCGGCGCCAGGCCGGACAGCACGGGGGCCGACCTGCGCGGGCTCACCCCGCGGCTCATCGGGCCGGAGATCATCGCGGTGTTCGCGATCTCGCTGGGCGCCAGCGCGCTGCTGTCGCTGATCCGCCTGATCGGCGCGTTGACCGCGCCCGAGGAGCTCGGCGGTCAGGAGGCGGTGCTCGTCCGTTCCCTGGCGCCGGGCCGTCCCTGGCTGGACCTGGCCCTGCACCTCGCCGGGATCGCGATCAACGTGGCGCCGGTCGGGCTCGTCGCCTATCTGCTGGTCCGCTCGGGGGAGTCGATGCGGACGATCGGCGTCGACTTCCGCGAGCCCGGCCGCGACCTGCTGCGCGGAGCCGCGCTCGCCGCGGCGATCGGCGGCTCCGGGCTGGTGTTCTACCTGCTGGTGTTCCAGGCCGGCTTCAACCTCAACGTGGTGCCGGAGAGTCTGCCCGAGGTGTGGTGGCGGGTGCCGGTGCTGGTGGCGGAGGCCGCCCAGAACGGGGTGCTCGAGGAGGTCCTCGTCGCCGGCTATCTGCTGCACCGGCTCGGGCAGCTCGGCTGGTCGCCGTGGCGGTCCGTGGCCGTTTCGGCAGTGCTGCGCGGTTCGTACCACCTCTATCAGGGTTTCGGGGGATTCGTCGGCAACGTGGTGATGGGTGTGGTCTTTGGGCGGCTCTACCAGCGCTGGGGCCGGGCCATGCCGCTGGTCGCCGCCCACACGATCATCGACATCGTCGCCTTCGTCGGGTACGGCATCCTGCGCGGCCGAGTCTCCTGGCTGCCCTGACCACACTCTCCCACACCTTCTCGCCGTGATCTTGCAGTAGGGGTATTTCCTGATCAGTGCGGGTCTCTGCGAGAAACTGCAAGATCGCGGTGGGGCGTGGGCGCGCCTCGTTGCCATGTGGCCGGTCACCGTGCATGGTTGACCTTGTCGCCGCCAATCGCCTGGACGACTTGATGGGCGACACATCCGAATCCCCCCGGCAATGCCGCCAACCCGACCTGATCGGCCATCGACGCCGCCTTAATGGGGATTTCGCATGATCAGCTTACTGAAGCGCCTTTCCCGCCACGCCAAGCCCGCGCCCGCGACCGTACGGCCCGCCTCACGGGCGCATCGGGAACGCAGGCCGGTCACCCCGCGGATGCGGCGGGGCCCATCCGTCGCCCGGCCGTACGTCGTGACCGGGCAGCGCGGGCTCCCGGCCCGGCCGTGCCCGTCCGGTCGCCGCGCTCCCTTCCGGCTGCGGCGGCGGGCCGGCCTGACCGTACGGATCATCCGCTGGTTCCACCCCGGCCTGATCCGTTTCCACTCGGGGGCTTTCGTCGTAGCGGGAGGGACCCGGTGCGTCCTGGCCCGGCCACGCCTGACGCCGGTGGTGCGGGTCGGCCTGGAGGGGGATCTCATCCGGCGCGGACGGGTTCCGGCCGCACCCCTCGACGGGCCTCCCCCGACCTGCGCCGACTTATTAGCCGACTTATTATCCGGGGAGCGGTGATCGGTGGCACCGGTCAGGCGAGACAGCGGAGGACGCCGCGGATCCGGGAGTCGAGCGGATGGGCGGTGGCCAGCCGGCCGACCGTGGCCTCGACGAACTCCGCTTCGGTCAGCTCGGCCGACAGGCCGTCCACATGTGCCGTGATCCGGTCGCCGGCCCGCTCGATCCGGGCCTTCGAGCCCTGCTCCTCGAGCGCGAACAGCCCGACCTCGACCCGCCATGCCAGCCTCGCCGCCGCCTCCTCGTCCGCCACGGGTGCGCCCACGTCGTCGCCGTGCGTGGCGTATTCGGAGTCGTAATGGAAGGTCTGCAGGCCCACTGGATAGGGCCCGACCGACGTCTGCAGCGTCCCGCCCCGGCCCCGGTCGCGCATCCGCCTGCGGGTCTCGGCGTTCTTGCTCCGCCACTCGTCCAGCACCTGCTCGACCGGCAGATTGTGGCGCTTGTGCACGCACCACTCGTTGAACGCGTCGAAGCCCGACTGCACCCCTTCGCGTTCGAGCATCTCGAAGAACCCGTCCATGTCGTCGTCGAGACAGGCGTGGTTGTAGATCTCCTCCCCGGCCAGGTGGGCGAGCACGTCGCGCACGGTCCATCCCTCGCACCTGGTCGGCCGGTTCCACCCCTCCTCGTCCAGTCCGGCGAAGAAGCGGTCGAGCCGCCTCGCCTCGGTGTCGAAGATGTCGAACGGTTCGAGCCGCGTCAGCGCCACGGGTTCAGTCGTCATCATGTCGAGTGCGGTACCCGATACACCCGGTTTCACTACCGCCGCCCGGTCTGACCTGGGCCTGATGCCGATGATCGAGATGCACTCGGGCAGCATGGGGGCATGAATACCATCACGCTGAACAACGGTGTAAACATGCCCCAGCTCGGATTCGGGGTGTGGCAGGTGCCCGACGACGAGGCCGAGCGGGCCGTCGGCGTCGCCATCCAGGCCGGCTATCGCAGCATCGACACGGCCAGGATCTATGACAACGAGGAGGGCGTCGGCCGGGCCGTACGCGAGTCCGGCGTCCGCCGGGACGACCTCTTCGTCACCACCAAACTGTGGAACGACGATCATGACTACGACAAGGCGCTGCGTGCCTTCGACGCCGGCGCCGAGCGTCTGGGCCTCGATGTGATCGACCTCTATCTGATCCACTGGCCGGTGCCGTCGCAGGACAGGTATGTGGAGGCGTGGAAGGCGCTGGAGAAGCTCTACGCGGACGGCCGGGTCCGTGCCATCGGCGTGTCCAACTTCACCGTGGAGGCGCTGGAGCGGCTGCTCGCCGAGGCGCAGGTGGTCCCCGCCGTGAACCAGATCGAGCTGCATCCGCAGCTCGGGCAGGCCGAGCTGCGGGCCGTGAACGCCAAGCACGGCATCGTCACCGAGGCCTGGAGCCCGCTCGGCCAGGGCAAGGGCCTGCTCGATCTCCCGCTGCTCGCGGAGATCGGCGGCAGGTACGGCAAGAGCCCGGCTCAGGTGGTGCTCCGCTGGCACGTCCAGCTCGGCAACGTGGTCATCCCCAAGTCGGTGACGCCCGCGAGGATCCGCGAGAACATCGAGGTCTTCGACTTCGCCCTCAACCAGGACGAGATGGACGCGATCACCGCGCTGGACTCGGGCCGCCGCCTCGGCCCGGACCCGGCGACGTTCGGCTGATCGTCGGGGCCGGACGACGGCACCGTGGACGGGCGGGCGGTCACGGGAGATTCCCGGCGGCGGCCTTTGCGGTGATCCGGTCGGCATCACATCGTGAGAACCGCTTCGGCCGGCCGAGCCTTCTTCGCTCATACCTACCGGAGCGATACGAAGGCATGCCGCCGTTGGTCGAACTGCCCGAAGTGGTCGTACCATAGCGGGGAATCAAATCGTGCAGTCGGCATCAAATCGGATTTATGAGTAGTCGAAGTGAGAAATTTCGACGAGGTCATAGCCGGGTCGACTCGGGGCCGGGGCCTCTGCAATCAGGCCCCGGCCGGTCGTCATCTCATATCCGATTTAGCCGGATTAATAGACATGTGGAGCAAACCTGACTAGACTGCCTCGGTAATCACGCTCCAATGGGCTGTGGCGCCGGGGGATCGCGTTGGGCTTTCAGCGACTCAGGGACGACTTTGAGTTGGTTGCCAAGTACGGAGACAGTGTTCCGTTGTACATGTTTTCCGACATGTTGCTTCGTGCACCACATCTCCGGGAGTCGCTTCCGATCCCTATGAAGAACAAGCGTGATCGGTTGATGACCGCACTCGCTTTCGTGGTGGAGAACTCAGAGAACCTTTCTCAGATCACTCGGTACCTTCAGTGGCTCGCGCGTGGCCATCGAAAGTTCGGCATCGAACGCGAGCACTACGCGCTATGGAGCACGAGCGGTATTCATCTGGAGAGGTTCGCGAGCGCGGTCACTCCGGCACAGAGGTTCGCCACATGAATGACGCGGTTCAGGAATTTCACGCCGCCTACTCCGGCAGATCGGGCGACGGCGGGTATGACGGATGGCACGAACCCGCTGAGGGAAAGGCCGCCTCGTGGGAAGAGCCACAATGGGACGAGCCACGGTCGGCGGTGCCGTCGAGTGCACACACATCCGAACGACTCACGCCTGCACGGTTGCGGGCCGTCGTCTTCAGGCGAGCGCCCCTGGGCAAGCGGGGTCTGGATGAACATCAGGTCAACAACCTCCTCGATCGAGTCGAAGAGGAAATGATCCTGCTCATCCAAGAGAAGGAGGCGCTGGCCGCGGAGGCCGCGCGCCTTCGGGAACGCACTTCGACCCCTGCGCCGGCCACGTCCCCGCCTTCGTCGCAGGAGGGCGAGACGGCGGTGTCGCCGCCCGGCCGGGGGAGCGAGTTGAAAAAGGTGGATCCCGAGGATCAAGCCGACTCCCAGACCGTGGTGAGCCGGGTGCACGAGGCGCACATGTACGCGGCCGGGCTGCTGGCACAGGCGCAGCAGACCGCCGACCAGTACATCCAGGACGCCCAGCAGTACAGTCGAGAACTGATCGAGGATGCGCGCCGGAAGCGGCTCGAGCTACTGGCGAAGGTGAGCTCGGCCGCGCCCGGCGAGGATCCGGGGGATCGGGAGGCAACCCGACTGCGTGTGATGAGTCAGCAGTACCGTGGCAAGCTCCGTGATCACTTCGAGCGACTACTGGCGGATCTCGATGAATGGGACTCGGCCGACGGTATCGCTGCCCTGCCGAAAGCGACCGAGCCGCCTCACTGAGTGCTGAGCGCCACCGTCGGGGGAACGCGTGCCGCTCTGAGCGCGGGATAGATGCCGGCCAGCGTGCCGATCAGCACGGTCGTGGCCAGTGCCCCGGCGGGCGCCCACGGCGGCAGTACGGCGGGGAGTGAGTTGGCCCGCGCGTAGACGAAGGTGGCCAGGGCGCCGAGCAGCACCCCGGCGCCACCGCCGAGGGTCGACAGGAGCAGGGCCTCGACCAGGAACTGGGTCCTGACCTGACCTCGGGTGGCACCGAATGATCTCCGCAGGCCGATCTCCCCGCGGCGCTCGAGCACGGCGACCACCATCGTGTTGGCGACACCTACGCCTCCGACGAACAGGGCGATCGCCCCCAGGCCGAGCATGAGTCCGGTGAACGCCCCCGCCACCGCGGCCTTGGCCTTGAGCGTGTCGGACGGCCTGGTGACCCGGGCCTCACTCGGGTTCGCCGGATTGACGGTACGGGCCAGCAGCGCGTGAACGCTTTCGACGTGTTCGTCCGAGGATCGTTCGTAGACCGTGGTCGGGTGGCCGTCGTGGTTCAGGTAGCCCTCCGCGGCAGGGAAGCCGATCAGGGCCGATCTCTCGATCTCCCCGGCCAGCGGCATCCGGTCCAAGATGCCGATGACGGTGAACCATCTGTCGCCGATCCAGACCTGGACGCCAGGGCTGGTCAGGCCGAGCCGTTCCGCCGCCACCGCCCCTAGCACCACCGCCGGCCGTCTCTCCGTGGCCGCGTTGAGCCAGACGCCGGTGCGCACCTCGCCTTCGAGTGTGTCGAGCAGATCGAGGTCGGTGGCCTGGACGGCGATGCCCAGGGAGATGCTGCTGGAAATGAGATCGTTGCGGCGGACGGTGGTCCCCGTGTCTCCGGTCTGACCGGCCTGCACAACGCCCTCGATGCGTTTCACCATGGCCGCGGCCGACTTGGGCAGTCGAGCCTTCTTCCCGAAGAGGCTGTCGCCCGGCTCGACCCGCAGCAGGTTGGTGCCCAGCATGTCGAGCTGACGCAGGATCTGCTCCTGACTGGACGCGGCGGCACCGACGACCGTGACCATGGTGGCGATCCCGATCGCGATTCCGATGGCGGCCAGGATCGCCCGCATGGGCCTGGCCGTCAGCCCGGAGGCACCGAGTCGGGCAAGATCCATCGGCCGCAGCCTGGCCGGCCGCAGTGTCGTCATGCACTCTCCGCCCTGACCTGACCGTCGCGTACCCGTATTCGTCGCGGGCAGGCCGCCGCCACTTCTGGGTCGTGAGTGATGATCGCGACGGTGACGCCCGTCGAATTCAAGCGGTGGAACAATGACATGACCTCGGCACTCGCCGCCGAGTCGAGGTTGCCGGTCGGCTCGTCGGCAAGCAGCAGGGGCGGCTTGGACGCGATCGCCCTGGCGACCGCGACACGTTGCATCTGCCCACCGGATAACTGGTGCGGCCGGTGGTCAAGACGATTGCCCAGGCCGACCTGGTCGAGCGCCGCCGCGGCCCTGTCACGGCGTTGCCTCCTGCTCAGACCGGAATACAGCAGGCCGTCGGCGACATTGTCAAGCGCGGACAGGCCGGAGGCCAGATGGAACCGCTGGAAGACGAAGCCGATGTAGCGTGCGCGTAGTGCGGACAACTCACCGTCGGACAGTTCGCTTATCTCGTAACCGGCCACCCGTACCGTTCCGGAGCTCGGCCGGTCGAGCGTGCCTGCTATCTGAAGAAGCGTGGACTTACCCGAGCCGGACGGGCCGACGATGGAGACCAATTCACCGGCTCGAACGGTCAGGTCCACGTTTCGGAGCGCGAGCACCTTGCCGTAGCTCTTGCTCACCCCGCGAAGCTCCAACATGTTCATCGACCCGACACCGAAACCTGCATGCCCTCGGCGAGTTCCGCGCCGCTCACCTCGACCCGGCCATTGCCGAACGCTCCGGTCTCGACCGGGACCCGCCGGATCCGCCCTCGCTCGATGATCTCCACCCCGTAGCCGCCCTCAGGTAGTGCGAGCAATGCCTCCACGGGCACGGTGAGCACGTTCTTGGCTCGCCGATACTCCAGCTCGACGGTCACCGGCGCCTCGTCCAGGCTGCCGAGCGCTCTGCCCGCCACCTTGATCTCCACCTCTACCGTGGCGCCGCTCTCCTGGTTGTCCGGACGCTTCTTGACTTCGGCGACTTTCGCCACCTTCGAGATCTTGCCGACGGCGCTCTTACCATCGGCCGATTCGACGGTGACCTTCCTGCCGACCTTGACCATGTCCCGTTTGTCGGCGTCCAGCGAGATACGGACGATCCTGTCCGTCGTGGTGACCTCGATGGTCGGCCGCTGCGGCGCTGCCTGGTCTCCGACCTCCACGTTCCTTCCGTTCACGCGTACGGCGTCCGGGAGGAAGACGATGTCGGCGGGGCTCACCTCTCCGTTCCTCTTCATCCCGTTGGCCCTCTGCCATTTCCTTACGGCTTCCGCCGTCGCTGCGGTGAATTCGGCGTCCACGGTGACGTCACGACCGAAGCCGAGAGCGCGGAGATTCCGTTCGAACTGCTCGACGTCCGGGCCCTTCACTCCTTTTCTGAGCGTTCGGTATGCGGGAAGCCTGCCGTACATGAGGATGCGTGGTCTGCGGTCTATCCGATAGAGCGCCTTGCCTCGCTTGATGACCTTTCCCACTGCGGGGAGGCTGGTGATCGTGCCCCCGGAAACCGCCTTGATCGTGCGGTTTCCGGCATAGGTGAGTCTTCCTTCGACGCTCTCCCTGTCGACGAGATCACCTCGCGTGATCTCCTTGGTGGCGACGGAGACCGGACGGGTGGTCGGCGTTCCGCTCGCCGGCGCCTGTGGACCGACGCTGAAGATCGCGCCCGAGATGTGCACGCCGCCGGCGGTGACCAGGCCGCCGGCCGCCACGGTACCGAACGCGACGAGAACGCCTCTGAGCCAGTCGTTCACTGCCTGCCGCCCCAACCCGGAATGGTTTCCGCACATTCCTTCGCGGCCTGTTGGAGCATCGGGTCGTTGTAGTCGAGGCCGGTGTTCTGCTGGGGAGGATCCGGCATGTCGATGCCGTGCTCCCGCATGCACCTGGCGAACTGAACCATCTGATCGCGGACCTTGGGATCGTCATAGGGGTTGGGTATCCGCGCCGAATACTCCTCGCAGGCCTTGAACGCCTTCTGCAGCGTGGCCTGATCTCCCGTGTACCTCCAGCCCTTCTCCTCGGGGGAGCCGGGGTCGGGAACGTCGACGCCGTTCTGACGCAGGCATCGGGTCAGTTCGACCATCGCGTCCTTCGCGTCGGTCGTGGCCGCCGCCGACGCCTTCGGCGCGGTCGATGTGGTCGGTGCGGTCGACGTCGCGACCCCGGCGGGCGTTCCCGCGATGGCGATCGCGATGGGATGCCGCTCGTCCCGCTGGGCGCATCCGGCCGCTAACAGCGATCCCAGGAGGATGACCATCAGAGCTCTGCTCATGATCGGCCGGCCCAATCGAAAGTCCGCCTGGTCGCGATGTTCGCGATGAGTGCCGTCACGACCAGTCCGGCCACAGCAGGCCAGGTATCCGAGAGCCGGCCCAGGTAAGCGTGGAAAACGAAGTCGTTGAGCTGCGCCAGCGGGTTGTAGACGGTGATTTCGTAGAACCACGGCGCCACTTCCTTCCATCCCTCTCGCGGGACCCCTATGCCGCTGCCGAGGAACAGCAGAAGGAAACAGCACCAAGCCATCACCCGAGCTTCGACGGGCGACATCCGTCGGCCACCGAGCAGCAGTCCGGTGCTGAACGCGCAGTAGGTCACGATCAGAGCCGCCCCCGTGAGAGCCAGCGGATGCCAGGAGCGAGGCGGGCCGTAGATCGCGAATGTGGCCGCGGTGAACAACGTCATCGAGGCGACGACCAGGGCGGTCGCCGCGACCGCCTGGGCCGCGATGTACGAGCCGGAGCGCATGGGGGTACGGCGCAGCGCCCTGAGCATGCCGCAGGCACGTTCATCAGCGACATGGGTGGTGCACACCATGATCCCGACGGCCACCGCGACCGTTCCCGCCATCTCGGCGAGCAGCCTGTCGATGACCCTGACGCCCGGCATGGCCCCGAACTCCAAAGCGGGGAAGGAGAAGCCGATCATCAGCGACAGCAGGAGTAGGACGGCGAACGGCATCCCCACGACGACGAAGAGCACGACCGGCGTCCGCATGAGCAGCATCAGCTCGACCCGAATCAGCGACCGAACCATCCCCGTCATCTCAGCGCTCCAGGGCGGCGTGCTCGTGGACGGCCGACAGTGTCAGATAGGCGTCCTTGAGCGTCGGTGGGCGGATGGACCAGGCCCTGTGGCCGGTCCTGGGCGCCAGTTCCTCGGCCGCCTCTTCCAGCGCCTGGCGCGAGCCGTACAAGTAGGTGCTGGTGGCACAGGGCAGGACGCGCACGTCGCGCGGCCTGCCGACCCGGACGTACGGCGGCATCCGAAGCACGAACACGGAGCCGAGCGTCTGGATCAGCTGTGACGGTGTGCCCTCCGCGAGAATGCGACCAGCCCGCAGCAACACCACCCGGTCGGCGAGCCTCTCGGCCTGCACCGGGTCAGCGAGCGTGAGACACACGCCTCCATAGCCGGACCGCAGTTCGTTGATCGCTTGTTCGATACGCCGGCCGCTGCCTTCCCTGAGACCGGTCGTCGGCTCGTCGATCAGGACGAGCTCGGGGTTGCCGACCATGGCCAACGCGATCATCGCTCTCCGCCGCTGCCCCTCGGTCAGGGCCTCGAAACGCCTGGACAGCAGTGGCTCGATGTCGAGCAGGTCGAGGAGCCGCGAGGGCAGGCCTCGCGTGTTGTGCAGACGAGAGAACAGGACCAGGGCCTCGGCGACCTTCATCCGGCCTGGAAGGCCTTCGTCGCTCAGAATCACTGCCAAGCCGACGGGCAGGCGCCGGCCTGGACCTACGGCTGTGCCCAGGATCTCGATATGTCCTGTGTCGGGTTCCTGGAGGCCGGCCAGACACTCGATCAAGGTGGACTTGCCGCTGCCCGGAGGGCCGACGACGCAGACCACCTCCCCGCGCTGGACGGAGAACGACACCGCGTTCAACGCCTGGGCCTTGCTCAGGTCTGTGACACGTAGCAACGGCGTCACGGCTTCCCTCGCCTGCTGAAGCGGTCGGCGACCGTAGGGTCTCCCCGCTCATGGGCGAGCGTCGAGCCGGGCGCCCGCCGATCCGATGGGAGACCCGGAGAGACGGCCGATCCAACGGCTTTCCGCTCGGGAAGAGCATCGTGCCGCGCATTCGGCTCGGGCTCGCGAGAATTCTCGGTCGCTTGCGCTTTCCATTCGGTTTCCGCGGGTGACTCGTGCGCCTCGAACCGTCCCCTACGGCTGGGCGGGGGCGGCGGTTCCGGTTCGTCCGCTCGCGGTCGCCACGGCACAAGCGGTAATGGTGAAGGCGACCGGTCGGTGGGCATCTGGACGAACATATTGGGGGGCGGGAAACGTACGTTCCGAGCCTGTTCCGGATCCAGTGCGGCTTCCCTGTCCGCTTCGACCACGACGTCGTCGGCCAGAACGTCGTCAACGTTCCCCGGAGACTGCTGCCTGTCTGGACCGCTGTGCATGCCCCACCCGTCCGCGCGCTATGCGTACCAGCTACTGCCGCAACGTTTCAGGACCAACACCATACATGTGCTTCATGCGATTTAAACCCCACAGAACAGGTCGACCTAATCTCGAATTTATGTGCGCGCCATGTCCTATTTATGCAAGTTTCATCCGATCTGTCGCTAGCCGAACGTGGTCGACGACCCCATTTCATCACATAAAGTCACATCATATGTCTTCTGGGTTACCGGCTGGGTGTGCGTGGCGGGGCGGCCGGAGGTGCCGGCTGGATTGCTTCAAGCGTGTGGGAACGTTCGAATGGCGGCGTCTAGGAATGTCTAGAAAGTATCTAGAAAATATCTAGAAGGAAGCGGGCGACCGGCGGCGATGATGTCAATTCGATTGCGTACGCTACGTGGTCTTGTGTGTGCGAACTGCTGAGTAAAATTCTCATTGCGATACATCGTTGACAAAGTTTGATATCGATGTTTGCATGAGCCGCCGAGTCGGTGTCATGGGGTGGCGGCGAGATGCTGAGCCGACGGGGGCCTTGGATCGCCATATTCGGACACACATCCACAAAGTGGACCGCATTTAGAAGGCGGTGAGTTTACCTGAGCATGAAACCGATGCTGCAGGCGGAGAACCTGACCAAGAGGTATGGCCCGGTTCTCGCCGTGAGCAATGCGAGCTTCGCGGTCAGAGCAGGAGCGATCACCGGTTTTCTCGGCCCGAACGGTGCGGGCAAATCCACCACGATGAGGCTCTTCCTGGGGCTGGATCGGCCCACCTCGGGCCGCTCGCTGGTCGATGGCAAACCCATTGATCAGTGGTCGGTCCCGGCGCGAAAGATAGGAGCCGCACTCGACCCCCAGTGTGCTCACCCCTCCCGGCGTGCGATCGACTGCCTTCGGATAGCGGCGAAGCTGGCCGATGTGCCCGCCGGCCAGGCCGAGACCCTCCTGGATCGGGTGGGGCTGGCGGATGTGGCGGGGTTGCGGGTCGGCCGGTTCTCACTGGGCATGCGTCAACGCCTCGCGCTGGCGATCGCACTGGTGGGCAACCCTGAGATCCTGATCCTCGACGAGCCCATGAACGGTCTGGATCCGGAGGGCATCGCGTGGGTGAAGGGTCTGCTCCGCACCTTTCGGGATCAGGGGCGGACGATATTCGTCTCCAGTCATCTGCTGAGCGAACTGGAAGACCTCGTCGACGACCTCGTGGTGATAGCGCAGAGCAAGATCGTCGGTAGCGGGTCGGCCGCGGCCTTCATCGAGCGCTTCCAGACCAGCACGATCAGCCTGATGTGCGACAAGCCGCAGGAGTTCGACGCCGCGGTCAGCCGTGCGGGCGCCCAGGTGATCGAGAGGAACGGGCAGTACCTGCGGATCATCGGCCTCACCACGATCGAGGTGGGTCAACTCGCGCGCGATGCCGGGGTGGCCGTGTTCGGGCTGAACGAAGAACGCAGCTTGAACCAGGCGTTCATGCAGGCGACGGCGGAGAAGGCGGAGATCAGAGGAGAGGTGGGATAGCGGTCATGAGCTTCGGGAAAATCTTCTCGGCTGAGCTGATGAAGTTCCGTACGATCACCGCCTATCTGATCTCGGCGGCGGCGGCGATCCTCCTGACCGCGCTGGGCGCGCTGTCGATCGGATCATCGCTCGACGCCGACGGCAACCTGCCGCTGATAGCCCGCGGCGACTCCGCCGCCTCCATGGGCTCTGGCGTATACGCCGTCACCATCCCATCGGACGTCCTGCTGTACGTGATGATGGTGATCGGCGTACTGCTCGCCACGGCCGACCTCCGCAGTGGCTCGTTCCGGGTGACCTCGACGATGGTTCCCTGGCGAAACCGGCTACTGATGGCCAAGTTCGCGGCGGCGGCCACCGTCACGTTCGCAGTCACAGCGGTCGGGTTGATCGTAGGTTCGGTGGGCGGTCTGATCGGTTCGGGTGGAAACCTCTCACCGCTGGCCGGCGACGGACCCGTCGTGCTGCTCGGTGTTCTGCTGGGGGCGCCGCTGGCGGCCGTGCTGGGTGTGGCGACCGGGCTGCTGATGAAAAGCACCGGGGCCGCCGTCGCCGCGCTGCTGATCTGGGCGCTCGGCATCGAGCAGGTCCTTCTGTTCCTGATCCCCTCCTCGGTCTCCGCCTACCTGCCGTTCAAGACCGTGGGAGCCAACGCGGCCATCATCGGGGTCCTGGGGCCGCTTCCCGGGCTGGGGGTCTTCGCGGTCATGGTCGGAGTCGTGGTGGGGGCGGCCTGCGTGACGCATTCCCGCCGGGATCTGTCCTTCACCTGAGCTTCCCAGGCCGGGGAACCGGCGAGGAAGCCGGGGGGAAGCGGGTGCTCGCCACACTGTCGATCGATCATCAGCACACGATCGAGGAGACATGCACATGCACCGACAACAGGACCTCTACATGGAGGAGTGGGCAGCCATCTCCACGGAGTTGTTCGCCGAGGAGATGCCGACCGTTCAGAACGCGGGGAACTCCACGGTGGCGACCGTCTCGAGCGCCAGCAGCGCCTCCTGCCCGTTCGGCTGCGTCTACTCCTGGGGGACCGCGTCCTCCTCCTCGTGGTAACCGCTGCGTCAGGGAAGGCACAGAGTTCAGTGTCCACAGACGATCTCTTCCTCGAGGAACTCCCGGCGATCGAGCACCTCTGGAGCGAGGCACTCCCGGAGAACCAGTCGGCCTCGTGCTGCTGGGCCTCCGCCGGGACCTTCGGGTCCGCCGGCACGTTCACCGGCACCGCAAGTACCGCCAGTTCGGGAAGCACCGGCTCCTGCATCTGCCCATAGGGAGGGCTCAAGATCATGACAGGCGAAACCCCGTACCTGGAAGCCAATCTGTATCTGGAGGAACTGCAGGCGGAGGCCCTGAGCGAGGGGATCTCGGCCGCGACGGTCGCGACCGCGTTCACCGCCGGCAGTGTCGCCTGCGCCTCGTCGACCGGCAGCAGCTTCAGCACCAGCAGCAGTTTCTCCACGGCCGGCTGAGCGAGAACGAAGGTCTCACGGATCGGCCTGCCCGGACCGGGCAGGCCGATCACCATCGCGAGTCCGCCGGGTGCCAATGGGAAAACCGAGTGCAACGGGAAAGTGGTGCACATTGGGAGAAGGCAGCGCCGACAGCGCCCTCCTCGACCGGATCTTGAACGAGAAGCTCCGTGTTCGCCAGGATCTGGAACTGATGACGGGATCCGACGGGACGACGCTCTTGTACGACCCCCGCAGCGGGTCCTATATGCGCCTCGGCAAGCAGATGGTCAAGCTGCTGCCGGCTTTCGACGGGAGACGCTCGGGCACCGAGATCGTGCTGGAGCTGAGCGATCGGTGGGAGGTGCCGCGGGACACGCTGCGGCTCCGTCTCGGTGCGACCCTGAAGGACCTCGCCGAGGCCGGAGTCTTCGAAGGGTATGAACCCCCGCCGGAGTCCAACCGGGCTCATCTGGCCGCCAGGGCCGGTCGCCTCGCGATGGGCAGGTTCCCGCTGCTGTCCGAATCGGCGGTGAAGCGGCTGGTACATCCGGCCCTGGCCATCCTGCGACCGCTCCCCCCCGGCCTGCCCAGCTTCGTGGCCGGCTCCTGCGCGCTGCTCGGTCTGGCGCTCTGCGTGTTCACGATCGGCCGGCTGGGCGTGCCGATGATGTTCGGGCTGCCCGCCGTGTTAGCCGTGGCGGCGGTGCTGGTGCAGACGGTCTTCCACGAGCTGTCGCATGCCCTCGTGTGCCACCGGTACGGGGTCACGGTCAGATCCCTCGGCGTCGCGCTGTGGTACTGGTTCATCCCGGTCGCCTATGTCGATCGCACCGACGCCTATCGGCTGGTCCGGCGGCGCCCCAGATTCATGATCTCGGTAGCGGGTCCCGGCGCCGACATGATCGTGGCAGGCGTGGCCGCCGTCCTGGTCTGGCGCGCCGATGGCCTGCTCGCGAACACCGCGTACGTGTTCGTGTTCCTCGAACTCGTCCTGCTGGTGGTCAACCTCAACCCCCTGCTGCCGACCGACGGCCAGCAGGTGCTGGAGGGGCTGACCGGAGAGATCAATCTCAGGAACAGGGCGATGCGCTACCTGGGGCACATCGTGCTCCGCGCCTCGCTGCCGAGCTACCTGATCGGACTGAGCCTCAGGCGGCGGGTCATCTACATCGCCTACGGCACGCTGTCCGTGCTGTATCTGGTCGCGGTCGCGGTGTACCTGCTCGGCTCCTTCCTCGGCTTCACGCGAATCCCGTACGGCCCGGTCGGCTAGGTGTCTGCGCGATGTCATCACAGATTCTTCCCCTTGTTCTGGTCCGGCGGGCGGCACTTCCACCCGGCATCGCCGATCACGTCGATCTCCACGTCATCGATGCGGCCATGACGAAGCTGGCCGTCCTGCGTGAGGAGACCGTGGCGTCCGCCGAAGGGATCAGCGACGAGATCTACACGCTGGTGCCGCGAATCGCCGATCGCGATCGCCGCAGGGCGGCCGTCCGCCTCCGACGCGACGTGCACAACAACCGCCTGTCCACACGCACCGTCCGAGATGCCGAGTCGCTCCGGCCGGTCCTGTCCGCGGATGCCGCCGCCCGGCTCGACCAGTGGCTTGCCATCAGCCGCCGCATCGCTGACGAACGCGAGACGGTGGAGGGGCTCATCGATGAAGTGATCAGGGCGCGCGGCCAGGCCATGTTCTCCGCGCTCAAGACCGCCGAGCTGTGGTCGGGTCTCGCCCTGGCGAGCCCCGATTACGCACGGGAACTGGCCAAGCGAGCGGAACCGGGTGCTCCGGGCAGCAGGTTCGCCAGAACCTTGTTCTCCTACGTGACACGCATCGCGATGAAGACGAGCCCGTTCAGCACGTTCACCTCTCTGGGGCTGGCCGGCATCGAAGGCTCGCCCGCCTCGTCGGGCGCGGACACGGCGGTGGAACGGTCTGTCTCGGGCCCGCTCAGCGTCGCGGTGGACCTCCTGCACTGCTGTGCCATGGACCGGCGGTTCGAGCATGTCGTCTCGTTGTTGCCGAATCCCAGCCTCCACCGCACCGGTGACGGTGGCACGCGTGCACTGATCTCGTCTCGACTGTGCCAGAACGGATTCTTCTTCACGGAAGACGAAATCGTCGACTGCGGTGGCCGTGGCGAGGCCCTGCTGAGGCACGGAGGCCGCGTGGGGAAGGCGGTGGACTGGCGCGCATGGCTCGGCGTCCCCGCGACGGTCGTCCGCCGGCTCGTCGCCACCGGCCTGCTGCTCCCCGTGGCTCCCTGGACCGCCCCGGAGGACGCCTTCCGCGCGCTCGCCGGATTGGCCCGCCGAGCGCATGACGCTGCCGAGATGGCGGAGACGTTCGAGGAGCTCGACCGGGTCGTCTCACAGGCACGGACTTCCGACTGGCGAGCTCGGGTCGCGGCCAACGAGACCGGACGGGCACGGGCGAGAAAGGCGTTCCGCCACCTGAGTGTGCTGCCGCCGCATTGGATCGAGAACGCCCCGTTCTTCCATGAGTGCGTGAGCCATGACGGTCCGGCGATCACGCTGCCGCGCCCGGTGATGGAAGATCTTGAAATCCTGCGACGGCAGTTGGCCCGCACGACACAGCGAAGCCGTCTGTACTCCGGGCTGGTCGCCGATTTCGTCTCCCGGTACGGCAGGGGCGGCACCTGTCCCGATCTGCTGAGCTATCTGACAACCTTCGTGAAGGACGACAGATTCGGGCGAGTTCTGGAAGAGATACGCGTCCACGACGTCCGCCCTCCGGCGCGACCACAGGATCTTCGTGGACACGGCACGCTCGGGCCGCCGACGGTGAGCGTGTCCTTCCAGGTCGCAGCGCCCAGCGTCGAGGCGGTGCGACAGGGCGCGCATCACACGGTGGTGAATCGCATCAACATCGGATCGGGTGGCATGCTGGCACGCTGGTCGAACCTGCCGTCCTTGCGCGACCACATCCACGATGCTCTCGGTGGTTGGTTCTCGCGTCTTCATCCGGAGTGCCTGGTGCTTCAGGTCAGCGCCGCCGAGGACTGGGCGCCGGTGCAGCGGGTGTATCCCGAGATCCTGCCGGTGCTCGGCTGGCCCTCCCGGGTGCCGGGAGGTCCTCCCCCGGAGCGGACCGTGGAATTGACCGGCATGGCGTTGCGGCACGACCCGGAGTCGGACACGCTGCAGGCCTTCGTCAGAGACACCGGTCAGGGCGTCGCGTTCGCCTATCTCGGCGTGATCCCCCAGCATCTGATCAATGGGCCGCGACGGATCCTGCTGGCCCTCAGCGATCCATGGGTTCCCCCGCTCTGGGCCGGCTTCGGAAGCGAGGGGTTCCGCAGGCAGCGACCCGTACCGGAACCGACATCCGAGCCGAGACATGCCGTTGGCAGGCTCGTCATGAAACGTGCGGTCTGGCGACTGCCGGCCGATGCCCTGCCCCTTCGCGCGCCCGATGAATCATGGCTCGATCTGCTTGAGCGCGTGACGGAATGGCGAGGCGCACTCTCGCTGCCGGAGCGTGGTTACGCACGGGTGTTCACCACCTCCGATCCGGTCGGGTCGAAACCTCAGTGGATCGATTTCATGGACCCGTGGTCGTTGAGCGCCCTGGCCGGCGAGTCGTCCGGCGCGACCACCTTGGAGATCACCGAGGCGCTGCCCGACACCGGTGAGCACTGCTGGCTCGGTGGCGACGGTCTGCCGAGGACGACGGAGTTCGCCGCCTTCCTTAGCCTGGGAGACATCGACGCATGATGGAGTGGCCGCAGGCCGACTGGCTGTACTACCGCATCTACCTGGACTCCTATCAGCGCACCCAGGTGATCCTCGAGGAGGTCGTCCGGCCGCTGTCGGAAGATTTCACCGCGCAATCGGGCGAAGGCAACTGGTTCTTCCTCCGATATCTGGATCCCAGCGGCCTGCACGTGAGACTGCGTTTATTGGGCACCGAGGACAGGATCAGCGCGCTGGAAAGTCGAATCGACGCCGCCCTCGACGAGCTTTTCGACACCGGCGCGCTGTCCACTCCGGTCACGGGCGAGGCGCGGATACGCGTTCAGTGGGGGGCACAGGACCGGCGAGGGTACGTCAAAACCATTTACGAGCCGGAGTACGTGAAATGGGGCGGCGAATCAGGATTGGAATTCGCCCACCGTTGTTTCGAGGCTTCCAGCCGCTTCGCGATCGAATCCGTGGACGAAGGGTCATGGACCGGCCGGCCACTGGTCGCGCTCATGACGATGGCGGCGTCGCTGGCCCTCCTCCCGCATACCGCCAGGTCCGGCTTCGCCTACCAGTACGTGTGGTACTGGTGCGGAGGCGGGAGAACCGACCCGAAACCCGTTCTGGACGCGATCCGCGGCTCAGCCGACCGCACGGCGGCCCGGATCGTCGAGGGGACCAGGAATCTCATCGACGAGCCCCGGCGGATCGAGCATCTCGGCCGATATCTGCGGGTGCTGAGTGAATCGATCGGCGACCGGGCCACGGCGGCCTCCGGAAGGACCTCGGCGCACCTCCTGTTCCACCACCTTCATCTCACCAACAATCGCCTCGGCATCAACCCGCGGGAGGAAGCCCTGCTCATGGAGATATTGCAACGACATCCCGACCTCGTCTCCGCGATAGCGGACCGGACGGCGGTGTGATGGACGCGGTGATCGAGGTGAGTGCGCTCCGAAAAGCCTACGGGTCGGTCCGGGCCGTGGACGGGGTGGACCTCACCCTACGGCGCGGCGAGATCGTGGGCGTGGTCGGCCCCAACGGCGCGGGAAAGACCACCATGCTGGAGTGCGTCGCAGGCATCCGCCGACCGGACTCCGGCGTCATCCGCGTGCTGGGCCTGGATCCGCTGCACGACCGCAAGCAGTTCACCCGGCGCGTCTCCCTGCAGCCTCAGGCCGGTGCCCTGTTCGGCAACCTGACCGTCCGGGAGAGCGTGCGGCTGTGGTGCTCCTTCTATCCCAAGCCGAGAGACGTCGATGATCTCATCGCTGCGGTGGGGCTCACGGAGAAGGCCGACGCGCGCGTGAAGAGGCTCTCCGGCGGCCAGTATCAGCGTCTGCGGCTCGTACTGGCGCTGGCGGGATCCTGCGAGATCCTCCTGCTCGACGAACCCACCGGGGCGCTGGATCCCAACGCCAGGGAGGACGCGTGGAGTGCCATCCGCGCCCGTGGCGACGAGCAGACCGTGGTGGTGACCACACACTCCATGGAGGAGGCGGAGCAACTCTGCGACCGAGTGGTCATCATCGACCGCGGCCGGGTCGTCGCGGACGGTACGCCGTCCGCGTTGATGGATCAGCATGGCGGGCAGACCGTATCCTTCCGGCTGCCGCAGCCGCCGGACGAGGCGGTGCTGCGGCGGTTCCCCGGGGTCAAGGCCGTCCTCCTGCGCAATCACGGCGGCGGCGCTCTCGCGCGGCTGGTGACCGACGACCCCGCCCGCACCAGTGAGAAGGTACGCGCCCGGTACGGCGCGACGGCCAAGGACGTGCATGTCGCCCCCAACTCGCTCCACACCGTCTTCGTGACGCTCACCGGCACCGAGTTGAAGGAGGTGGAGCGATGACGACCCGGCTCTCGCCGTACCGGGAGCTGGCCTGGACGGCCTGGCGTGAGGTGATCCGCGAGCCGCTCGTGGTGGGGTTGTCCATTGTCTTCCCGCTCTGCTTTGTGGCGATGTTCGCGTTCCTGCCGGACGTGAGTCTGGCGCCAGGCGAGCCGGAGGTGAGCGCGCTGACCTTCGGGCTGCCCGCGGTGTGGCTGATGGGGATCATGTCCCTGGCGCTCACGGGAACCAGCGCGCCGCTGACCACGCTCCGCGAGAAGGGTGTGCTGCGGGCGCTCGGGCTGACGCCGGTGGACAAGTTGACCTTCCTGGCGGCCCTGCTACCGGCCCGGTTGGTGGTGTGCCTGCTGGAAGGTGTGCTGATCCTGATTCTGTCCGCGCTGGCGGGCGTGATGAGCATCGCCGACCCGCTCCTGTTGCTGTGGGCGTTCCTGCTGACCTTCGCCGTCAACATGGCGCTCGGCTGCTTCCTCGGTGGCCTCATGAAGTCCTCCCAGCTCGTGGGAGGTCTGAGCGGCGTCCTCGTGCCGGCCGTGCTGATACTGAGCGGGGTCATCCTGCCGTTGGGGATCTTCCCTCCGGTCCTGAAGACGATCGCCGAGTTCCTGCCCTTCACCTACATGGGCGACCTGCTGCGGCATGCGATCGCGGGAGTGCCCGCGGAGTTCTCCGTCACAGTGAGCAGCGCGGTGCTGTTGGGCAGCTGCGCGGTGCTCGTCGTACTCACCCTCGCCACCTTCCGTTGGGACGAAAGAGACGCATGATGCGAGTCAGACCACCCGTAGCCGATCGGCTCGAAGCGATGGTGTCACCCCTCGGTGGACTTGTGGGTAGCACAACTCGGCTCCGCAATCCTGCCGGCGATCCCCAGTTTCCCGTCTACACGGCCGCCCTGGGCGACCTGACGCAGGTGCTACCGCAGGTGGCACACTCCACTCAGGGCAAGTCGACCACCGGCACCATCGACGGAGCAGGCGGGTCGATCGACGAAACGGAGGCCCGCTGGCTCAGCATCGCCGAGGCGCTGGAGCGTTACTCCTGCTGCGTGTACAGCGAGAACCAGTTCATCTGGGCGACCGGGCAGGAACTCGGCGCAGACGCCCTCGATCTGGATCGGGTTCCCCGCATCTCTCACACGGAGGCGGCCAACCCGCGCTGCCTGATCGTGCCGCCCGACAAGACGGCTCCCATGCGCTGGGTGCGCGGCATCTCCCTGATGACGGCCAGGCTCACCTGGATCCCGGTCTCCTACGTTTACCTCCACATTCCCTTCACCAGCCGGGGTGAGCGGCTGACCGGGCCGATTTCCACGGGGTGCGCGGCACATACCGACGTCCACACCGCGTTGACCAAGGCACTGTGCGAGGTGATCGAAAGAGACGCGATCGCGCTGACCTGGCTGCAGCGACTTCCGCTGCCCCATCTGCACCTGGACCAGGTGCCTGAGGAACTGGCGCCGTTCCTGGCGCGGGCGGATTCCCAGCGGGTGTCCACGCATCTGTTCGACGCCACCACCGACGTCGGAGTACCGACGATCTATTCGGTGGAGGTCACCCCGCACCACCCGACTCTTCGCACTGTGGTCATGTGCGCCACCGACCCCGACCCGACCGCGGCGGTGGCCAAGGTGTTCAGGGAGGCGGCGGCCGGTCGTATCGGCCTGCGGAACCGTCCGATGGAGCGCACCGATCCCAAGACTTTTTACAGCGTCTACGACGGCGCGCTGTACATGGGCGCTCCGGAGCGCGCCCACGCCTTCGACTTCCTCCTGGAGTCGCCCAACCACACCAAGCTCTCCGAACTGCCCGGTCCGGGGCCGGCCGAGGGAGAGGAAGCTCTGGTCTGGATTCTGGAACGCCTGCGGGCATGTGGAATGGAAGCATTCGCCGTCGACCTGACCAGTGATGAGGCACGCGATGCAGGGGTGTGGGTCGTGCGCGTCATCGTGCCGGAGTTGATGCCGCTGTCCTTCATCGGGGCGGCACAGTACAGAGGCACTCCCCGGCTCTACACCGCTCCCCAGGCCATGGGATACCCGGTGCACGAGGAAGCCGACCTCAATCCCTGGCCACAGCCGTTCGCCTAAGCCGCGAGGACGACAATGTCTGATCCCGATCTCGTCATAGCCGTGGGCGCCTTCGGCGCCGCCGTCGCCCAGCTCTTCGCCGAGCAGGGCAGCCAGGTAGTCCAGGCCGCCCCCACAGGGGCCGACCTGGCATTCCTTCCGACCGCCCGGACCATACTGCTGGTGGGTTCCGCGCCGGTTCCGCAGGTCGAGCTTCCGCTCTCCCAGGCGGCCCACAGGTGGCGGAGCCGATTCCTGCCCGTCATCCTCGACCTCCCTCGCCTGCGGGTGGGACCGGTGTCGCGGACGGAGGTCCGAGGCTGCTCTTCCTGTTACCGTGCCCGGACGCGCCAGCATTCGCGGGAGGTGCCGGCTCTCGACGCGTTCGAGCGTCACATCCAACAAAGTGACGACGTCTTGAACCGGGGCTTCCTGGGACATTGGCCGAGCATCGCCGCGGGGATGGTCCGCCTCGCTCTGGCGAATCTCGACGCGCACCCGGAAGCCGAGAGCAGGAAGGTACGGCACCTCGACCTGCTGTCCCACGTTCCGATGGAGACGCAGGTCGTGCCCGTACACCGGTGCCGGGTGTGCTCGGGACCGCTCGAGGTCGCACCGCATCTCCTTTCTGTGGCGCGCTTGCAGGGCGTCGCCGAGAATCTGGCCGAACAGTGGATGGGATCACGATGAAGGAACCCCAAGCGGTCATGGCGGCCGGGCGCGCTGACAACTCCTCGATGGAGCCGCACCGGGTCTACGCGGACATGATGCTGCACGCGGTGAACGAGGATCCGCAGTTCTCCATGCCGCGCAGGCCGCGACTGCATGCCGGGGTGGTCGCGGTGCCGTTCGAGCGCGGTCTCCTTCTGGAAGGGACGGCGGAACGGAGGGTCTTCGGGGGCGCGGCGGCCCGTTCGCTCCTGCCCCGGCTACTGCCTCTGCTGGACGGTACGCGTACCCTGGCCGATCTCATCGGCGTCATCGGAGCCGACCGTGCGGACGACGTCTCCGCCGCCCTGGCCCTCCTGTACACCTCCGGCCACGTTCAGGAAGCCGACACCGATCTCGGGCTGCCGGCAGGCGTGTCCACGGGCGCGGCGGAGACCGTGGGCAGGCTGTTGGACACCACTCGGGTGTGGCCCAACGTCGAGTCCGCCTTCCACGCGCTGCACAATGCGCCCGCCCTGATCGTGGATACCGGGCGGCCCGCCGCGCGGCTCGCCTCGCTCCTGGCCGCATCGGGGGACGAGGTCAGGAGCGTCCCAATCGATCACACACCGGACACCGGTCAGTTCATCATCGTCGCGTCGAGCGGTGAGGAGGACACCGACCTGCTCGACGCGCTCGATCGACGAAGCGCCGAGGCCGGCGCGACATGGCTTCGGCTCCACCACAGGAACGGCATTCTCGAAATGGGTCCGCTCTTCGACCGGCGGCACACCCCGTGCTTCGCCTGTTTCCTCGCCGCTCGCGGTACCGGAGATCGCGAGGACGTCGCGGCGGACGGCGACATATTCGACGATCTGGCCTGGGCCATGGCGGCCGGAGAGGTCTTCAACCAACGCGCCCGCATCGGCACGTCGCTGGCCTCGACCGCGCTCGCCACCATCGACCTGCGACGCTGGACCGCGCGCCAGGAATCGTTCGCACGCCGTCCCGAGTGCGAGCGCTGTGGACGATCGAAATTGGGTGGTACGGCGACGCCCGCCTTCATCTACGACCAGGGCGTCGCCTTTCCGCCACGCGACAAGATCAGCCCCAAGGGGCATCAGGTGCACTATCGCATGGACAACCTGATGATCCAGCACGATCACCGCAGTTATGACAGCAGCCCGAAGATATCCCTGCCCGTCGTCGAGCCCGCCGCCGTGGCGGGCCGAGCGGGACGACTCGATGTGCAGACGCTCGGCGCGTTGCTGCGCGGCGCCTTCGGGCTCAAACCCGAGCCCCACAACCCCCAGGTCCGCCGTTACGCACCGACCGGTGGAAACCTCGGCTCCCCGCAGGCATTCCTGATCGTCAATGACGTGGCCGGCCTAGCCGCCGGCCGGTATTACTACAACCCCTTCGAGCATTGCCTTTCGGTGCTCGGCGAGGAACCGGATCCGGTGGAGCGCGACGCCGCGGTCGTCGTCTCGATCCATTCGGCCCTGAGCCGAGTCGCGCACAAGTACCAGCAGCTCGCCTTCCGCATCTGCTGCCTCGACGCGGGTGTGGCCTGCGCCCAGTTGGAGGCGATCGCCGCTGACGCGGGAATCCGCGCTTCGATCCTCGATGCGTGGGACGACGACGAGCTGCTCTCGGCTTTCGATCTGAGCCGTGAGGGCAATCCGGTGACCGCCGTCGTCACGCTCCACCAATCCGACACGGAGGCGGCACGATGAACCTCGTCATGCGTCACCTGATCGCTTCACGGCTCATCACGGATCTGGACGGCCGGAGCGGCCGGCCGCTGCCGGAGTGGGACGACGAGCTTCTGCTCGGAGCGGATACCGGCACGGCGACGGTCGCCCTGTCCGACCCCACGCCGCCGGTTCACTCACTCGCTGATGTGCTCCGGCAGCGCAGAGCCCAGCGGTTCTACTCGTCCACTCCCATCCAGACGGGTGATCTCCACGCGGTGTGCGCGGCAGCCGCGAAGGACAGGAGCATCGGCGTACTCGTCGCCGTGCGGAACGTCGAGGGCGTCACACCGGGACTGCACCTCTACCGCGACGACACCGGTTCGCTGACCTGCCTTAAAGAGGTGCCCGTCGACAGCAGAGAGCGGGAGGGCTGGTTTCTGCAGCTCGAGTTCACGGCATCTCCCGCTGTGATCGTGATTTCCGGCAGTATCGGTGCGGCCTCGCTTTCCGGGGGATCTCACGGCTACCGGCGGCTCCTCGTCAATGGCGGCGCGGCCGCGTATCGATCATGGCTCACCGCGTGCAGGCGAGGCCTTGTCGGTTCCATGTTCGCGGGGCTGCTGCAGCCGGCTCTGCGTGAGGCGATCGGCGTCGACGGTTGGGACACGGCCGGTCTGATCGGCTTCTCACTGGGATATCCCCCGGATCTCCCCGAGAGCGACTGAGCCGAAGCGGCCGAACGGCAGGTCGCCCCGGCCCGCGCTGACCCGGACCTCCCTGCCCACCGAGATCCACCGGACCGCCTGCGGCGGGTCAGGTCAGTACGGAGTGCAGGGACGTCGGGTTTCCGCCGAGGAAGGCCTGCGCCATTCTGGCCCGCACCGCGACCCTTGACACCCCGGCCGCCATCGCGATCTTCTCCGCCTCCGCCAGGCGGCGCGTGGCGGCTTCGGGATCGCCCAGCAGGATCTGCGTGGTGCCCAGAGCCAGCAGAATCTTGGACTGCATCACCCGGTCCTCGATGTACCGGGCGATCTCCAGAGCCCGGAGGAGCTCCGGATGGGCGTCCTGCGGCCTGCCGGTCTTGGCCACATGGACGGCCATGTGCTGTCTGATCTGGGCCTCGCTGCGGAGGCTGCCGCCTTCCCGGCACAGCGCCAGGGCCCGGTCGAGCGCCGCATGCGAGGCATCCGGCTCATCCATGTGATGGAGCACGATCGCCAACCCGCCCAGGGCATCGGCCTCGGCCACCCGGTCGTCGCCGGCCCTCAGCAGATCGATGGCGTTCTCATAGATCCGGCGAGCCTCGATCGCATCCAGGCAGACCCGGGCCAGATGGCCGAGCAGACACAGAGCCAGCCCATGCCCGTGATCGTCGTGAAGCCGCGCGAACAGCTCACGTGCCCGGGTGAGCAGTTCGCCTGCCCTGACATAATCGCCGAGGAGCAGTGACCGCTGTCCGAGGGAGTGGTACAACGTGGCCTGGCCGCGCACGTTGTCCGCCGTGCACACGCTGGTCAGCGCGATTTCGTGGGATTGCGACCACTCCTCGAAATAGCCGCCTGATTGAAAGAGTTCAAGTGGTGCGATGGCCAGCTCCCAGCAGCTCTCATGCAGACCGGCCGCGGCCGCCCGCCGCACCAGGAGCATGATCATGCCGAGATTCTTCGCGAGCCAGGCGGAACCTGTCAGTGACATATCGGTCTGACCGGGTGGGATGTAACGCAAAGCGCTACCCTGTGGAAGGGAATGGCCCCTGCCAAGCAGGCCAACGCGGGCGGAGTCCGTCCGCACCAGCCAGGCGCCCAGTGCCCTTTCCAGCGCAGCGGACAGTTCATCCGGATGGTCCTCGGCTGCGGCGCGTTCCGCACCGAAGGACAACAGCCACGGATGACAGCCGAACTCCTGCCCGTCGTCTGTGCTCAGCAGATGCGCCTCGACCATCTCCTCCATGAGGTTCTCCGTCGCATCCGGAGAGAGGTCTTCGAGCGCGGCGACGGTCTCGACCGAGACCATGGGCAGTCCCAGGAAGCCCATCTTGCGAATCACCGCACGCTGCCGGGCGGGCAGAACCCCGTAGTCGTGCTGCAACGTCGGACGCATGGCCAGTTCGTCGAGGATCAGCGTCGGGTCGGTCAGCCGTTCGACCAAGCGGCTGACCGGCCAATGACGCCGGGCCTCCAGTTTGGCGGCGGCCGCGTGCAGCGCGGTCGGCAGCCCGCCGCACAGTTCGACGACGCGATCGATCGCCTCGGGCTCCGCCGCCATCCGAGGCTCCCCCAGCCTCGCTGCCAGCAATGCTCTGGCGTCTTCCGGCGCCAGAGCGGAAATCGTCATGTTCATGACGCCAGGCAGTTGTACGCGCACTGCTCGGCTGTTCGCGATGATCGTGCAACCGGAGCCATCGGGCAACAGATGCCGGATCAGCTCGGGATCCCGCACGTCGTCCAGCACCATCAGCATCCGTCGGGAGGAGATCATGCGGCGCAGCAGTTTCGCACACGCGTCAGCCCCCTCGGGAAGCTCCGGATCGGGCACGCCGAGCGCGGTCAGGAATCCCGGCAATGCCGCGTGCGGATCGCTGCAATCGGCGAACAACTGCCCATCCGGGTAGTCGCCGGCCAGGTGATGCGCGGCCGCGATGCACAGGCTCGTCTTGCCCGCTCCGCCGGGGCCTGCGACGACCACCGCGCGGGGTCGCGACCGTTCGCATTGCTCCAGCAGGGTGACGATCCGTGCGAGCTCGGTATCACGACCGAGAAGGGTGCCGGGAAGAGGAGGAAGCTGCTTGGGCGTGGCCGCCGGAGGCGGCGAGAGTTCGAGGGAGGCGTCCTGACGCAGCACCTGGAGCCTGATCTCCTGAAGCTCGGGGCCGGGGTCGACGCCCAGTTCCTCCCGCAAGCGCTCTTCCAGATCGGTGAAAACCTGAAGAGCCTCGCTGCCCCGCTGCGAGCGGTACAGAGCGACCATGAGCTGGCCATAGAACCGCTCCCTGAGCGGATACCGGCTCACGAGACGCCGCAGCCGGGCGGTCACCTCTCGGTGCCGACCGAGCGCGAGGTCCGCGTCGATGCGGACCTCGAGCGCAGCCACCCTGCGCTCATTCCAGACGGCCGCCTCCGTGAGGAACACATCGCTGTCCAGGCCGAGAAGGGCCGGCCCTCGCCACAGTCCGAGGGCCGTTTCAAGCGTCTGAGCTACGGCCGAGTAGTCCCCTTCATCCGCGAGTAGGCAAGCTTGTTGGTACAAGGAGACGAATGTGAAGGCGTCGATCTCGTCTTCCGCGGCCTCCAGTCGGTAGACGTTGCCCTGCACGTCCACGGTGATCCCGCTCTTCCTGATCTCGCCGACCCCGCGGTGCACCTGGTTCCTGGCGCTCCTGGGCGGGGTGTCGCCGTATATCGCATCGATGAGGACGTCGACGGATGCCGAATGATCAGCACTCAGCAACAGATAGGCCAGCACAGCACGCGATCGCCGAGTGGTGAGCCTCACCTCCTGGCCGTCGCGCCAAACCACCGGATGTCCCAGGATTCCAAAGCGCATCAATTGAACGAGCCCTCTCAGTCCTCCCCTCTCGCATTATCTCCTATTCAAACCATCTTTGCCTCGTTAGCGTCCCTGTGAGTGGCGCATGGGTGATTAACGCATGTTTAGGGCGGTTCGTCCTTTCTGGGTTGTGGCTGTATGGCTGGGGTGGGCCACTTGGCACCCGAGAATCAAGAACGGGGTGAGGCGAGGGGCGGCTCAGTGGATGACGGACATCGACGTCGATCGGATCCGTGGGCGGACTACCGAGAAGTCTCATAGCGACGGAAAGGCGGTCTATACGGGTTGACCCCATCTATGGATATCGCTAACCTCGTCAATGGTCACGGGGTACGAGATTTACGAGTACTCCTGTGCAGCTCGTCTCGAACGTCGAGACGAATGTCTTGTCGACATGCAATCGCAGCCGTAGCAGGTGAGACTCGAGGGACTCTCGTTCGTTTCTTCGACGTAGTTCTTCGCTGTGCAGTTCTTGCGGATGGCCAAGTAATCGACGAAGTCCGGGCGGGGAAACGACTGTGGCAGAGTACTCGGTGATGGTCCCGTTCGTCGCGCAACGGCCGGAGCAGGTCCTGCAGTACGCCGCGATGGTGCAATGGACGAACGCTGAGCGCCTGTGGCAGGGCCAGTCCATGCTCGTGGAATCGCACCAGCAGGGGGCCTTCGCCGCCGGGATGGGCTTCCGGGTGCCGATCGGCATCGGCGTGTCCCTGATGCCGTTGAGCCATCCGTACCAGGCGGCGGTCCAGGCGCGCTCTCTGGCGATGAGTACCGGGCACCCCGTGATCGCCGGCTTCGGCCCCGGCCCCACCGTTTTCCAACGGAGCATGCTCGGCCGCCCCTACCGCAGCCAGCTCACGGCGGTGCGGGAGTATGTCCAGATCGTGCGCGGCCTGCTCGACGGCGACACGGTCGACGTCAGTGGTGAGTACTTCTGCTTCCAGGGCGGGCTGTACGACTTCCCCGCCCCTCGGGTGGATGTCGGCCTCGGCGTTCTGCGTCCTGGGATGGCGCGGCTGGCCGGTGAGGTCGCGGACGTGGCGATCACCTGGCTTACTCCCGCCTCCTACCTGCGGGACGTCATCGTGCCGGCCCTGCGGGAAGGCGCGGCAGCGGCGGGGCGACCGGTGCCGAAGGTGACCGCGATGGTCCCGCTGGCACTGCGGCGTGCCGACCGGGAAGCGGGGGAGATCGCTCTCGCCGGCAATGCGATGCACTTGAAATTCCCCCACTACACGGACATGCTGCGCCGCGCCGGGATACTCATCGAAGGTGTCGATCCGGCAGCGGACGCTCGGGCCCTCGTCGAAGGTGGGGCATTTCTCAGCGGTGATCTCGACGGGCTGGTGAAGCGGTTACGAGCCTATGCGGACGCCGACGTCGACGAGATCGTTCTCAACGTGACCGGCGTACTGAACCTGTTCGGTCCGCAGGCGGCGCTGAACGAGGTGAAGACCATCCTGAAGGCTGTGGCATAGCGTTCTCCTGACGAGCTCACGGGCCCGAAACCGAACGGCCACACCTCCGTTCACCCGCACACACCGCACGCTTCCCACGACCTTGGTCCTATCGGCAGATCGCCTGGAAAGTACTTGACGACTCGGAAAGCGGAAAGTACTTTCTGCATTGTAAATATTGGAGGGGCGGGCCGTCGGGAAGCCGGAGGAGACGGTATGAAGCCAGAGGAAGCGGCAGAGAACCTAGCGAACATCCGCCGGACTCAGGCGAAGGCGGTAACGCAACGATGGTTTCCGGCATGGTACTTGGGAGGGATCGGGCTGTTCCTGACCGGGCTCCAATTCATCACCGAGCCCGGCATTCCGAACCTGGTCAGAGTCGGTGTCGGGATTTCGATATTCCTCGGACTGGGCGCCCTGATCGCCGTGCTGGCGAGGACCCGGCGGATGACCGCCGGCAGCGGGCTGGCGTGGCCCGCTTTTCTGCCCGTGTTCCTGCCGTGGTTCTCGGTGGGGATCGGTCTCATGCTGGGGTTGATGTTCCTCTTCAACACCATGGGGATGACTTACTGGCGGACCTTCGGCAGCCTCGCGTTCGCCGTCTACCTCGCCCTGGGAAGCCCATTGATCTCCCGATGGTCCTCCCGGCGGATGGCTCGCAAGCTCGAAGAGGAACGTTGATCGATCTCGACCCGGTCATCCACGCGCCGGTCCGGCTGCGGATCGTCTCGCTGCTGGCCGCTGTGGAGGAGGCCGAGTTCGGATTCGTACGGGATGCCGTCGGCGTGAGCGATTCGGTCCTGTCGAAGCATGGCAGTGCGCTGGAGGCGGCCGGATATGTCCAGCTGCGCAAGGGCTACGTGGGCAAGCGGCCGAGGACCTGGTATCGCCTGACGGACCTGGGTCGCACCGCGTTCCGGACGTATGTGAGCCACCTGCAGGAGATCGTGTCCACCAGCGGCCTCACGGTGCTGCAGCCGGAAGCCACCCCACCCGTCGGCAATCCCGCTTCCGGCGTTCCCTGAGTGATTGATCGACCATCTCCCTGGAGCGATGATCGAATTCGAGATAGGCTCGTTTTCACTCGTGTAGACCGAGCGGGAGAAGGTTCGCCGTGACCGACCAGGATTTCCCCCCATCTTCGGAGCAGCCGGCGAGGGCACGGGAAATCGACACGAGCGTGCCGCAGAGCGCCAGGGTCTGGAACTACTTCCTCGGCGGCAAGGACAACTATCCGGTCGACCGGATGGTCGCCGAGCAGGCCATGCGCGTCTTCCCGCAGATCACCGAGATCGCCCGCAACGACCGGGGCTTCCTGAAGCGCGCCGTCCGGCATCTGGCCGGTGAGCTCGGCATCCGGCAGTTCCTGGACATCGGCACCGGCCTGCCCACCATGGACAACACCCACGAGGTGGCCCAGCGGGTCGCACCGGAGTCGCGGGTGGTCTACGTCGACAACGACCCCCTGGTCCTGGTGCACGCCCAGGCCCTGCTGACCAGCACACCCCCGGGGGTGACCGACTACATCGAGGCCGACCTCCGGCAGCCGGATGTGATCGTGGCGGCGGCGGCCGAGACACTGGACTTCGACCGCCCGGTCGCCATCATGCTGCTGGGCATCCTGCACTACATCCCCGATTACGACGAGGTGTGCACGATCCTGGCCAGGCTGCTGGACGCCGTGCCGTCGGGCAGCTATCTGGCCGTCACCCACTCGACGTACGACATCGGCGACGAGGCGGTCAGGAAGGCGAACGCCGACGCGCTGGCGGTCTGGAACGAGAACGCGCGGGTGCCGCTCACGCCCCGCAGCAGGCAGCAGGTCAGCGGATTCTTCGACGGGCTGGAACTCGTGGAGCCCGGCCTGGTCTCGATGTCCCGGTGGCGGCCGGAGGACACCCCCTTCGGCGAGCCCTCCGAGGTCGCCGGCTTCGCCGCCCTCGCACGCAAACCGTGAACCCGCCTCACCGCGAACCGTGAACCCGCAGCACGCCGCCGAACCCGCAGCCGAACCCGAACCCGAACCCGCAGCCGGCGCCGTTCAGGCGTCGCGGCGGGTGACGCGCAGCGCGGCCAGGCCGTACGGCACGGCGACGTAGGCGGCCATGACGGCCAGCGCGACCGGTGGCGACAGCAGGGAGCCGTAGACCGAGTCGGGGTTGCCGGTGCCGGCGAGCTGACCCGTGAGGGCGCTCGGCACCAGCGAGCCGATCCGCTCGTGCCACGGCGCCGGCAGATGGTTCACGACGATCGGGATCAGGTACCACACCGCCACGAGGATGGCGATCGACCCGGCGGCCGATCGGGTGAGCGTCCCCAGGAACAGCCCGATCAGCGCGAACATCGTGATCGACAGCGCCATCGCGAGGAACAGGGGGAGCCGGTCGGCGAACGGCTCAGCCGACTGCCCGGGGATCGGCCGGTCACCGATGATCAGGCGGCTCACGGCGAACGTGGCCACCACCGCGGCGAGCCCGCTGATGTACGAGACGGCCGCGACGACACCGGCCTTCGCGGTCAGCACCACACCCCGCGCCGGCATCGCGGCGAACGTCGTCCTGATCATGCCGGTGCCGTACTCACCGGTGATCGTCAGCACGCCGAGCACGGCCATGGCCAGCGAGGCGACCCACTCCGTGAGCGGCGCCAGATCGGACACGGCCGAGCGTGAGCGCTGCTCCGGGGACATGGCGTCCCAGGCGGTGGCCGCGTACACCGCAAGCAGGGCCATCAGGCCCACGAAGACGGCCAGGACCACGAGCACGATCAGGGTCGACCGCAGAGTGCGGATCTTCAGCCATTCCGCGGCGAGTGCGTCGATCATCGGGCGGTCCTCTCGGGCGATGATGCGTGGGCGGCGCTTCCGGCGGTGAGCCGCATGTAGGTGTCCTCCAGGGAGGTGGTGAGCGAGGTGACCTCGTGGACCGGGATCCCCCGCCCGGCGGCCAGGTCGCCGATCTCCCCCGCGTCGAGCCCGCTGACGGTCAGCCCCCCGCCCGGCTCGGTGACGACGGTCGCGCCCCTGGCCTTCAGCAGGTCGGCCAGCTCACCCGCCCTGGGGCTGCGGACCAGCACGCCCCGCTGGAACCGTCCGACCAGTTCCCCCACCGAGGTGTCCGCGATCAGCCGCCCGCGGCCGATGATCACCAGGTGGTCGGCCGTACGCTCCATCTCACTCATCAGATGGCTCGACAGCAGCACGGTGCGTCCCTCGGCGGCGAGGCCGCGCATCAGCTCCCTGATCCAGCGGACCCCGTCCGGGTCGAGCCCGTTGACCGGCTCGTCGAACAGCAGCACGCCGGGGTCGCCGAGCAGCGCAGCGGCGATCCCGAGCCGCTGCTTCATGCCGAGGGAGAACGTGCGGATCCGCTTGCGCGCGACCCCGGCCAGCCCGACCAGCTCGAGCAGGGACACCACCCGGTCCGATCCGATCCCGTTGCTTCGGGCCAGCCAGCGCAGGTGGTCGAGGGCGGTGCGCCCGCCGTGTACGGCTCCGGCGTCGAGCAGCGCGCCCACCTCACGCATCGGGCGCCGCATCTCCGCGTAACGGCGGCCGTTCACGAGGGCCCGTCCCGACGTGGGCCGGTCCAGGCCGAGGACCACCCGCATCGTGGTGGACTTGCCGGCGCCGTTCGGACCGAGGAACCCGGTCACCTGCCCTGGTTTCACGTGGAACGTCAGTCGGTCGACCGCGACGGCCGAGCCGTACCGCTTGGTCAGTTCGCTCACTTCGATCACGCACCACACGGTCCCGTCCGCGGGCCCCCGCGCGCATCGGACCCGGGTCCGGTTTCCGCGTGCCGGGCCAGGGCCGGGCTCAGACCGGGGGATGACCTACCGTGGGCGGAGGCGGCCCGGGGCCGGCCGGGCTACCGTGATGGACGTGGACGACCCGGACGTGCGGCCGCTGCTGCCCCGGCGGCTGCGCCGCGGTGAGCTGATCACGCTCGACGCGGCGGCCGGAGGCGGATACGCGTTCGTGCTCTTCCTCGGCTCGTTCGGGTACGCGCCGGCGATTCCGCTGTGGGCCCGGTGCCTGACCACGGCCGCGATCGGGCTGCCGGTGGCGGTCAGACGGTTGTGGCCGACGCCGGTCTTCTGCGTCACCCTCGCGGGGTCCGTGGCCGGTCTGCTCCTCGGCGTGGTGCGTGAGCCGTTCGCGGCCGCGGCCTACGCGCTCTACCTGGTCGCCGTCACCACCCCGCGCCGGCGGTGGGAGCCCACCTTCGCCATCGCCGCCGGCACGATGCTCCTGGCGCTGCTCGCGGTCATGGCCGGTCCGGCTCCGGAGATGGAGATCGACGCGCTCTGGGGGTGGGGTGCGCTCGGCTGCGTCGTGATGGGCGGAGCCTGGACGATCGGCCGGGCCGTGCGGGAGCGGCGCGGCTATGCCGCCCGTGCCGCCGAGCAACTCGCCGGGCAGGCCGTCGCCGAGGAGCGGCTGCGCATCGCCCGCGAGCTGCACGACGTCGTCTCCCACACGTTGAGCGTGATCGGGGTGAAGGCGGCGATCGCCAACCACGTGGCCGACGAACGCCCCGACGAGGTGCGTGACGCGCTGCGCGTCATCGAGGTGACGAGCCGGGAGGCGCTCGCCGAGATGCGGCACATGCTCGGCGTGCTGCGCTCGGGGGAGACGCCCGCCGATCTCGGGCCGCTGCCCGGGCTCGCCGCGCTGCCCGAGCTGGCCGACCGGGCGGCAATGGCCGGGGTCGGGGTGGACCTGGACGTACGGGTGCCGCGGCGGCTGCCCGAGGGCGTCGAGCTGTCGGTCTACCGGATCGTCCAGGAGGCGGTGACGAACGTGGTGAAGCATGCCGCCCCGGCCCGCTGCCGGGTCGTGATCGAGGAGACCGCCGGTGAGGTGCGGATCGAGGTGACCGACGACGGCCCGGGGGAGCGGGTCCTCCCCTCGGGGGCCGGCCACGGCATCATCGGCATGCGTGAGCGCGCCCTCGTGTACGGCGGGGCGTTCGAGGCCGGGCCGCGCCCCGGCGGCGGGTTCGTGGTGCGGGCCCGGCTGCCGCTCGACGCCTCCGCCCGGGGGTGGGGCCATGGGTGAGGTGATCCGGGTGCTGGTCGCCGACGACCAGGCCCTGCTGCGGGGGAGCTTCCGCGTGCTCGTCGACACGGCCCCCGACCTCAGCACGGTCGGGGAGGCGGGGACCGGGGCGGAGGCGGTGGAGCTGGCCCGCCGTGAGCTTCCCGACGTCGTGCTCATGGACGTGCGGATGCCCGGAATGGACGGCATCGAGGCGACCCGGCGCATCTGCGGCTCGCCCGAGACCGCGGGTGTGCGCGTACTGATCCTCACCACGTTCGACCTGGACGAGTACGTCTACGCGGGCCTGCGTGCCGGGGCCAGCGGGTTCCTGCTGAAGAGCACCCCACCGGGCGACCTGTTGTCGGCCATCCGCGTCGTCGCGGCCGGCGACGGCCTGCTGGCCCCTACCGTCACCCGGCGGCTGATCAGCGAGTTCGTCCGGGTGCCCCCGCCGGCGGCCCCGGCCGCCGGGGCGGCGCGGCTGAACGAGCTGACCGCACGCGAACGCGAGGTGCTGACGTTGATCGCACGTGGGCTGTCCAACGCCGAGATCTCCACCGGGCTCCACGTGAGCGTGGCGACCGTGAAGACGCACATCGGCCACCTGCTCGCCAAGCTCGGCGCGCGGGACCGGGCCCAGCTCGTGATCGCCGCGTACGAGAGCGGCCTCGTCTCGCCGGCTTCCCGGTGAACGCCGGGCCGTACGGCTGAGCAGGACGTCTCCCCCGGTCACCTCACCCAGGCGATCCACGTCACTCAGGCGTGCCGTCCCGCCGAGATGTCGCGGCGGCGGTTTCCGCGGGCTCGGGCGGCCGGATCCGGCGGCCGGAGATCTGCTCCGGTGCCATCACGATGAAATGGTCGCGATCCCCCGGCGCCCACGGTGACAGCGGCAGCCGCGACAGGCGGGCGGTCTCCTCCGGCTCGGACACGGCGCGTGCGTGTCCGACCGCGGTCACCGACCATCCCCAGCGCATCTCGGCGTCGAAGTCGTCGACCTCGAAGGCCACCACGGCGTTGCGCGCGGCCGCTGCGAGCTTCGAGCCGGCCATGGTACGGATGACGACGTTCCCCTCGAACAGGCAGAAGTTGACCGGCTGGACGGCGGGGAGGGCGCGATCCGTGAAGACGATTCTCCCGATGGGAGACGAGCTCAAAAGGTCGAGACACTCCTCGCGCGAGAGGATCTCCAAGCCGGCCGAATCAAGTTTCATGCCGTCCAGGATGCGCGCTCAGAGGTGGTCATCGTTAGGGGCGAAGGTCCTGTCATCGCCGCTGATCAACGCCTCTCCGCCGCATCGGCCGGGACCGCTGCCCGGAGGGGGGCGTTACCGCGGAAGCGATAATGGCGTGATGAGTGCCCGCTCAGAGATTTACGCCGGAGAAAAACCCACCGAGCGCACGTTGAAGATTCTCGTCTACCTGTCCCGGTGTGCGCAGCCGGTGGCCGCCAGCACTATTGCACGGGATTGCGGAATATCAAGATCGACGGTTTACCGGATCTTGCGCGTGATGGAACGTATGCACTTCGTGGTCCACCTTCCCGAGGAGGGACTGTGGGGCATAGGCATCAGGGCATTCGAGATCGGATCCGGCTACCTGCGGGCGGGAGTGCTCGAACGATCGGCGCGGCCACTGCTGGTGCGGCTCACTCAGCGCACCCGGATGACCTCGCATCTGGCCGTGCTGCACGGCGCCGACGTTCTCTACCTGTTGAAGCAGACGACGGCTGAGCCGGCTCGGCCGTTCATCACGGCCGTCGGCATCCGGCTGCCGGCGCATCTGACGGCCGTGGGGCGCGCGATCTTGGCCGCGCTTCCGGCTTCGCAGGCCCGGGCCATTCTGTCGGGGTCCTCCGGGCTCGTCATTCGCACCAACACGGGTCCGCGCCACATGTCGGAACTTCGCGCGATCCTTCAGGAGGATCGCAAACGCGGATACAGCATCGAGAGCAACAGCACGACAGAGGGCGTCTCATGCATCGCCGCCGCGGTCTTCGACCACGAGGGCCGGCCGATCGCGTCCGTCGGCGTGAGTTACCACCGAGATGTGGCGCCGGCCGGGGTCGAGCGGATCGCCCGGCATGTTCAGGAGACCGGTGATGAGCTCACCAGCCGGATCCGTGGAAAGCCCCCAGGGGCTCCTCAGGGGTGACCGTCGGTCGTTCGTCGTGTCGTGCGGGGCGGCGCCGCCCCGGGACGGCTCTCACGATTCACCAGGAGGACGAGCCCTGCCCCGCGAGCCCGTCGGGATCGTGCACCACGCGCCCAGCCACGACGGTCATCACCGCTGAGATGGAGGGAATGTGCGCCTCACCGATGGCCAGCACATCGTCGGAGAGCACCGCCAGGTCGGCCTGCATGCCCGGCTCGAGCCTGCCGCGTCGACGCTCGTCGAACGTCAGAAGGGCACCGCCGATCGTCGCCGCCCGCAGCGCCTGGTAACGGTCGATGCGCTCGTGCTGTGAGTCGAGGCGGCCGCTGCGGGACTCGCGTGAGACCGCATGCCAGATCGGCCCGAAAAGCGAGGTGGGGACGTTGTC
This sequence comes from Sphaerimonospora mesophila, assembly GCF_001417795.1. Classification (NCBI taxonomy): domain Bacteria; kingdom Bacillati; phylum Actinomycetota; class Actinomycetes; order Streptosporangiales; family Streptosporangiaceae; genus Sphaerimonospora; species Sphaerimonospora mesophila. Next base: position 256,985 of record NZ_BCBX01000035.1, on the reverse strand, counting down.
GGTGCCCAGGCTTACCGGCACGCCGGCGCTGAGCAGGCTGCGCAGCGGCACTGGTACGCCACCGGTCTCCGCGGCCCGCTTCTCGCCCTCCCGGCCCTCTTTGTAGATGTAACGGTTGGTGTGGGTGGTCACGATCAGACCGAGTCTTCTGATCAGGTCGATATCGGCCGGCGTGAGGACGTTGATGTGCCCCAGGACCCAGCGCAGCCCGGCGATCGGGATTGCCCGATCGACCAGTTCGAACACGCTCAGCATGTCCGGTGTCATGGCCGCCACCTGGACTCCGGCCCGTGCGCACTCGACGAGCTCGGGCAGGAGTTCCGCTGGATCCAGCGACGAGCCGGGGTCGAACCCGGCCCAGCCGGTGTAGGGGCGAGCTTTCCGGCGAACATGGACCCCCGGAGACGAGTGCGTTGAACCGAGGCTGACACCGACAAAGCGGAGCATTTCATCGCCCTCGCCATCCCCTGCGACCGCCGACACACGCGCGGCGCGCAGGTGAGCTCGTTCGATGTCGGTCGCATCCGCCCACGGCAGGCTGAGCGGAAGCCGTGCCCTGACCGTCAGTTCCGACAAGCTCGCGACCCGGCGATATACGGCCCCGACCTCGTCGGCGACGCCGTGTCCTTCGTAGATCCCGGTGGTGCCGGAGGCGTTGTACGTCCGCATCGACCGCAGGAGCGCGGATCGCCGAGCCTCTTCGCCGAATCGGCCTGCCGACTGCGGTAGCAGGAACTCGACGGAAGGCTCGAACGTGTGCTCGTTCACGCGGCCGTTGAGCTCGCCGGAGACCGGGTCTCGCTCGAACTCCGCCCATGATTCACAGGCCCGGATGCCGTCAGGACCAAGTGCCTCCAGCGCGAGGCCGTTCATGACCGACCTCAGCGGGAGGGAGTGCCGCCAGTAGCCCCAGATCGGCCGGATGAACACCGGGTTTCGCGGTGCCACCCGGTCCAGCTGAAACCGGGTGGGAAACGGCTGTTCGCCCTCATAGTACGGTGGCTCGCCCAACGGCATGGTGACGATCCACTGCCCCGGTTCGGCCCCGGCCGCCAGTGACGAGATCCGGTCGAGAACCGCTTCGACCGTACGCAGACCCTCCATGGAGGCGAACACATCGCGCAGACCCTCACGGTCGAGGTGGGCGTGGCCGTCGACGAGGCCGGGTATGACCGTGGCCCCGCGGGCGTCCACGACTCTGGTCGCCGAGGTCGCGTGGGCCAGGACCTCTCGGTCCTCACCCACCACCGCGATCCTGCCTCCACGGGTGCCGAGTGCGCGCACCACCGGGCGGTCGCTCGTCATCGTGAGGATCTTCGCGTTGGTGATCGCGAGGTCGAGGTGGTGGGTGGCCAAGGTCATGCTCCTCTCAGCCGCTGACCAGTTCGAGCGCCACGCGGTAGGCGCCCCAGAACACGACGGCGACGCCGACGAGAGCCACGAGCGTCTGCCACCAGCGGTTGGCCAGGTCGCCCATCGAGGACTTTCGACTCGCGAGGTACACAAGGGAGACCGCGAGCAGGGGGAACAGGATCAGCGTGCTCGCGTTCGCCGCGAGGATGAGCTGGATCGGCGCGCCTCCGAAGACGAAGACGAGCAGCAGCGATCCCGCGATCGCCACGGTCGCCATCACACGGACCCGTCGGTGGTCGAGGCTGTCGCCGAAGCCGAGCGCATCGGACAGGACGTGACCACCGGGGACACCGGTCATGACGGATGAGAATCCCGCGCTGAACAGCCCGAGCGCGAACACCGCGACGGCGGCGACCCCGAGAGCCGGGCGCAGGATGTCGACCATGTCGTTGCCCGACTCGATCGTGGCGCCGGGAATGACCGTGGCGGCCGAGGCGATGATCGCGATCGTGAGGATGCCGGGCAGCAGCACACCGGGGACGGTGTCGTACTTCGTGGTCTGCCGGTACTCGAGGCGGCTCGTTCCCTTGTCACGCAGCGTGTACGCCATGTAGAAGGCGGCGTACAAGGACAGGTTCGTCCCCAGCAGCGCGAAAGCGGCGATGAGCCCACCCGGCACCTGCGAGGGCACCAGGCCGGCTGCCATGGCGCCGAGGTCCGGGCCCGAGATGACCGCCGTCGAGATGAAGGCCACGGCCATGACCGCCATGGCCACGACCATCACGCGTTCCAGCCGCTTGTAGGCGCCACCGCTCCACAGCAGCGCGATGGCCGCGGCCGCACAGATCGCGGAGAGGGGCTTGATGTCCATGCCGGTGATGACCTGGAGCCCGAGCGAGGCACCGATCATGCTCCCGGCCCCGAACGTGACGGCGAGGATGAAGAAGCAGATTCCCGCGATGACGCCGACAGGGCGAGCGATGTGGTTCTTGATGGCTTGAATGATGGACGTCGGGTAGCACATCGCGATGCGCACGGCCATGTCGGTGAAGACGAGCATGAGGATGCTCGAGAGGACCAGAAGCCAGAGGACGGTGTAACCCGACTCGGCCCCGAGAGTCGCCGACGCCACGGCATTACCCGGCCCGAACGTCAGGGCTCCCACGATGAAGGCGGGCCCGATGTATCGCAGCTTGTTCAAGGGGAGCGACCGACGCCGGCGGGGCGTCGCGTCGGCGGACTTGTGCGGGGGGGATACGGTCATCGGTTCTCCTAGCGGCAAGCGGTGGGGTGACACGCACCGCGAAGACGTGACACGCACCGCGAAGAGGTTCCAAGAAGGCTGTCACCTCTCCGAATGGGCATCAATGCCGCGCCGACCATCACTGTGCCACATATGAGACAGCAAGGGTGTCGGGGCGGTGGCCAGATCGACTGGTTTCCATGACCATGGGATGACACATCCATGACGCGTACGACACGCCGTCCAGTCCTGCGGTGAACCCGGGATGGAACCAGGAGAAGCCCTATGCAGCAGCGTCCGCTCCTCAGGCCATGGCTGGAAGGAGCCGTGGGATATCGGCCCGGGCTGAAGGCCGCTACCCAGGATGGAAGACTGGCGTCGAACGAGTGCCCGGCGCCTCCCGCCTGGCTCTCTGCGCGGTCGGTCGATACCGCGGACCTGGATCTGCATCGCTACCCTGACCCTGAAGCGACGGCGTTGCGCACGGCCTTGGGCGAGCTGCACGGGGTCGACCCCGATGAGGTCGTCGTCGGGAACGGCTCCGACGAACTGATCATGCTTCTCATCCAGGCTTATGCCGCATACACCGGAAGCATCGTCACGGCCACGCCCGGCTACTCGCTCTACGAGCTCTGCGCCGGCCGGCTGGGAGCTCGCGTCGAACGGGTCCCGCTGATCGACTGGCGCCACGATCTCGGGGCGATGGCGACGGCCGACGTCGACGTGGCTTTCATCTGCAACCCCCACAATCCCACGGGAACCGTCGTGCGCCCGGAAGATCTCTTGTCGTTCATAGGTGAGAGCGCGGCACGGATGATCGTGATCGATGAGGCGTACGTCGACTTCGCGGCCGAGGCCGGCCTGGACACGGTGGCAGAAGCGGTGCGCGAGCCCCGAGTGGTCGTCCTACGGACGTTCTCCAAGGCACACGCACTCGCGGGTGTCCGCGTCGGCTACCTCGTCGCGCACCGCGACATCGCACAGACCATCGCGCGGCTCCGCCTGCCGTTCTCGGTCAACACTCTCGCTCAGATCACCGCGGCGAACGCCGTCGCTCATCACACCGAGACCGCGAACGCCGTCGGCGAGATCGTTCATAGTCGACTCCGCGTCGAGGAGATGCTTCGGCGTCATGGACTGGAGTTCGTCCCCTCACAGGCGAACTTCATCCTGGTCCTGACACCCCAGAGCGACCTCGTCGTCGATCACCTGGCATCCCATGGCATAGCGGTACGCCCCGGGCGTGACCTCGGTGTTCCGGACGCCATCCGCCTGACGATCCCCTCCGCGGCCGGCTTGGCCCGCCTCGACTCGGCCCTGGCCGAGCTGTACGGCACGGTGGTGCCCCGATGAACGAGATGCCACTCGCGCGCCCCGAGCTCCAGGGCGGTTTCGGTATGGTCTCCTCCACCCACTGGCTCGCCTCCCAGTGTGGGATGAGCGTGCTCGAACGCGGCGGCAACGCCTTCGACGCGGCGGCCGCCTCGGCGTTCGTGCTACAGGTCGTCGAACCACATCTCAACGGCATCGGCGGCGACGTACCGATCCTGGGCTGGGACTCCACTTCACGATCGAGCTTCGTGCTGTGCGGACAGGGTCCCGCACCCCAAGCGGCCAAGATCGAGGTCTTCCGCGAGCTCGGGCTCGACGCGATCCCAGGCTCGGGTTTTCTCGCCGCCTGCGTGCCCGGAGCGTTCGGTGCCTGGATCCGGCTGGTGCGCGACTACGGCACCATCAGCCTCCGTGAGGTCCTCGATTATGCCGTCTACTACGCCCGTTCCGGCTTTGTCTGCCTGCCGAAGATCTCCGAGACCATCGGTTCTGTGACCCAGCTCTTCCTGGAGCACTGGACCTCGTGCCGTGACCTCTGGCTGGACGGAGGGGCCGCCCCCCGGCCGGGTACGACCTTGCGCAACCCCGCGCTCGCCGACACGCTCGACCGCATCATCGAGCAGGCCGAGGCAAGCAGCACGAGCCGCGAGGGCCAACTGGACGCTGCTCTGGACGTCTTCTACCGGGGTTTCGTCGCCGAAGCGATCACGGATTATGTCTCCTCGACGCCGGTTCTTGATTCCTCAGGCGGCCGGCACACGGGCCTGCTGTCCGGTGACGACCTGGCGAACTGGTCGCCGACCTATGAGGACCCCGTCTCGCTGGACTACCACGGCAACACGGTCCTGAAGCCCGGCGCCTGGAGCCAGGGCCCCGTCTTCCTGCAGCAACTCGCATTGTTGAAGGGGTGGGACCTCACCGCCTGCGAGCCGGCCTCCGCAGAGTTCGTCCACATTGTGACCGAGTGCGCGAAGCTGGCCTTCGCCGATCGCGAGGCGCACTACGGCGACCCGGCGTTCTCGCCGATCGACATCGAGAGCTTCCTGACCGAGAGCTACAACGCCGAGCGGCGTGCGCTGGTGACCGACAGAGCGGACACCGGTCCGCTGCGACCGGGCTCGCCCGACGGTCGTCCGCTCATCCTGCCCGCGGACTCCTTCACGTCGGCGGGGGCGTCGAGCGCCGGGTTGGGAGAGCCGACCTTCGGTTCTGTCGACGAGGGGCGAGGCGACACCTGCCACGTCGATGTCGTGGACCGCTGGGGGAACATGGTCGCGGCCACACCGAGCGGGGGCTGGCTGCAGAGCTCACCGGCGATCCCCGGGCTCGGGTTCGCCCTCGGGACCCGTGCGCAGATGTTCTGGTTGTCGCATGAGCATCCGAACGGACTGGCCCCGGGCAAGCGTCCGAGGACCACCCTCTCCCCGACGATGATGCTGCGGGGTGACGACCCCTACCTCGCCTTCGGCACCCCGGGAGGCGACACCCAGGACCAGTGCTCCCTCGTGTTCCTGCTGCGCCACCTGCACCACGGTATGAACCTGCAGCAGGCGATCGAGTCTCCGGCGTTCTTCACCAGTCACTTCCCCTCGTCGTTCTTTCCTCGAGAGCGCACACCGGGCGGCCTGACCTTGGAGGGGCGCTTCGACGAGCGGGTGATCGATGATCTACGCGACCGCGGCCACCAGGTCCACGTCGGTGACCCCTGGTCGATCGGACGGCTCAGCGCCGTATCGCGCACGCCCGATGGGACACTGCGCGCGGCGGCGAATCCCCGCGGCGCCCAAGGGTATGCGGTCGGACGATGAGCAGCGTTGAGGAGAGGCTTCGCGCGGCCCGCATCGAGCTTGCCGACGGCCCGACCCGGCTTGGCCGGTACGTGCCAGGAGTTCGTGACGGCCGCACCGTGTATGTGTCCGGCCAGACCGGCACGCGTGACGGCGAGCCGGTCTGGGCCGGAGTCGTCGGTGGATCGGTGACGGTCGAGGAGGCCGAGCAGAGCGCCCGGCTGGCCGCGATCAACGCCCTGACCGCGCTCCGGGCGGTCGTCCCCGACCTCGATCATGTGCGCAGGGTCGCCCGGACAACGGTCTACATCTGCGCCGTGGAGGGATTCACCGAGCACCCGCGGATCGCCGACGCCGCCACGGCCGTTTTCGAGAGCGCCTTCGGTGAGGCCGGTCGCGGTGCGCGCTCGGCCATCGGCGTGCACACCCTTCCGCAGGGCGCACCCGTCGAACTCGACCTGATCGTGCTTCTCGAGGACGACCTCGGCCAGGACCAGGTGAAATGAGCGCTAGATCAACACGTTCCGAACATCCCCACCTCGAGCTCAGAGTCGTACTGCTCTGCATCGCCAGTGGAAGCCTGGATGCGGTGACGGTTCTGGCCCTGGGCGAGGCGTTCGCCAGTGTCATGACCGGAAACATCGTGTTCCTCGGGGTGGCCGCCGGCACAGCGGACGGTTCGCTGGCGGTTTCCTCCGTCGCCGCACTGTCCGGATATGTGCTGGGAGGGCTCGTCGGGTCCTGGTGGACCCATCGGAGCCCGTCCCGCGACACCGACCCGGTGTGGTCCCCTCGCGTCACCCGCACGTTGGCACTCGAACTCATCCTGCTCGTCGGGATAGCGACAGCGTGGCTGCTCTCTGCGGGATCCCCCGGCAGGGGCTTCGGCATCGCTCTGCTCGCGATCGCCGCATCGGCCATGGGGATGCAGGGCTCGGCCGTCCGCGCGATCAAGGTGTCCGTCTCCACCACCTATCTCACCGGTGCGCTGACCGGAGTGGTCGAAGCGATCGCGACCCGGTCGCCGTTCTCCACGACACACCGCAACGGTGCGTACGGACTCGCCGCTCTTCTGACCGGGGCGGCCGCCGGCGGCCTGGCCGTTCACTACCTGCGTCCCATCGCCCTGGTATTGCCGGCCGTGGCGGTGGCCGCCGTCGTGATCCTGTCGGTGCTGGACCATCGTCGCCACCGGGCCGCGTCCGGTGAGCACAGGAGCCAGGCGTCGGCCGGCGCGGCGGGGAAGAGTCACAGCGTCTTCCCCGCCTGAGATCGAAAGAGTTCTCAGTGCAGCGGTCCGGTGACCGACTCGGCCGCGGCGAGCGCCTGGCCGGAGGCGACGTAGCCCACGGCCGCTTCGATTTCGGGAGCGAGATGGCGGTCGGTGCCGGGTCCGGGCACATGCCGCCGAAGTCCGGCGCGCACCGCCGCCGTGGCCGGAGCGGGGGCGAGGGGCGCGCGCAGATCGAGGGCGCGGGCCGCGGTGAGCAGCTCCACCGCGATCACGCGGGTGAGCCCGTCGACGGCACGACGCAGCTTGCGCGCCGCGGACCAGCCCATCGACACATGGTCCTCCTGCATGGCGCTGGAGGGGATCGAGTCGACCGATGCCGGTACCGCCAGGCGCTTGAGTTCGGAGACGATGGCGGCCTGGGTGTACTGGGCGATCATGTATCCGGAATCCACTCCGGGATCATCGGCCAGGAAGGCGTTCAATCCGTGGTTGCGCGCCACGTCGAGGAACCGGTCGGTACGACGCTCGGCGATGGAGGCGACGTCGGCGACCGAGATCGCGAGGAAGTCCAGCACGCAGGCCACCGGAGCACCATGGAAATTGCCGTTGCTCTCCACCCGGCCGTCCAGGGTCACCACCGGGTTGTCGACGGCGGCGGCCAGTTCCCGGGAGGCCACCAGTTCGGCGTGCGCGAGGGTGTCCCGGGCCGCGCCGTGCACCTGCGGCGAGCACCGCAGTGAATACGCGTCCTGCACCCGGGTGCACTCCTCCGGGTCGCGGTGACTGGCCACGATCGCCGAACCGGCCAGCAGGGCCCGCATGTTTGCCGCGCTGGCTGCCTGGCCCGGATGCGGGCGCAGCGCCTGCAGATCGGCGGCGAACACCGCGTCGGTGCCCAACTGCGCCTCCACGCTCATGGCCGCGCTGATATCGGCGACGCGCAGGAGCCTGTGCAGGTCGTGACAGGCCAGCACCAGCATGCCGAGCATGCCGTCCGTGCCGTTGATGAGGGCCAGGCCCTCCTTCTCCCGCAACGTGACCGGCTCCAGGCCCGCGGCGGCGAGGGCCTGTTCGGCCGGGCGCGGCACGCCGTCGGCATCGCGTACCTCGCCCTCCCCGATGAGCGCGAGCGCGCAGTGCGCGAGCGGGGCCAGATCGCCGGAGCAGCCGAGTGAGCCGTACTCTCGCACCACCGGAGTGATGCCGGCGTTGATCAGGTCGGCGTAGGCACGAGCGGTCTCCAGCCGAATCCCGGTTCTTCCGGTCGCCAGCGTCGACAGCCGCAGCAGCATCAACGACCGCACGACCTCGCGTTCCACTTCGGGGCCGGAGCCCGCGGCGTGTGACCGTACCAGGCTGCGCTGCAGCCGAGTGCGCAGTTCCGCCGGAATCTGCCGGGTGGCCAAGGCCCCGAAGCCGGTCGAGACGCCATAGTGCGGCTTGACGTCGCCGGCCAGGCTTTCGATCACCTTACGGCTGGCGGTGATCTCATCGCACGCCTCGGGCGACAGGACCACCCGTGCGCCGTGGCGAGCGACCGACACGACATCGTCGGCGGACAACGGGCCGACTCCTACGACAACTTCAGACATGGGTCCATGAAACGGCAAGTCAGAAGCCTGAAGCCAGGGCTGAGACCCACCACCTGTCTGGGATCCCAGACACGCGGGTTACGCTCGGGGCGTGTCCGTCGTGCCCGCCGCGGCCCAGGTGCTGGCCATCCTGCGCTACCTCGCGGGGCAGGCCGGCCCGGTGTCGGCCGCCGCCATCAGCCGTGACGTGCGCCTGCCCCGTTCGACGACGTACCACCTGCTGGACACGCTGGCCCGCGAAGGATTCGTCGTGCATCTGCCCGAGGAACGGCGCTACGGCCTGGGCGTGAGCGCCTTCGAGCTCGGTTCCGGATACAGCCGGCAGGCCCCGCTCCAGCGGCTGGCCCGGGTGCCGCTGGCCGGGCTCGTCGATCGCACCGGGCACAACGCGCACCTCGCCGTGTTGCACGGCCGTGAGGTCATTTACGTCATCGAGGAACGTGCGCCCGGGCGCGCGCCGCTGGTCATCGAGGTCGGGGTACGGCTACCGGCACACCTGACCGCCAGCGGCCGGGCCATGCTGGCGTGTCTCTCGCAGGCCCAGGTGCGGGCGGTGTTTCCCGATCCCTCGGCCTTCGTCATGCGGACCGAGGTCGGACCACGCTCACTGTCCGCGCTCCGCCACCTGCTGGTGGACGTACGGCGCCGCGGGTATGCGACGGAGGACGGGGAGGTCACGCTGGGTTTCTCCTCCGTCGCCGCCGCGGTGCTGGACCACAGGGCCTATCCGATCGCGGGAATAGCGGTCACTTTCCCCGCCCGCGACGTCGACCCGGCGCTACGGGAGGAGATCGCGGGCCAGGTCGGGCGGACCGCTCACGAGCTGAGCCGCCGCATAGGAGGCATGGCCGACACCTCTCGCCCCTCGGCTGCACGGGCCCGCCCGACCGGCCCGCATGACGTCGTGGGCAAGCGAGCCTGAGCGGGAGGAACGCCGGCTCGTCCCGCGCCGACCGTGCCGACCGCGCCACCCCCGCCGACCGCGTCCACCTGCGCGAACGCCACATCAAGGTGGTCATGCCGGCCTTCCCTTCGGCTGGCTGGGTAGGGACTTAGGGCCCTGGATCACCGAGCCCGTGACGGGAGACGCTAATCACATGGACGCACTTGAGCTCGTCGACGCCTACTGGCGTGCCGCCAACTACCTGTCGGTCGGGCAGATTTACCTGCTCGACAACCCGCTGCTGACCGAGCCGCTGCGACCGGAGCACATCAAGCCGCGTCTGCTCGGCCACTGGGGCACCACTCCCGGACTGAACTTCTGTTTCGCGCATCTGAACCGGGTGATCCGGGAGCGAGACCAGGACATGATCTACATCGCGGGTCCGGGGCACGGCGGCCCGGCCGCGGTGGCGCATGCGTGGCTTGAGGGTTCGTACACGGAGAAATATCCGGAGATCACCCGGGATGCCGAGGGCATGCGACGGCTGTTCCGCCAGTTCTCCTTCCCCGGCGGCATCCCGAGCCATGTTGCGCCCGAGACACCCGGCTCGATCCATGAGGGCGGTGAGCTCGGCTACGCCCTCGCCCATGCGTACGGCGCGGCGTTCGACAACCCGAACCTCGTCGTGGCCTGTGTGATCGGAGACGGCGAGGCCGAGACCGGGCCGCTGGCCGCGAGCTGGCATTCCAACAAGTTCCTCGACCGGTCGAGCGACGGGGTCGTGCTGCCGATCCTGCACCTCAACGGCTACAAGATCGCGAACCCCACCGTGCTGGCCAGGATCCCCGAGGACGAGCTGGTCAAGCTCATGGAGGGGTACGGCTACCGCCCCCACATCGTGTCGGGGGACGACCCGGCCGTCATGCACGCCCTCATGGCCGAGACCCTCGACACGGTCTTCGACCAGATCACCGAGTTCAAGGACGGCTCGGCCGATCGTCTGCCGATGATCATTCTGCGTACGCCCAAGGGGTGGACCGGCCCGGCCGTCGTGGACGGCCTGCCCGTCGAGGGGACCTGGCGTTCCCACCAGGTCCCGCTGGCGGCGGTACGCGACAACGACGAGCACCGCGCGATGCTGGAGGAGTGGATGCGCTCCTACCGGCCGGAGGAGCTGTTCGACCCCGAGGGCCGGCCGGTGGCGACGATCGGCGAGACCGTTCCCGAGGGACCGCGCCGGATGAGCGCGAACCCGCACGCCAACGGTGGTGAGCTGCTGCGCCCGCTGCTGCTGCCCGACTTCCGTGACTACGCGGTCGAGATCAAGGCGCCCGCTGTGGCGCACAGCGAGCCGACCCGGGTGCTCGGCGGCTTCCTGCGCGACGTGATCGCGGCCAATCCCGTCAACTTCCGTCTGATGGGTCCGGACGAGACCGCCTCCAACCGGCTGTCGGCGGTGTTCGAGGTGACCGATCGGGCCTGGCACGCCGAGACGCTGCCCACCGACGAGAACCTGTCGCCCGACGGACGGGTGATGGAGGTGCTGAGCGAGCACCTGTGCCAGGGCTGGCTGGAGGCCTACCTGCTGACCGGACGGCACGGCCTGTTCAACTCCTACGAGGCGTTCATCCACATCGTGGACGCGATGTTCAACCAGCACGCCAAGTGGCTGGACGCGTCGAAGAAGATCCCGTGGCGGCGCCCGGTCGCCTCGCTCAACTACCTGCTCTCCTCCCACGTGTGGCGGCAGGACCACAACGGCTTCACCCACCAGGATCCGGGCTTCCTGGACGTGGTGGTCAACAAGAAGGCCGAGGTCGTGCGGGTCTACCTGCCGCCGGATGCCAACACGCTGCTGTCGGTGGCCGACCACTGCCTGCGCTCCCGCGACTACGTCAACGTGATCGTGGCGGGCAAGCAGCCGGTGCTGGACCTGTTCACGATGGAAGAGGCCGTCGCCCACTGCACCCGGGGCCTCGGCATCATCGACTGGGCCTCCAACGACGAGGGCGCCGAGCCCGATGTCGTGCTGGCCTGCGCCGGCGACGTGCCGACCCTGGAGACGCTGGCCGCCACCGCCCTGCTGCGCGAGCACCTGCCCGAGCTGAAGGTGCGGGTCGTCAACATCGTCGACCTGATGCGGCTGCAGCCGCCGTCCGAACACCCGCACGGCATGAGCGACGCCCAGTTCGACGCGCTGTTCACGACGGACAAGCCGATCATCTTCAACTTCCACGGCTATCCCTGGCTGATCCACCGGCTCACCTACCGGCGCACCGGCCACCCGAACCTCCACGTGCGCGGCTACAAGGAGGAGGGCACCACGACCACGCCGTTCGACATGGCGATGCTCAACGACATCGACCGCTACCACCTGGTGATGGACGTGATCGACCGGGTGCCCGGACTGGGCGAGCGGGTGGCGCACCTGCGCCAGCGCATGGTCGACGCCCGGCTGCGGGCCCGTGCCCACACCCGTGAGTACGGCGAGGACCTGCCGGAGATCCGCGACTGGACCTGGTCTCCGCCTGCCGCCGACGCCCGCTGATTCCGCTCTTCTCAACGCTCCGCGGGGTGACCATCGGCGGTCAACCATGTCAGGAGCAATGTCTCTATTGACTCGTATTTTACCCTCCTGGTACTAATCGCGCACCTTGTCCGCGTCCTTCGTGACCCGAGGGGCGGGGGCGCCATGCGGACTCCATGTCCGCCAGTACCAGGAGGTTCTCCGTGAGGGGTTCACTCGAACGGCCTCGCCGGCTCAGACGACTTACCGTCGTCGGTGGGTTAGCGGCGGCGCTCGCTCTCGGTGCCGTGTCCGCGACCGCCGGTGTCGTCCAAGCACAGGGGCTGCCCGGCCAGGCCCTGACGGCCGGCACGTCCACGACGACGAGCGCTCTACTCCCGGACTACGACAACGAGATCGTCACTCGGTTCGACTCGGCCAACTCCGTCGAGCACATCCGGCACCTCGCCGTGAACATCGGCCCGCGGTTGAACGGCACCCCACAGGAGAGGGAAGGCGCGGAATACATCGGCGGCATCCTGGAGTCCTACGGCTTCAAGGTGTCCTACCAGACATGGGGTCCGGTCTCGACCAAGCGCGTCGCGAAGGTCACGTCCCCCAACGCCGACCTGCCCGGCGGCCCCAACTGGCAGATGGCCGCCTCGACCAGCGGTAAGTTCACCGGCGACAACGGCGTCGAGGGGCAGGTCGTCGACGCGAAGACCGGCCAGTCCGCCGCGGACTTCCCCTCGGACACCGAAGGCAAGATCGTGCTGGTGGACTACAGCACCACCGCATCGGTGCGGAACACGGCCGTGGCCAACGCGGTCAGCCGGGGTGCGATCGCCGTCATCCTGGCGTATCCGACCGGCAACAGCGCCCCGCCGTCGTTCACGCTCACCACGCCCCAGCCGAACCTCCCCGTGATCGGCGGCGGCAGCGCGCACAGCGCCTGGATCAGGGGACTCCTGGCCAAGGGGCCGCTCACGCTGCGGATCGCGACGAACGAGTACGTGAACCCGATGGGCACCAACGTCCTCGCCGTCCGGCATGCGGTCGGCGACCCGACCGGCACCAAGGCGCCGATCGTCATGGTCGGCGCGCACATCGACTCGGTGCTTGGCGCGCCCGGTGCCCACGACGACGCCTCGGGCAACGGCGTCTCCCTGGAGATCGCGCGGGTGCTCGGCAAGTATCCGCTGGACAAGGAGCTGCGCATCGCCGGCTTCGGTGGTGAGGAAGGAGGCCTCCTCGGCGCTCGGGAGTATGTCAAGACGCTGACCGCCGAGGAGAAGGCGCGGTTCGTCGGCGAGTGGCAGATGGACATGGTCGGCACGCCGTACGAGCCGGCCCGGCTGTGGGCGCTGACCCCGAACGGCCAGTCCAACTTCGTGGTGGAGGAGGCGTACAAGGCGGCCGATCGCGTCGGCTTCGAGGGACTGCGTAACTGCAGGCTCGGGCAGAGCGACCACCAGGCGTTCTATGACGCCGGGATCCCGGCCTCACTGTTCATCTGGCTCGACTACCGCCCGCCGGCCGTCTGCGGTTCCTCCGGCGGCTCGTACGTCACCGAGCCGGAGTACCACAGGCCGACGGACACGATGGACAACATCAGCCCCGAGCGGCTGCAGATCACCCTCGACGTCGTGGGCGGCGCGGTGGCGCACAACGCGCTGAACGCGGTCAAGGTGTCCGCGGTCTCGGACGGCGGTCAGCCGCTGGCCGGGGCGCCCGTGCGCGCCGACTGCGGCGACGGCGAGCGCAACGTCGGCATGACGGGGACCGACGGACGGCTTGACGCGGTGTTCCCGCACGCGACGTGCGACTTCACGGTTGTGGTCGACGGCGCGACGGTGGTCGAACGCGGTGTGTCCATCTCGGGTGACCGGGAGCTGGAGGTGACCGTCGACCTCACCAAGCCGACGATCTCGCTCACCAAGCCGGCCGACGGCGCGGTCTTCACGCTCGGGGCGGCGGAGATCGTGTCCTACCGGTGCGAGGACAACCTCTCCGGCGTGGCCGCGTGCACGGGTACGGTGCCCGACGGCGGCGCGCTCGACACCTCCACAGTGGGCTTCCACGAGTTCGCCGTGAACGCGACGGACAAGGCCGGCAACTCCGCCGACCAGAAGGTGACCTACCAGGTCGTCTACCCGTGGCACGCCTACTTCCCCGAGACGATGGACGGTAAGGCGGGCAGCGCCGTACCGATCAAGTTCAGCCTCGGCGGCGACCGCGGCACCGGCGTGATCGCCCCCGGCTACCCGGCCTCGCAGCAGGTGACCTGCGACACCGGGGAGGCGACCGGCGCGGCCGCGCCGACCGCCACCCCGGGGAACTCCAAGCTCAGCTATGGAGGCGGTCAGTACAACTACGTGTGGAAGACCGAGAAGAGCTGGTCCGGCACCTGCCGCAAGTTCGAGCTGAAGCTCGATGACGGCAGCAGCCACTTCACCACCATCCGGTTGAAGTAGATCCCCGGCCGGGAGCGGATCCAGACCCCGGGTCCTCCGCTAGGCCGGCAACGGGCTCCATCTCGCACGTCACGGCTCCGGTGGGCCGGCGACGTGGGAGATGGAGCCCTTTCGCGTAGCCGCGTATGGACGGTCGCGAGCGGTCCCTTATATCACCGTGTTGTGCGGCTTCCACAGTCGACCCCCATTGAAGTTTACAAAGAAGCAATCTACGCTAAACAGGCAGGGTAAACCGGGAACGAATTAGTCGAGTGACTCGAGGCTGTTCGGCGGATGTCCGGGGTTCGATGAGGAGCCCTCCCGGTGCCCCGGCGTGATTCTGCAGGTCGATGACCGCCGCCGGGATTCCCTGACTTCAGCGTCACGAGCAGTGGAGATGCGAACGGTATTCCCTTCGGATGAACAGGGGTGGAAAACGTGAATTCGCAGCGCAGTCACGTGGGTTCTGACCTGACCGTGAGCGGCGCCCTGGACATGCTGGTGGCCTCTTCCTGGGAGGACGAGATGGCGCGCGTCGCAGCGCTCTCCGGCCGGGAGCTCGTCATCTTCCTGCTGCTGGGGACAGGTGCGTCCAACCGTGCCATCGCCTCCAGGCTGAGCATCACCGAGCGCACGGTGAAGGCCCACATCGGGCAGATCCTCGCGAAACTCGGCATCGAATCACGACTGCAGGCGGGTCTCGTCTCCACGGCCTGGGCCCGGTCGGCGCCGTCCGATCATCGTACCAAAGTTCAATTGCGGAGCGGCGGGTTCGTAAAGAGGATTCAACCGTAACGGTCGATCTCGCCGAGGACACCGAAATGAAGATTAATTGGAGTGAGCACGAGGCCCTTCCGGACGGTGGAATTCCCATGGTCCGCCGCCTGGTTTTCGGGCAGAACATTTCCTGCCTGCATCTGACCGCATCCGAGCCCGGACCACTTGAACTGCAGCCGCATGCGCACGACAACGAACAGTGGGTGGTCGTCACAGCGGGCTCCATCCATTTCGTGTGCGAGGGGGAGGAGTACGAACTCAAAGCGGGAGATGTCGCCTACTTCCCCTCGGGGCGGCGCCACACCGCCACCCGGGTGGGCGAGGACGGCGCGGTGCTCCTGGAGCTGTCCGCCCCCGCCCGGCTGGACCTCGTGCCGGGATCGCTCGTCCCGTCCGCGATGCGTTTCGACTGAACGACGACGGTCTGGGAGAAGCCGATGACCTGGATATCCCGAGGACCGGCCGTGAGCGGGAGGACGATACACGACGCGGTCATGGCCGCCGCCCGGCGCGATCCCGCGCGCATCGCGGTTCGCTGCGAGGAACACGCGATCAGCTACGCGGAACTGGTCACCGACGCCGAGCGGATCGCCCGGCACCTCATCGGCACGGGTGTGTCACCCGGCGGCGTGGTGCCGGTCGTGGCGCGGCGCACCGCCGACCTTCCGGCCGTCCTGCTGGGGGTTCTGCTGGCCGGCGCGGCGTACGCGCTGCTCGACGTCCGCTGGCCGGTCGCGAGGATCGCCGCACTACTGGAGGCGATGCGGCCCACGGTGGTGCTCGCCGATCGCACGGGAGCGGAACACCTGGCCGGGGCGGCCCTGGAGTGCGTGTCGTTCGCCGAGCTCGACTCGAAGGCCGACCTGCCCCTGCCCGAGGTGACGCCGGACGACGTCGCGACGCTGTTCTGGACGTCGGGCAGCACCGGTGAGCCCAAGGCCGTGCTCTCCCCGCACCGGGCCACGACGAGGTTGTTCGGCGCCGAGCCCTGTGTGCCGTACGGCCGGGCCCCCAGGATGATCAGCGCGGCGGCGGTGGCCTGGGACGCGTTCACGCTCGAACTGTGGGGGATGCTGACCCGGGGCGGGACGGTGCTGCTCCACGAAGACGACGTGCTCCTGCCCGCCTCTGTCCGCGCCTATGTCGCCGACTTCGGCGCGACGCACCTCTTCCTGACTCCCGCGCTGTTCGACGTGCTGGTCACGGCGGATGTCGAGTGCTTCGGCGGGCTGCGGGTGCTCACGCTCGGCGGTGACCGGCCCCCCGTGGAGAACTGCCGGAAGTTGATCGACACGTTTCCGTCGATCGAGCTCTACAACGGTTACGGACCCGTCGAGAGCTGCGTCTTCGTCACCACCCACCGCATCGACAGAACCGATCTCGACGGCGACGGAGGGATCCCGGTCGGGCGGCCGGTGGCGGGAACCGACATCTACGTGGTGCGGGACGGCGCGCCGGTCCCGGGCGGAGAGCCCGGTGAGATCGCCATCGGAGGGACCGGTCTCGCCCGGGGATATCTCGGCGATCCCCGTCGTACGGCGGAGGTCTTCCGCGACCTCGTGGTGGAGGGAGGGACGCGCCGCGTCTACCTGACCGGTGATCGGGGGTGGCTGGACGGGGCAGGCACGCTGCACTTCGGCGGCAGGCTCGACAGCCAGTTCAAGATCGCCGGGCATCGGATAGAGCCGGGGGAGATCGAAGCGGCCGCCCGTGCCGTCGGGTGTGCCCAGGCGGTCGCGATGCCGGTCACCCGGAGGAACGGCACCCGGTGCATCGCCCTGTTCGCGGTGCCGTTCGAGGGACGGGTGACGGACGAGAGCATGCGCGCCGCGCTCAAGGAGAGGCTCCCCGGCTACATGGTGCCGGCGGCCGTCCATCTCCTGGACTCGATTCCCTTCACGGAGAACACGAAGATCAACAGGCGGGCGCTGGCGAGCCGGTTCGGTTATGCGCCATGACCACGGCCACGGCCGCGGCGGATCGGGAGGGATCGGATTTGACGGTACGCGCCCGGGCGGAAGAGCAGGTCGCCGTCGCGCTCGAGTACGTCCAGGGAAAACGCAGGATCGAACGGGTGCTGGAGGCGGCCGACGTGCTCCTCACCCGCTTCGCCGGCGAACCGGACATCCACCGCCGGCTGGAGATGTTCTTCGAGCTGGTGCGGCGGAATTTCAGCCAGGAGATCTCGGTGGAGTTCGACGGCTCGGTGTTCCGTACCGAGGACAGGGCTCAGGAGGCGGACGCGGTGGACTGCGCGTTCCTGATCGAATGTCCCGATGGGAGGCATGGGGTGATCACGGTCCGTTACGCGCCGCCGGGAACACTTGGCCTCACCGCCTCTGAGTGGCGCGCCGCGATGGGGCTGCTGGCCCGGATCGCCGGCCTCGGATCCGGGGGTCACGCGCGATGCGTACGGTGACGGCGGTCGATCAGAACACGTTGCTGAGCCGGCCGGACTGGTATCGCCGTCTTCCCGCAGGAAAGGACGTCCACCTCCTCGGCACGGGGGTGGTCGCGGTCACGGGAAACCGGGCGGCGCGCGAGGCGCTGACCCATCCGGGGCTGGTGGCCGATCACCCGCTCAAGGCCAGCTCCCGGGCGTTCGGCCCCAACGTGCTCGACTGTGACGGCGCCCGCCATCGTGAGTTCCGCGCGCTGCTCGCGCCGATCCTCGCCGCCGGCCGGATCGAGCGGTGGCGGCGGCTGCTGATGCCCGGTCTGATCGACGCGCTGGTGGACGACGTCCTCGGCCGGGAGACGGAGGACTTCTACCGTGACCACGCCCATCGGGTTCCTTACGGGATCGTGTGCACGATCCTCGGTGTCGATCGGTCGCTGGAGGGCCGGTTCCACGAGCTGACCCGCCCGCTGGCGCGGCTGCTCGACTACCCGACGGAGGAGACCGAGGCGACCCACGCGAGCATGGCCGCGCTGCTGGCGTTGTTGGGTGAGGAGTGCCGGGCCGAGTCGCTGCGGCCCGACTCGCTGCTGGGCACGATCGAGCGTACGCGTGACCGCAAGGGCATCGCCCTGACCGACGAGGAGGTGCGGTCGACGGCCCTGCTGTTCTTCCTGGCGGGTACGGAGACCAGCAGCGCCTTCATCACCTCGATGGTGTACTGCCTGGGCCGCTCGATCATGGACATGGACGAGTTGCTCGACGAATCGGTCCGCGACGCCTTCATCGAGGAGACGCTGCGCCTGTATCCACCGGTGCAGACGATCGCGCGGTTCGCCGAGGCCGATCTGCTCCTGGGGGACGTCCCGGTGCCGCGGCACTCCCTGGTCCTGGTCTCCCTCGCGGCGGCCAACCGCGATCCGGAGATCTTCCCCCACCCGGGGCGGTTCGATGTCGGGCGCGCCACGAAGGCATCGGTGCCGTTCTCCGTCGGACCGCACAGCTGCCCCGGGGCGCCGCTCGCCAAGACCGAGTTCATGCTGCTCCTGGAGACCCTCGCCCGCCGCTGCGCGCAGGTCTCGATCACCGGTGACCGGGTGCTGCTGGAGAGCCAGTCGTTCTCCCGGCCGGTGGGGTTCTCCGTCCGCTTTCAACCGAGATCAAAGGACGTGTGCTGATGGGAAGCAAAATCGAGGCCCTGCGTGAGTGGATCAGGGGACTGCACGACGAACCCGTCGAGATCGCCGACGACACCGACCTGATCGAGTCAGTTCTCGTGACGAGCCTGCAGTTCGTCTCGATGGTCATCGAGATCGAGCGCCTGCATGGCGGGCGGATCGAGCCCGGAGTGATCAGGATCGATTCCATGCGGTCGCTGAAGGCGATCGACGCCGCCGTGTTCCAGGGCGCTTAGCGGGCGCGGATGAGACGAGACAGCGGGAACCGTACGGCCGTCGCCGTGGTGTCGGGGACGTCGTCGGGGATCGGCGCGGCCGTGGCGACGGAGTTCCTCCGGCGGGGATACACCGTCGTCGGCGTCTCCCGGCGGGGCAACGCCGACCTGAAGGGCGATCCGCGCTATGTGGACTGCCACGCGGATCTGCGGGAGCGGGACGCCGTGCGCTCGGCGCTCGAGTCGGCCGGGGAGACGGTCGCCGACGGGGTGGCCGCCGTGGTGCTGAACGCCGGATTCTCCCCGCCCCCGCACGCCCTGGCCGACGTGCCGCCGGAGCTCACCGTCGGGACGTACGAGAGCAACGTCCTCACCGCGCTGAATCTGGTCCAGGCGACCGTTCCCCTGCTCCGGCGGAACGGCGGCGGCTCGCTGACGTTCGTCGGGGCCAGCCTGGCCAACGGATATGTGCCGGAGCGCTGGCCGTACGCCGCGAGCAAGGCCGCGATGACGACGCTGATGCGGGCGTGCTCGGTCGAGTTCGCCGACAGCCGGGTGATCGCCAATGAGGTGCGTCCCGGCCCGGTGGCGACCCCCATGACGATGGGCGAGACGGCGTACGACATCAGCGACGAGATTCTCCAGGTGATCAACGAGGGGTACGGAACCGACTGGCTGAAGGGCCCCCGGCAGGTGGCCGGGTGGATCGTCGACATCGCGGAGTTTCCGGCCAACGGACCGACCGGTCAAGTGTTCAACTACAGCAGAAAAGTGCCGCTTTAAGGGAGGACGCCGTGATGACGGACTATCCGTCGACAAAGCAGTTGGTGGACCTGTTCGACCGGGCGTCGCCGGGAATGGTGGTGACCGATTCCGGTGGGCGCGTCGTGCTGGCCAACAAGGCGGCCGGGGAACTGCTCGGTACGCAGGCCATTAAGGGCGCCGCGCTCCCCGATATTTTGGGCGTGACCGATTATCCGGCGCTGCTGTCCGCCGGACGCCCCGTCGAGAACCGCGCGGTCTCCTATCCCGATCCCGAATTCCCCGCCGGCTTCGTGAACATCGGGTTCGGCGGCGTGGACGGGGAGGTTCACGGCTTCTGGGCGCTGCGTCCGTCGACCGATCTGCCCGCGCCGTCGCCAGGCCCGGCGGGCGGGGCCGGATCGGGCGCGGCGTGGATCGCGCGAGTGGACCGGCCCGACGCCGCGTACACCTCGGCCGGCCCCCGGGCCGTCCACCTGATCAAGGCCTACTACGACCACTGCCCGGTGGCCATCCACCTGATCGAGGAGGACGGCACGGTGGCCCACGCGAACTGGAAGGACATCGAGATCGTCGGTGCGAGCCGGGCGCCGGACTCCTACGTCGGGCACCACATCCGCCGCATCTACGCGGACAAGGAGGTCGTCGAGGACTTCCTGGGCAGGTGGGGGGAGGACGCGCCGATCATCGACTTCCGGGCGGACTTCCTGAACGACGGCGAGCGGGTGCCCGTGGTCATCTTCTCCACCGCGAACGTCGTGGACGGCTCGCTCAGGAACACCCGCTGCTTCGTCTTCCCCGACGACGCCCCGCACCGCCACCGCGACCGCGTCGGGGCGCTGGACCTGAGCTTCTGACCCGGCCCGCTGGTCCCCGAATGGTGTGGATTTATTCCGGATATAACCGATTGATCGAAAAATTTCCGTCGGGGAGTTTCGCGTAGCGCAGGTCCGGGCTCATCACCTGGAAACGACGGGCGCCGCACGGCCTAAATCGCGAGTCATCGCGACCACGCCTTGCGGCGCCGGTGCACGCCCGGGTCACCGATGACAGGTGTATAGTCTCTCGCATGGTCCTGTTCGGTCTTCTTCTTCTCCGCTGCCGCAGCGGGGTTTGACGACGACCGGCACCCCGCTGCGGGGTTCCACAATGCCGGTCAGTCGTCTGACCGATGAAAAGGGACCGATCAAATGCCTCGCAGCGACATGTCTTCCCCTCGATTTCCCACAATACGGACCCCCGCCGGTCCGGTTCCCGCCGATGCGCCCGCCTGGAATCCACAGCGGCACAGCGCCATGCCCAGCCACCGTTATCGCCCCGTGCACGAGCGGGTCGAGCTGCCGCTGACCAGCCGTACCTGGCCCGACCGGCGGATCGAACGCGCTCCGCTGTGGGTGCCGGTGGACCTCAGGGACGGCAACCAGGCCCTGGCCGAGCCGATGGACACGGCGCGCAAGCGGCGCATGTTCGATCTGCTGGTGGCGATGGGCTTCAAGGAGATCGAGGTCGGCTACCCGTCGGCGAGCCAGACCGACTTCGATTTCGTCCGGCATCTCGCCACCCGCGACGACCTGCCCGGCGATCTGACCATCTCGGTGTTCACCCCGGCCCGCGCCGACCTGATCGAGCGGACCTTCGAGTCGATCGAGGGCCTGCCGCGTGTGCTGGTCCACCTGTACACCGCCACCGCGCCCACCTGGCGCGAGGTGGTGCTGGGACGGGAACGGACGGAGCTGTACGGAATGATCCGTACGGCGGCCGAGCAGGTGGCGCGGCTGGCGGACGCGCGTCCGGGTCCGCCGGTGCGGTTCGAGTTCTCGCCCGAGGTCTTCAACCTGACCGAGCCCGATTTCGTGCTGGAGGTGTGCAACGGGCTGACCGCGCTGTGGGACGCCTCCCCGGACCGTCCGGTGGTCCACAACCTGCCGGCCACGGTGGAGGTCGCGACGCCCAACGTGTACGCCGACCAGATCGAGTACATGGACCGGCATCTGACCCGGCGCGACGCGGTGATCCTGTCCGTGCACCCGCACAACGATCGCGGCACCGGCATCGCCTGCGCGGAACTCGCGGTGCTCGCGGGCGCTCAGCGGGTCGAGGGCTGTCTGTTCGGCAACGGGGAGCGCACCGGAAACGTGGATCTGGCCACCCTGGCGCTGAACCTGCACGCCCAGGGCGTCGATCCGATGATCGACTTCTCGGACATCGACGAGATCCGGCGGACCGTCGAGCACTGTAACCGCATCCCCGTCCACATTCGGCACCCCTACGTCGGGGATCTCGTCTACACCGCCTTCTCCGGCACGCACCAGGACGCGATCAAGAAGGGCATGGCGCACCACACCGCCCAGGCGGCAGAACTGGGCGTGCCGGAGGGGGAGGCGCCGTGGGCGGTGCCGTACCTGCCGATCGACCCGGCGGACGTCGGCCGGACCTACGAGGCGGTGATCCGGGTCAACAGCCAGTCGGGCAAGGGCGGGATCGCCTATCTCCTGCAGGTCGGCTACGGCCTGGAGCTGCCGCGGCGGCTCCAGCAGGAGTTCGCCCAGGTGGTGCAGCGCGCCACGGACGGCAGCGGCCAGGAGATGACCGGCAAGGAGCTGTGGAGCCTGTTCTCCGCCACCTACCTGGCGCCCTGCGACGACGGTCCCATCACACTGGCCGACTGGTACGTCACCGAGCCCAGGCCGGGTGAGCACGAGTTCGAGGGGGTGCTGCGCACTCCCGACGGTGCGGAGAAGAAGGTGTCCGGCCAGGGCAACGGGCCGGTGTCGGCCCTCACCCGGGCGCTGGGCACGATCGGCGTCGAGGTGGACATCCGCAACTTCACCCAGCACGCCACCACCCCGGGGCCGCAGAGCGCGGCGGTGGCCTACGTCGACTGCCTCGTCAACGGCACGCCTGTCTGGGGGGCGGGGCAGGACACCTCGGTGTTGACCGCGTCCATCCGAGCGGTGCTGTCCGCCGTCAACCGCGCGTCCTGACGTCCGTACGGCCCGGCCCGGTGTCGCGCCGGGCCGTACCTCCAGGTTCTCGGCTCCTCGGCGCCACGGATCAGTGCCGGCGCGAGAGACGGCGCAGGGCCCGGCGCAGTCGCCCCATGACCGGCCGGCGGTGGCCTCCCTGGGCGTCGCGGGCCTGCCGCAGCTCGGCCAGGGCCGTCGCCGCTTCGGGGCGCTTGCCCGGCGTCGGCTCGCGCATGCGCCGTACCAGATCCATGATCTCCGGCGCGACGCCGCCCGCGTCCGGCTCGGCGTCGACGCCGGGGGTGGGCAGCTCGCCGGTGAGGAGCTGGAAGGCGATCACCCCGGCGGAGTAGACGTCGGACGCGGTGGTCATCCGGTCGGGCCGCGCCCGGCACTCCGGGGCCACGTAGTGCACGTCGAGGATGTTCGGCAGCTCGTTGGCCACGGTGTGCTTGCGCGGCCCCGGCTTGGCGTAGTCGAAGCCGGTGAGCATGGCATGGCCGGAATCGGTCACGAGCACGCAGGCGGGGGTGAGCGCCCGGTGGATGACCTTGTTGGCGTGCACGTGGGCGAGGCCGGCCAGCATGTCCTCGAACACGCCGAGCTTGGCCGTGACGCCCAGTTTCCGTCCGGTGAGGTGCAGGTGCAGCGCCTGGCCGTGCACGTCGTCGAGCACCAGGACGAACCGGCTCTCGTCGTCGATCGCGAAGAAGTCGCGCGAGCGTACGACCCGGGGATGCGGCGGGATCTTCGCGAGCGCCTGGTAGGCGTTGGCGATGCGCCGCTGCTCGGCCACCCGCCGCCGCTCGGGCGCCATCGGGTCGGCCCGATAGACCCGCAGCAGGACGGTCTCGCTGGTGGGCGCGGTAGCGTTGACGGCGCGGTATTCGGTGACCCGGCTGTCGCCGCCGAGTTGCTCCTCGACCTCCCAGTTGCCGAACCGCGGCGGCGCGGTGGACCTGCGCACGGTCCCGTTGAGCGCCTCGATGATCGCCGTGCGGTACGGCGCGGCGTCCCGGCTGCAGCCGTGCCTGACCCGCGACACGTCGCTGAGCATGTCGACGAGGCCGGCGAGGTTGGTCACATGTCGCGCGTCGCGGCCACTGGGGTCGACGAGTACGGCTCCGGGGGCGGTCAGCACGACGATGTTGTCGACGTACAGCCGCTCCAGCTCACGATGCTCGTCGATGAGCAGGCCCTTCAGTGCCCGAGCCGTACCACGCAGCTTGGCGACCGGGGACCCGAACGCCTCCCGGTGCTGGGGGAACCACCGGTTCCCCGCGACCTGGAATCGGCCGCGCGCGCCCTTGACGTCGATCACGCAGAGCGAATGACCGGTGAGCACCGCCACGTCGACCTCGAACAGGTCGGCCCCGCGCGGCACCTCGATGTTGTGCAGCAGCAGCCAGTCGTCAGGGGCGTTGTCACGCAGGTGCGCGATGACCCTTCGTTCGGCGTCATTGACGGGCCGCCCGCCACCGACGATCTGAGCCATCTCCCTTGTGCCGCCTCTCTGACCAGAATGAGAACTCCATCCTCCTTGGTATCGGTATTCCCGCGCCACCACTGAATTTCCCACCTATGTCCAAGCTGACACCTCCCGTCCCCACCTCCCCTTCCGCCGTGATCTTGTAGTTGCTCGCATCCATGGCCGCTGACCGGCCGTTTCTCGTTCCTGATCTTGCAGAAACTTGCACAATGGCCCGCTGACCTGCCTGTTCATCATCCGTGATCTTGCAGCGGTTTGCGTTTCTGTTCGTCGCGGCCGTACGGCATCTCCGCGCAGAACACCAGGTCGAAGCGGTCCGGCGTCTCATGGCTGAGGATGCCGGAGTGTACGAACCGCACGCGGGCCGAGGCCCCCTCGGCGTGCCGCCGGGCGCTCCGGCTGATTGCGGCAGCCGCGTCCGCCCGTCCGTCTGATCGGCGCGACACCTGAGGGGTGGTTTGCTGGGCGATTTGTCGGGAATTCGGGGAGAATGCGAGTAGTCGTGGTCGGTGCGACCGGAAACGTCGGAACCAGCGTTCTCAGCGCACTCGAGTCCGATCCCGCGATCACCTCGGTCGTCGGGATGGCGCGGCGGATGCCCGGCTGGCGGCCGGGGAAGACCGAGTGGCGACAGGCCGACGTCTGCCGTGACGACCTCGGGGAGATCTTCTCCGGCGCCGACGCGGTGATCCACCTCGCCTGGCTGTTCCAGCCCACCCATAATCCGGTGACGACCTGGAACACCAACGTCATCGGCAGCGTCCGGGTGTTCCGCGCCGCCGCGCGGGCCGGTGTGTCCACGCTCGTCCACGCGTCCTCCGTCGGCGCCTACTCGCCGGGCCCGAAGGACCGGATGGTCGACGAGAGCTGGCCCACACACGGCTGGCCTGGCGCCGCCTACGGGCGGGAGAAGGCGTACGTCGAACGGGTCCTCGACACGTTCGAGCGCGATCATCAGGACATCCGTGTCGTCCGTATGCGCCCCGGTTTCATCTTCAAACGGGAGTCCGCGACCGAACAGCGGCGTCTGTTCGCCGGGCCGTTCCTGCCGCAGCGGCTGGTCCGGCCAGATCTGATCCGGTTCGTCCCGGACATCCCCGGGCTGCGCTTCCAGGCGCTGCACACCGCCGACGCCGCCGAGGCGTACCGACTCGCCCTCACCCGGCCCGTCTCCGGGGCGTTCAATCTGGCCGCCGATCCGGTCATCGACCCGGCCGTCCTGGCGGAGATGCTCGGGGCGCGGCGGGTCCCGGTGCCGCCGATGGTGGCCAGGGGCGCGGTCGCGGCGGGATGGCACATGCGGCTGATCCCGGCCTCGCCCGGCCTGGTGGATATGGCGCTGCGACTGCCCATCATGGACGTGACGAGAGCCCGCACCGAGCTGGGGTGGGAGCCCCGCCACAGCGGTACGGACGCACTGCGCGCGGTGATCGACGGCATGAGCGGCGGGGCGGGCATGGACACACCTCCGCTCGCGCCCGAGTCGGGGGTGGGCGGTCGGATCAGGGAGGTGACCACGGGCGCCGGGACGCGTCCGTGAGATCGAGCGATCGGACCTGAGAGGATCGAGGAGGCGGAGGGCATGCCGCTCGTGGACCGGGAATGCGCTCGGCGGCTGCTGGAGTCGGACGATCCGGACGTGGCGCTGGTGTTCGTCCGCGGCGAATGCCTCGTGCTGCCCGTCGACGAGATCGACGACGAGCATCGGGGCCTGGTGATCATACGGCGCAGTGATCTTCCGGACGACCTCGTCGGCGCTCCGATCTCCGATGACCGGGTGGAAGCGCTGGCCTGCCGGTTGGACAACGCGGCCAGGGATCTCGGCGGCTGACCGGGTGGCGTCGGGCCACTCACGTACTGTTACGGTATCGTTGCCTAACGTCATGACATCGACTCGCACCGCCGGCCTGGTGATCGGCCTCGGCATCGGCGGCTTCATCGACGGAATCCTGCTGCACCAGCTGATGGGCTGGCATCACATGCTCAGCGGGTGGTATCCGCATGACGACCGTCTCAACATGATCGGTGACGGACTGTTCCACGCGGGCTGTCTCGCGCTGGTGATCGCCGGCATCGCGATGCTGTCGCGCCGCGGCCCGCACCCCGGGCGCGAACTGCTCGGGTACGGCATAGCCGGCTGGGGCGTGTTCAACGTCCTCGAGGGCCTGGTGGACCACCAACTGCTGGGGGTCCATCACGTACGGCCCGGCCCGCACCAGGTCGCCTACGATCTCGGGTTCCTCTTCCTCGGTGCGGTTCTCGTCGCGATCGGGCTGCTGCTGGCGAACGGTCCGCGGCGTGGCGCCCGGAGTGGCCGCGGCACGAGGGGTCGCCGCCGCGGTTGACGGGCCCCTCCCGCAAAATGACGGCGTGTCGCCGCCTGACCCAAAATTCCGGAAAGCGCGTACGGACAAATCGGACAGTAAAGCGCTCTTATCGGGACATAATGGGGCTAAAGTATATAGCAAACTGTGATTCGATCGTCACTCTTCGTAGGGACCGCAGAATACTGCTCGATCTCCATTGCGTTACGCGGCGCATGAATGTGACCATGAAATCCACCGTCCGGTATCCCCCGCCGGGGCGGCGCGAAGGCGCTGCGGGGGAATCCCGTACGGCCTCGTGGCGCTCTGGAGGGATCCCGCTCGGTCCGGGCATCTCGGGGGCATGCGTTCCCCCGATGGAGCATATGGAGAGGGGGCCACGATGACTGCCACTCGGCCTCGCGTACGCGGGGGACGCCGTGACGAGAAGCGGTTTCACGACCCGGAGTTCGGCTCCTGGATCGGGGAGGTGGCGAGAACGGTCCGGGACGTAGTTGACAGCACCCCCCGGACCATCCGCCTCTGCATTCTGATCGCGGTTGCCGCCGCGTCATGGGCATACCTCAGGTAGCGGTTCACCTGTGGTCGCGGACCCCAGATTAGGGCGAGCGGTCGGCCTCGTCGGCCCGATTTACGGGATCACGACGATAACGAGGCCAATTCCAACGCTTGACCGGGGTCCGCGACCACCGTTTTTGCTCCCGCCGACAGCCGGTTTGAACCCCCGCGAGGGGTGAGGTGATCAGTGGTGGAGGTGAGAGAGCGGTCAGGCGTCGCTGTGGGCTTCGGAACCGACGGACGCCGGGTGAAGGCTCATCGACAGGCGGACCCGGGAGTGCCCCGGGGCCTGCTCGATGCTCACCGTGTCGCAGAGCAGGCCGATCAGCCACAGTCCGTAGCCGCGGTTGGCGTGGGGACCCGGTCGGGGCCGCGGCACGTCGTCGGGGCGCAGCCGGCCCGCATTGTCGACGATGTCGACGGCGAGGTGGTCGTCGTCGTGCCATACGGTCAGCGTGCCGGACCCGCCCCCGTGTTCGAGCACGTTGATGGCGGCCTCGTTGGCGGCGATGACGAGGTCGTCCAGCCGGGTTCCGGTGAGTCCGGCCTGGACGGCGTAGCTCTGGACGTGCTCGCGCAGGGCGGCCAGATCATCCGTGATCGGCCACTGCCGGAGGTGATCCTCCACCTTTCCCTCCTCGATGCCGCCCGTCTTCACCCCCGCCGGGGCTCCCCCCTCAGGGGTTCCCTCCGCCGGGACCGCCGCTCGATCGGTTGGTCACCCGAGACCATGATGGTGGCGGGTGCTTCTGCAACGCTACCGGAACCCGGAACGGTGCCCGGACCGGAGGGCGGAGGGGTGCGGCGAGGCATGACTTTTGAGCACGACCTAGTCCGATGACGACCGGATCCGGGCCCTGGCCGCGCCGAGCGCCTCCGCCAGATCGGTCGTGACGGAGAACGCCTTGATGAGCCCGGTGATCCGGAACATCTTGGTCAGCCGGGCGTTGAGATTCACCAGCGAGACGGCTCCGCCGCGCTCGCCCAGGAGTTCACGGATGTCGAGCAGCGTACGCAGGCCGGTCGAGTCGCAGAATTCCAGACCGCTCAGGTCGAGGACGAGTTCCCGGTGCTCCGGTGCCAGGGTGTCCCCGACATTCTCACGAAGTCGATCGGCATTGGAATAGTCCAGCGCTCCGGTCAGCGCGACGACCAGAATGCGGTCATCGCCGCCGCTCGGGGCCGGGGTCAGTTCGACGGAGGCTGTCACTCGCACACCTCGGCGGATGCTGTGGCACGGTCAGGGGCGGGGAGGCATTCGAAAACGACGCCCGTCGCCCGCGTGGATCCAGACGGATGTTTCGCGGGGGGTCGTCTGGGCCGCGCGCGGCAGGGCACGGTTCTCACCGCACTCCCCGGGGTTGTGTTCGACAAATCATGCCGTGCCATATGCGCAGTGGTGAACGCTTAGCGACGGACGGCATTTGTCACGCACCCCCCAGAACTGGCCGCCGGGCAGGCGAGCCTCGATCAGGCCGTCAGCCAGTTTAAGCCACGAGGACGTCACGACCCCAACGCAGACCGTGTCCCCTTGCCCGTGGCGTGGCATCGCCAAGAAATCACAAAAGTGGTTTTCCCCGCATCCACCTGGGAAAACGGCTTTTGACCATTGGCCGCCCCTAGAGGAGAAGTCGGTAAGACCGCGCATGCCTGACGGGACAAGGGGGACCCAGTTCGGCACCGGTCGGGGAACCTCCCTCGTCACGACGGCGAAGTCGGCCGCCACGGCAGGGGCAGCGGCAGCGGCACGGCACCCCATCCCGCGGCTCACCGTGGGAGTGGAAGAGGAGTTCCTGCTTCTCGATCCCGCGACCGGACGTGTAGTTCCCGCCGCCGAGGACGTTCGCCGCCGGGTGGACGGCCGGGTGGCTACCAGCCTGGTGCCAGAACTGACACAGTTCCAGCTCGAGACCAACAGCACGGTGCACACGGATCTCGGGTTGCTGCAGCGCGAGCTGTTCGAGATGCGGGGGGCCGTGGCCGTCGCCGCCGCCGCGACGGGAGTACGGCTCGCCGCCTGCGGTACGGCGCTGCACGGCAATGCCGGGATGCCGCCGCTGTCCGTCTGCCCGCGCTATCACGCCATGCTCAAGGAGTTCGGCGCGGTGCTGCGCGGTCAGGGCGTGTGCGGGTGCCACGTCCATGTGGGCATCGACGACCGCGAGGAGGCGGTGCGGGTCAGCAATCACGTACGTCCCTGGCTTCCCATCCTGCAGGCACTGACCAGCAATTCCCCCATATCCGACTCGATGGACACGGGTTACGCGAGCTGGCGGGCGATGATGATGGGCAGGTGGCCGAGTGCGCGACCTCCGCCGTACTTCCGCTCCGTTCGGCACTACGAACGCCTGGTCGACGGCATGCGGGCCAGCGGTGCGATTCTGGACCGTGGGATGATCTACTGGCTCGTCCGGCTCTCCGATCATGTGCCCACCCTCGAGTTCCGCGCCGCCGACTCCTGCGCGACGGTGGCGGAGACGACGATGCTGGCCGGGCTGGTGCGCGGGCTGGCCGCCAGCGCGCTGCGGGAGGTGCGGGCCGGCGTGCGCGCGCCGTGGATCGACGACACGCTGCTGAGCGCCGCCTGGTGGCGGGCGGCTCGCGACGGGATCGAGGGCGAGGGGCTCGACCTGATGTCCGGCAGACGCGTGCCCGCCTGGGATCTGGCGGACCGGCTGATCGAACACGTACGGCCCAGCCTGGAGGAGAGCGGAGACTGGCCGCTGGTGTTCCGCGTCCTGTGCCGGCTGCGGCGGCGTGGCTCGGGAGCGGCCCGCCAGCGCGCCGTCTACGCGTCGCGGGCCCGGCTCGCCGACGTCGCCGCCCTGCTCATACGGCAGACACCGGCCGCGCCGGCCGAACTCCCCTGACCGGCGCGATGCGGGCTCAGGCGACCACGCGCAGCGTCCGCAGGGTCGGGTCGTAGACGTCGGGGATGTTCATGCCGGCGGCGAGGCCGGTGCGCAGGTAGCGGAGGACGGCCGGGGTGATCCGTTCGCCGGGGGTCAGCGCGGGTGCGCCCGGCGGGTACGGCGTGGCCATCTCGGCGATCACCCGGCCCGCGGCCTTCTCGATCGGCACCTGCTCGGTGCGGCCGAAGAAGGCGTCGCGCGGCGGCATCACCGTCTCCAGCTCCAGCTCGCCGGGCTCGGGAAGCGCGACCTTCGCCGCCGTCGGCAGGTCTCCGGCGCCGGCCATCGCCCGCAGGGACTCGACCAGCACGTTCCTCGTGTCCATGTCGTCGCCGACCGTGATCTGCGCGCTGACCCGCCGATGGTCGCTCAGGGCCATGTTGACGTGCGCGCGCCGGCGCAGCCAGTCGGCGGCGTGATAGCCGTCGGCGCCGAGTCCGGAGACGTCGATGACGAGCTTGAGGGGGTCGAGCTCGAAGGCGTCGCAGGTCTCCATGTCCAGCACCCGCAGACCGCCGATCTGGTTGATCGCCGTGCGGGCGGACATGGCCAGGCCGATGGCGCGGTCGAGCAGTTCCTTGCCCTGCTCGACCATCTGCCGGCGCCAGCCGTCCATCGCCGCGTAGAGCAGGGTGGACGGGCTCGTCGTACCGAGAAGATCCTCGCGCTCCTTGAGCACCTGCGGATCGACGCGGTCGCCCTGCAGATGGAAGACGGATCCCTGCTCCAGGCCGTTGCCCATCTTGTGCACGCTGGTCACGCACACGTCCGCTCCGGCGTTCATGCCCCAGACGGGCAGGTTCTGTGGATGGAACGGCAGGTGTGCGCCCCAGGCCTCGTCGACGATGAAAGCGCGGTCATGGCGTACGCACACCTGCTTGATGCCGGCGAGGTCGGCGCAGGTGCCGTAATCGGTGGGGCTCGCGACCAGCACGCCCTTGGCGTCCGGCTCCGCCTTGAAGGCGGCCTCGACGGCGGCGGGTGAGGGCGGATAGGAGAAGTGGAGGTCGGCGTCCCATCGGGGATGCACCCAGACCGGCTCGACCCCGCTCAGGATCAGCCCGGAGATCACCGACTTGTGCGCGTCGCGTGCGACCAGCAGCTTCTCTCCCGGCCCCGCCACGGAGAGCATTGCGCTCTTGACCGACAGGGAGCTGCCGCAGGTGGAGAAGAACGCCTGCTGCGCGTTCACCGCCTCGGCCATCAACTGCTGGGCGTCTTCGAGCACGCCGCCCGTCATCAGGCGGTCGTCCAGCCCGTTCGTGACGAGAATGTCGGATCTGAAGACCCCCTCCCCGAGCACGGCGAGCACCCGCGGGTCCACCCCGCGCCCCTGCTTGTGCCCGGGAGGCGTGAACGACAGGTCACCGCGTTCGTGGTAGGCGACGAGGGCTTCCAGCACGGGTGCCCGAGACTGATCCATGGTGTCCCTCCTGGGTCGGTCCGCCCCTGATCCGGTTGCCCGGAGCGATCGAGGCATAACGGCGACAGGCAGGACACGGCCGCTATGTCGGAAACTCCGGGCGCGACCGGTTCAGGTGCGTGGCGGGCCCTCCCGTAATGGGGGCCCGCCACGTCCCTGATCGCATCCGGCTCAGACCAAGCTGCTCAGCGCGGACTTCTTCCGCCGTTCGTTCAAGGCGGCGTCACGGGTGGGCGCGACCAGCACATCGGCCAGCGCCTCGGCAGGAGTCTCCTTGATCGTGAACGTGTCCGTTCCGGTCACGTCGAGCACCAGCCGCAGAACGCCGTGCACTCCAGCGAGGCACATGGATCCGCCGACGCCTTTCAGAGCGTCGTGCGTCTCCAGCAGGGCCTCCAGTCCGTACGAGTCGCAGAACTGGAGCACGGACGCGTCCACCACCAGCTTGGTGCGTCCACGCTGGATGAGGTCTTCGATCGCGCCACGGAGTACATCCCCGGTGGCGATGTCGAGTTCACCAGCCAGCGCGACCACGGAAGCCGCCTGGTGATCGCTGACAGTAATCTCGAGTGGGATTGCCATATACGCGCCTTCATCCATTTTCGGGGCGTACTGTCTGAAACGACGCTACCCGGAGGAGTGTCAGGTCCCAGTAATGCCGGACGGTCGATGCGTCGGGAGTCCGTCGTGGAATTTCACCTTCCTCCCACAGAGTGGCAAATCCGTAAAAAGTCAACGGAAGCGGATCTTCGGGACGGGCGTCCCTCTACCCGGTACGGCCCTGCCGTACCTTGCCGATCCGCCGGATCCGCGGGGCCTGCCGGGTTTCGGGCACCGGATGCTCCGTCGTCACCGCTCAGGGGTGGGGGCGCTGCGGTCGGGTCGTTCAGGGGTGGGGGCGCTGCGGTCGGGTCGTTCAGGGGTGGGGGTTCGGCGGCCGGGGCCGATCGTGGGCGGGGTGATGGGTGTCGGCGGCGCGGGCGGCGAGAATCGCGGACAGGGCCTCGCAGTCGGCCGGGGTCAGGGGAGCGTGCGGGAGGAGATAGAGCAGGCCGCCGGGCCCGTCGACGAGATCGACCGGCAGCGGGCGCGAGAGTGTTTCCGTGGTCACGATGACCACCATTCTGCCGGGCGCGACCGACAGAACGCGTCCGCCGATCATGCCGATCGTCGCCCCGGGCGGCCTGCGGCGGAGCGGCCCCGCCGGTGGCCGGTGAACCGGTGGCCGGCGGGGCCGCTCCAATGGCCATCGGTCCACCGGTTCACCAGTGGAGACCGGCCGGGTCGGTCACCATTCGTACGGCAGGAACTTGCCGTTGAGCACGACCTCGACCCGGTCGCCCCCGGGGTCCGGAACCCGGCGTACCGCCATGTTGAAGTTGATCGCGCTCATGATGCCGTCCCCGAACTCCTCGTGGATCAACTCCTTGATCGTCGGGCCGTAGACCTGCAGGATCTCGTAGAACCGGTAGATCGTCGGGTCGGTCGGGACGGCCGCGCCGAGCGATCCGCGTGTCGGCTGGAGCCGCAGTGCCCGAGCCACGTCCTCGTCGAGGTCCAGCAGGTTCGCCGCCGCCGCGGCCTCCGCCTCGCTCATCGGGTGCTGGCCGAGCAGCGCCGCCACCGTCCACGGGACCGGTCGGCCCACCGCCTCGGCCAGTTGCGCCCAGGTGACGCCCAGCCTGGCCTTCGCCTCACGCACCGCCTGCACGGCCTGGTCTTTTGTCATGCCCTTCCTCTGTTTGTCGGTTTGCCGGTAACTCTAGGCAATCGGCACCGGACCTGACGTATGGGGGAAGGGTCGTGCAGTCAGATCGCGGCGATCGTGGCGGGGGCGCGCTCGGCACGGCTGAGGGCACGCAGGACGGCGGTCGCGCCGTGCCGCCGTACGGCCAGGCGCGACAGCAGGTCGATCACGGTGTCCATGGCGGACTGCGGGAACGCCGGTGTCGGAACGCCCACGCTGACCGCGAGATCGTCGGAGTGGACCGCCAGCTCCATCATCCGGGTGATCAGCAGGTCGTCGAGCCGCACCACCCTCGCCGCCCACGGCAGGCTGACCACCGGATCGCCCGCCGCCGCCAGGCCGTCCGACAGCTCCTCGAGGGTGGCGTCCACCCGGGCGATCAGCGCCGCCGGCCCCTCTTCTGCGACCTGCTCGCCCCTGTCGCGGACCCTGACGTTGGCCTCGTCGTCGAGATCGGCGCCGATCCACTGCGCCCTGTCGTAATAGCCGAGGAGAGAAAGGACCTGCTCCTGCTGCGGCACGGGCGTGGCCAGGGCCTGCGGGACGACCAGGATCTGGTTCGCCAGATGGCCGGCGAGGCCGCCGACGCTGAACTTCGGGAGTGAGCTCGGGCTGCTCCAGGCGGTCGCGACCGCCGGTTCGCGCAGCAGTTCAGCGGCCGATCGGGCCATGGACAGGTAATCGGCCTTGACACCGCTCATTCGTCGTCTCTCCTCGGTGAGCCTCGGGTCCTGTCGGTGGTTCCTCCCTCGGCGTCCGGCCCGCCTCTGCACGCACGGATCTCGGCACGCCGGGACAAGGCTCTCACAGCCGAGCCCTCGGGTGACCGAGATGTCGCCTTTGCGGAGTAGTAGCTTTGCGCTATCTTGGTGATATCACTTCGATAGCCGATGAAGGGGAGAGGCGATGGAACGACGGGCGTTCCGGCTGAACGGCTTCGCCGTACTGCTGGTCCTGCTGGTGCCGGCCGGTGCGCTGGTGCCGGGCTGGCAGAGCAAGCTGTCCGGGTTGGACTCGACGGCGTGGGAGGAGGGGCTGCCCGAGGGCGTCGGACTGCTGATCGCGCTGACGATCGTGTGGCTGGTGGTCGCCGTGATCGTGGCGTCGGGCTTCACCGTCATCAATCCGAACGAGGCCAAGGTCGTGCAGTTCCTGGGCCGATATGTCGGCTCGTTGAACGCCGCCGGGTTCCAGTGGGTGCTGCCCTTCACCACCAAGCAGCGGATCACGCTCCGGGTGCGCAACTTCGAGACCGCCAAGCTCAAGGTCAACGACGCCGACGGCAATCCGGTGGAGATAGCCGCGGTCGTGGTCTACAAGGTCGTCGACACCGCGCGGGCGGCGTTCTCCGTGGACGACTACGAGGAGTACGTGGCCATCCAGTCGGAGGCCGCCGTACGGCACCTGGCCACCAGTCATCCGTACGACTCCCACGAGGAGGGCCGCACCAGCCTGCGCGACGGCGCCGAGGTGGCCGGGGAGCTCACCGCCGAGCTGCGTGATCGCACCGACCTGGCCGGCGTGGAGGTCCTGGAGGCGCGGATCACCCACCTGGCCTATGCCCCCGAGATCGCCCAGGCCATGCTGGTCCGTCAGCAGGCCGCACAGGTGGTCGCCGCGCGTGCCCACATCGTGGAGGGCGCGGTCGGTATGGTAAGGCTCGCCCTGGACCGGCTGTCGGAGCAGGGAGTGGTCGAACTCGACGAGGAGCGCAAGGCCCAGATGGTGTCCAACCTCCTGGTCGTCCTCTGCGGCGACCGGGCGACCCAGCCGGTGGTCAACGCCGGCAGCCTCTATGCCTGACCATGCCGGAACGCAAAAAGCTCCTGCTCCGGCTTGATCCCGCCGTCTACGAGGCCGTCGCCAGATGGGCGGCCGACGATCTGCGCAGCATCAACGCCCAGATCGAGTACGGCCTGCGCCTCGCGCTCAAGCAGGCGGGGCGCGAGCCCAGGCGGCCCGGCGCGAAGGACCCCGGGGAAAGGGAGTCCGGGGAAAGGGAGTCCGGCGGCGAGCCCGCCGGGGAGGAGCACCCGCGCACCGGCCGCTGATCCGCCGACCGATCGGCCGTACATCGCCTCTATGCACACCGTGTATAGAGGCGATGTATAGTCGTCGGCATGTCGGTTTCCCACACGTTGCTGGCGCTGCTGGAACGCGGCCCTCGGCACGGGTACGACCTCAAGCAGGAGTTCGACGCCCAGTTCGGCCAGGATCGTCCACTCCATTACGGCCAGGTCTACGCCACGCTGGCGCGGCTGCTGAAGAACGGGCTCGTCGAGGTCGACGTGGTCGAGCACGGGGGCGGGCCCGAGCGCAAGCGGTACGCCATCACGGCCGCCGGCGTCAGCGACGTGGAGGGATGGCTGTCTCGGCCGGAGCGCCCCGATCTCTACCTGAACAGCACCCTCTATACCAAGGTGGTGCTCGCGCTGCTGACCGGCCGGGACGCCGCGACGATCCTCGACGTCCAGCGCGCGGCGCACCTCGACCTGATGCGCGAGCTGACCCGGCGCAAGACGCGCGGGGATCTGGCCGACGCGCTGATCTGCGACCACGCGATCTTCCACCTCGAGGCCGACCTGCGCTGGCTGGAGCTGACCGGCTCCCGGCTGGACCGGCTCGCCGCTGAGGTCCGCCGGTGACGGGCGAGGCTCCCCGGCCCTCCACCGGGCAGGCTCCGCTGCTGTCGGCCCGCGACCTGCGCAAGACGTACGGCCCGACCACGGCGCTCGACGGGGTGAGCCTGGACGTGCGACCGGGCGAGATCGTGGCCGTGATGGGCCCGTCGGGCTCCGGCAAGTCGACGCTGATGCACTGCCTGGCCGGCATCGTGCGTCCGGACTCCGGAGAGCTGCGTTATTGCGATCGGGATCTGATCACCGCGTCCGACGCGGAACGCAGCGCCCTGCGGCGGAGCGAGTTCGGTTTCGTCTTCCAGTTCGGGCAGCTCGTTCCCGAGCTCACCTGCCTGGAGAACGTGGCGCTGCCACTGCGGATGGAGGGCGTGCGGCGCAAGGAGGCGGAACGGCGGGCCGCGCACTGGCTCGACCGGCTCGACGTGTCCGACGTCGCGGGGCAGCGGCCGGGCCAGGTGTCTGGCGGGCAGGGGCAGCGGGTCGCCGTCGCGAGGGCGCTGGTCACCGATCCCGCCGTGGTGTTCGCCGACGAGCCGACCGGTGCGCTCGACTCGCTCAACGGCGAGCTGGTGATGCGGCTGCTCACCGAGTGCGTCGAGCAGTCGGAGACGGCGGTCGTGCTGGTGACCCATGAACCGTCGGTCGCCGCCTACTCCCACCGTGAGGTGGTCGTACGGGACGGCAGGATCCGTACGAGCGCGGGACTGTCCCGGTGAGCCCGGGCAGGCCGCGGCAGCTCGCGTTCGGGGTCTGGCTGGCGTTCCGCGGTGGGGTGACGGGGTGGACGAGGCTGGCGTTGACCGCGACGGCCGTCGGCCTCGGCGTGGCGTTCCTGCTGCTGGCGGCATCCGTGCCGAACCTCCTGTCGGCGCGGGACGCCCGTGAGAGCGCCCGTGTCGATTACCTCCAGGACCTGGACCGGCGTGGTGATGACACTCTGCTGCTCGGCAGGGTCGACACCGAGTTCCACGGCGTCGCGATCCGGGGCCGACTCCTCCAGCCGGAAGGCCCCGCAGCGCCGGTGCCGCCGGGCCTGACGGCGCTGCCGGGACCGGGCGAGATGATGGTGTCTCCGGCGCTGGCCGAGCTGCTGTCCGCGCCCGGCAGTGAGCTGTTGCGTGCCAGGCTGGACTATCGGGTCGCCGGACGCATCGGGGATGAGGGACTGTCCGGGCCGGGCGAGTTCGCGTTCTACGCGGCCGGTGACCGGCTGGCGGGGAAGTCCGGTGTGCAGCGGCTGAACGCCTTCGGCGAAACGGGTCAGGGAGACGGTCTCAACCCGCGACTAATGCTGCTGGTCGTCGTCGCCTTCGTGGTGCTGCTGGCCCCGGTCGTGATTTTCCTGGCCGCCGCCGTGCGCTTCGGCGGCGAGTCGCGTGACCGCCGGCTCGCCGCGTTGCGGCTGATGGGCGCCGATCGGCGGATGACCCGGTGGTACGCCGCCGGGGAGGCGCTGGCGGGCGGGCTGCTGGGGTTGGCGATCGGGACCGTGCTCTTCCTGGCCGGACGGCGGCTGATCGGCCGGTTCACGCTGTGGCACATCAGCGTGTTCCCCGCGGACGCCCGGCCGAGCCTTCCGTTGACGGTGACGATCGCCGTCGCCGTACCGGCGCTGGCGGTCGTGGTCAGCCTGGGCGTGCTGCGCAAGGTCGCCGTCGAACCACTCGGCGTGGTCCGCCGCGCCGGACAGGGGCGACGACGGCTGTGGTGGCGTCTCCTGCTCCCGATCGCCGGGCTGGCCCTCCTCGCCCCGCTGTTCGGCGGCAGGGCGGACACCCATGGGCAGCTCACCCAAGTGCAGGTGGGAGGCGGCGTGGTCCTCCTGCTCGCGGGGGTGGTGACCCTGCTGCCATGGCTGGTGGAGGCGGTCGTACGGCGGCTCGGCGGGGGCGGAGGCCTGTCGTGGCAGCTCGCCGTCCGCCGGATCCAGATGGACAGCGCCTCCTCGGCGCGGCTGGTCAGCGGGGTCGCGGTGGCCGTCGCCGGGGCCATCGCCCTGCAGACGCTGGTCGCCGGGGTGCGGTCGGTCTCCGTCCAGGACACCGGGGCCGATCTCAGCCGGGCGCAGGTGATGGCCTCGCTCGACGAGGGAGTCACGTTCACCGAGGCCAAGGAGATCACCGCACGATTCGCGGCGACTCCCGGCGTGCGCTCCGTCACGGGTAACGCCACATCCATCGCGCTCGTCGCGGACGCCGACCAGGGCATGCCGTTCATCATGGGCACCTGCGCCGACCTGCGGGAGATCGCGGAGATCGCCCGGTGCCGCCCCGGTGACGCCTTCATCACGATCACCACAGAGGACGACCCCGAGCCGCCGCGTCCCGGACAGCGGGTCGTGGTCGAGGGGACGACCTGGACCATCCCGGCGACGGCCACGCCGGTGAAGGGCGAGAGATCGCCGGATGGCGGCGCGTGGCGCGGGGCGATCCTGGTCACTCCCGAGGCAGCGGCCGACCTCGCGGCGAAGCCGCTGCGGCTGCTGCTCTACCTCGGCCTCGACCCGTCCGAGCCGGACGCCGTGGAGCTGGTACGGAACACGGCGGCGGAGGTCAGCCCCCTGATGCGTGTGTACGGCATACAGGAGGTCCAGGTCGACGACAGGTTCGCCGGGATTCTGCGGGGGATCCTCGTGGGCACGGTGGCGATCCTGTTGCTGATCGGGACGAGCATGCTCGCGACCACGCTCGACCAGCTGAGGGAGCGTCGCGCCCTGCTGGCCACGCTGACCGCCTTCGGAGTCCGCCGCGCGGTGCTGACTTGGGCCACGCTGTGGCAGATGGCGGTGCCCGTCGCGCTCGGGCTCGTGCCCGCGGCCCTGATCGGCACCGGTCTGGGGCTGGCGCTGCTCGTGATGCTGGGCCTTCCGCCCCACGTCGGCGTGGCGAACCTGCTCCTGACGGTCTCCGCAGGGGCCGGCCTGGTCACCTTGGTGACGCTGGCGAGCCTGCCGGTTCAGCTGCGGCTCATGCGCCCCGAGGGCCTGCGCACGGAATAGGCCGCTCGCCTGTCATTCTCAGCGCGGACAGCCGTTTCGGCGGGCGCTTGGCGGGGTCCCGCTGCGGGTGTTTCCGATTCGTGGGTATTCGTTAGTAACGTCGCACTCTCGGGGTACGGCTTCGCCATCGATCATGACGTTGTTGCTGGAAAAACGCGGGTTTCACAGCAATAACGTCATGATCGATTTCGCCGGGCATGTTAAGAGCGGTGCGACCTCGGCGGTCCCGCCATTGCCCACGGAGGGTTCTCCGTCCCATGCCGCGACCGGCAGGCCGATGCGGCTCGGTCGGTGACGCGGAAATCCGGGTGAGGTCACCGGTCGCGCCGCCGTAGCCTCGGGAGGTGCGCCGGTTCCACAAGGGCGGCGCCCGCGAAGCAATGAGGAGACCGCATGTCGCCCGAGGTGCCCCGGCAGCCTGGGATGTCCGAGCTGCGCGCCGACTGCGCGAGCTGTTTCGGGCTGTGCTGTGTCGCGCTGCCCTTCTCCGCCTCGGCGGACTTCGCGATCGACAAACCCGCCGGGCGGCCCTGTCCCAACCTGCGGGCGGACTTCCGCTGCGGCATCCATCGGGATCTCAGGAAGCGCGGGTTTCCGGGTTGTGTCGCCTTCGACTGCTTCGGCGCCGGACAGAAGGTGTCGCAGGTGACCTTCGGCGGCCGGGACTGGCGGGAGGATCGGGCGTCCGCCGAGCGCATGTTCGAGGTGTTTCCGATCATGCGGCAGCTCCACGAGCTGCTCTGGTACCTGAACGAGGCGCTGACCCTTCCGGCCGCCCGCCCGATCCACGCTGATCTCCGGCGGGCTCTGGCCGAAACGGAGCGTCTCACCCACGACGGCCCCGACCTTCTCGTGAAGCTGGACGTGGCGGCGCACCGGAGCGAGATCGGCGACCTGCTGCTGCGCGCGAGCGAGCTCACCCGGGCCGCTGCCGTACCGGCCCTGAAGGGCGAGCCGGCGCGTGGCCGGAAGCGGTCCGGTGGGGCCGGGCGGGCTCGGAAGAAGGAGCTCAGAGGTGCCGATCTCATCGGGGCCGACCTCAGGGGCGCGGATCTGACGGGCGCCGACCTGAGAGGGGCCTACCTCATCGGCGCGGACCTGAAGGGCGCCGACCTGCGGGTGGCCGATCTCATCGGGGCGGACCTGAGGGGGGCCGATCTCGGCGGCGCCGACCTCACCGGGAGCCTCTTCCTCACCCAGTCGCAGCTCAACGCGGCCAACGGCGACGCCGCCACCAGGCCGCCCACCTCGCTCGAGCGCCCCGTCCACTGGGCGACCACCACCCGCTCCCGCCCGCCAAGATCGTGATCTTGGCGAAATGTGGGGTCACGGGCGTTGGGCGGCAGGTCGAATGGTCACCTGTATAGATTTTTGCCACATTAGATGCATCTTTCCTCCCTGCTCAATCTCCCCCAGGTCGTGAGGGCCTCGGCCTCCCGAGAGTTTTCGCCGATGAACCACCACAGGCCTCATCGATGGGCGCATAATCGCGGGTGGCAAGGCGGCCGGCAGTCGATGCGCCCGGTCGGGAAAAGGAGTAGCACCGAAACCGCAGGGAATGTTCCATGAACTGGCCGAGGTCAGCAATGGAGTCGCCATGAAATCGCAGGGAATCCTCCGTGCGCTGCCCTTTGTCGCGATATCCGGTGTGGTTCTGGCCGACCTGCTCGTCGGGCCTACCTTGGTCTTCCTGCCGTTGCTCACCCTGGGGCCGGCCTTCGCCTCGGTCTCGGGCGGCCTCCGCCGTACCGCGGCGGTGGGCGTGCTCTCGCTGGTGGTCTACGTGCCGCTGGCGGCGTACGACCAGTTGCTCGGCCGGCCGCAGAACACCCTCACGATGGCGTCGATCGTCGGGGTCACCGGGGCCAGCATGCTGGCGAGCGTGCTGCGGACCGGGCGCGAACGCGAGCTGGCCACGGTCCGGCTGGTCGCGGAGGCCGCCCAGCGCGTGCTGCTGCGCCCCGTCCCCCGCCGGGCCGGGGATCTGACGGTCGCGCTGTCCTACACCTCGGCCGCGGCGGAGGCGCAGATCGGCGGCGACCTCTACGAGGTGGTCGTCACGCCGGAGGGGGTGCGGCTGCTGATCGGTGACGTGCAGGGCAAGGGCCTGGAGGCCGTGGAGACCGCGGCGTGGGTGCTTGGAGCGTTCCGTGAGGCGGCCTATGACCAGGCCGAGCTGCTCGGTGTCGCCGAGCGGCTGGAGGCCAGCCTCGCCCGGCATCTGAGCGGTGAGAAGTTCGTCACGGCGATCCTCGCCGAGGTGCACGACGACGAGATCTGGCTGCTCAACTGTGGCCATCCCGCTCCGCTCGTGCTGGGCCGCGACGGTGGCGTCCATCTGGCCGAGCCGCCCGAGGAGGCCGCCCCGCTCGGGCTCGCCGAGCTCGGTTCTCCCCGGCCCAAGCCGTACGGCGTCCCGTTCAAGGACGGCGACCAGATCCTTTTCTATACGGACGGCGTCGTCGAGGCCCGGGACCGGAGCGGGGTCTTCTACCCGCTCGAGGAACGCGTGCGTCTGCTGCGGGCGCCCGACCCACAGGCCGCGCTGGACGAACTGCGCGCCGATCTGCTGCGCCACGTGGGCGGGCCCGTTCCGGACGACGCCGCGATGCTGCTCCTGCGCAGCCCGGAGGCCCACGGCCGGGTGGCCGATCCAGGTGTCGGAGCCGACGAGATGGGCAGGGAGGACGCGACCGCCGGCTGATCGCAAGGACCGCCTCGTTCAAGGAGGGGAGCAGGACATGGCGAAGACACGTGCCCGCGCCCGGGACAGGTTCTGGTCGGTGTTCTCGCCCACGAGTGAACCGCCGCGCAGCGCGCTCAACCTGCGCATCGCGCTGGCGGCATTCGGGCTGATCGTCTGCGGCGGCCTCGCCGTGGTGGCCGTGGCCGCCGGGGCGACCGCGCTCGCGATCGGCCTGGCCGTGCTCGCGGTCATCGCCGTGATCGATCTGGTGGTGGTGATCCGCC
Source organism: Sphaerimonospora mesophila (assembly GCF_001417795.1). Taxonomy (NCBI): domain Bacteria; kingdom Bacillati; phylum Actinomycetota; class Actinomycetes; order Streptosporangiales; family Streptosporangiaceae; genus Sphaerimonospora; species Sphaerimonospora mesophila. The sequence continues at coordinate 215,246 of NZ_BCBX01000035.1, read as the reverse complement.
GCAGGGCGCGGCGCGGCGATGGGCACTCGCTCTTCGAATGACGGCCGCCCCTCACCGACCGCCCTCACCCGGACCGCCCCTCACCGGACTGCCCCTCACCGACCGACTCCACCGGGCCGTCTTCACCGGGCCGTCCCCCCCGGTACGGTCAGGCGGCGTCCGACCCGTCCCGGGCGGGGTGGAACTCGCCCATCGGCGTGCGCAGCGTCCCCTCCTCGGTGAACTCCACCCGTGCGCCGTCGCAGCGGAAGACCAGGTCGCGCACGGGCTCCAGCTCACGGAAGCCGCCTTGGACGATCAACGCGACCAGCCTGCCGTCCGCGCGGCGGGCCACGGTCGCGGTCAGCGGGCCGAGGCGATAGGTGCCGCACAGCGCGTCGAGCACCTCGTCGGTGAGGTGCGCGGTCTCCGGCACCCGCTCGAAGCGGATCGGCGCCACCGCGGCCTCCAGCTCCACGGCCACCGCCGTGACGTCGCCGTCGAAGTCGTGGAAGAACTGCACCGGCAGCGGGGTCTCGACACCGCCCAGGTCGACGACCAGCGTGAAGACCTCCAGGTGGCGGTGGTCGAGGCGGCCGGTCAGGGAGCGATATCGCCCCGCCAGGCCGTCGCCCGCCGCGAGGACGGTCAGCTCGCCGTACGCCGGATGCCGATAGCGGCCCACGTAGTCGCGCAGGGGCCGTACGGGCGCCGGATCCCGGGACGTGGACGTCATCCGCCGGTCGGACTGCGTACGGCCCTGGCGCAGCGCGGTCTCCAGGGCGAGGAACCGCTCGCCGTGCGGGCGTGGCTCCAGCCCGAGCAGGCGGTCGTAGATGAGGCAGGGCAGCGCGTCGCGCAGCGTGCTGCCGTCGCGGTTGCACAGCATCACCACACCGCAGGCCGCCTCCGGGATGACACCGACGTGCGCGGAGAAGCCGTCGATGTTGCCGCCGTGGTGCACCATGCGGTGCCCGCGGTAGTCCTCGACGAACAGGCCGAGGCCGTACCCGACCGGGCTGCCGATGGAGAGCAGCGAGCCCTCGGGAAGGGGCGCGGCCGGGGCGCGCAGCGGCGAAAGCACGCTCTCGGGAAGGAGCGGAGGGCGGCCGTCGACCGGGAGTCCCAGCAGCGTCAGCAGCCACGGCGCCAGTTCCTCGACGGAGGAGTTGAGCGCGCCGGCCGGAGCGATGAGGCCGAGCCGGGCGTACGGCACCTCGACGACCGGCGCGCCGGGCCGGGGGGACACGTACGGCGTCGCCGCGTCGTCGTCGGACCGCGTCTCGTCCACGGAGAAGTTGGTCCTGGTCATGCCGAGCGGATCCATCAGGTGCCGCCGCATGGCCTGCTCGTACGACATGCCGGCGACGTGGCCGGCGAGCTCCCCGGCGGCGGCGTAGAGCAGGTTGTTGTACTGCCAGGTCTGCCGGAATCCCCGGTTGGGTTCGAGGTGGCGCAGCTTCGCCAGGATCTCCGCGCGGGTCGACTCGTCGCGGGCGACGTACCACAGCATGTCGTGGCGGGGCAGGCCGGAGCGGTGGCACAGCATGTCGAACACGGTGAGCTGCTCGGTCGCGACCGGGTCGCGCATGCGGAAATCCGGCAGGTATTCCCGCACCGGCCGGTCCCACGCGAGCACGCCCTCGTGCACGAGGACGGCGCACAGCGCGGCGGTGAAGGTCTTGGTGGACGAGCCGATCGGGAACAGGGTGCGCGGAGTCACCGGCAGGTCGCGCGCGAGGTCGCGGCGGCCGAATCCCTCGCACAGCGCGATCCGCCCGTCCGCGACCACGAGCACGGCGCAGCCGGGGACCTCGAATCTCACCCGTTCCCGCTCGATGATGTCGCGTAGGTCGTCGACCAGATCGTTCGCCATGCTCACACTCCATCGTGCCGGGGCCCTCGGACGCATTGTGACCGGCGACGAGAGTACGCGGACCGCTTCGGCGGGGCGGACGATGCCCGGCCCTGCGGGCGGTCGGCAGACTTGCCCGATGGGTCTTTCATTGGTGGTGCGCGGCGGGACGGTGTACGACGGCGGCGGGGCGCCGGGAGTGGCCGCCGACGTGCTGGTGGCCGGAGACCGGGTGGTGGACGTCGGAACGGCCCCCGCCGAGCATTCCGGCCTGGTGATCGACGCGACCGGGCTCGCGGTCACCCCGGGGTTCGTGAACGTGCTCAGCCACGCCTGGCCCGACCTGCTGGTGGACGGCGGCGCCGAGTCCGAGCTGCGGCAGGGCGTGACCACCGAGGTCTTCGGCGAGGCCGACTCTCCCGGCCCGGCCGACCGGGCCTACGGCGACTACCTGCGGGACGTGTACGAGGCCTCGGTGACGGCCGACTTCCGGCGGCTGGGCGACGGGCTCGACGCGATCGAGCGCGGCGGCGTCGCGCCCAACGTCGCGAGCTTCGTGGGCGGCGCCAACCTGCGCTATCTCGGCGCCGGGTTCGCCGACCGCCGGCTGTCCGGACCCGAGCTCGACCGGGTCGGCGGCGTCCTGGCCGAGGAACTCCAGGACGGGGCCCTCGGCCTCGGCACGGCGCTCATCTACCCGCCCGGCCGGTACGCCGACACCGACGAGCTGGCCGCGCTGTGCGAGGTGGTCGCCGACCACGACGGGCTGTACATCTCGCATCTGCGCAGCGAGGGCGACGCGCTGCTGGAGTCCCTCGACGAGCTGCTGACGCTGAACGAGCGCACCGGGGTCCGCGCAGAGGTCTACCACCTCAAGGCCCTGGGCCGGCGCAACTGGCCGAAGATGCGGCAGGCCGTCGAGCGGATTGCGCTCGCCCGTGAGGCGGGCCGGCCGATCAGCGCCGACATGTATCCGTACGAGGCCGGCGGCAACCCGTTGTACGCCTGCGTCCCGCCGCGTTTCCAGGACGGCGGGCCGGAGGCCCTGGCCGCGCGGCTGGCCGATCCCGCCCAGCGGCGGGAGATGGCGGCCGCCCTGCGCACCGAGACCGCCGAGTTCGAGAACCTGTTCCTCGCGGCGGGCGGCGGCTCCGGCGTGCTCCTGCCCCGCGACCTGCGTGACGGCACGCCCGCGCGCGGGCGGCGGCTGGACGCGGTCGCGGCGACGCTCGGCATGGACGACGCCGAGGCGCTGCTGGAGGTCGTCGCGCGCGATCCGTGGATCTCGGCGGTGTACTTCTTCGTCGATCCGGCCAATCTCGAGCTGGGGCTGCGTCAGCCGTGGGTGTCGATCGGTTCGGACGCCTCCGCGCACCCGGCGTCGCCGCCGTGGTCGGAGCGCGGGACCCACCCACGCACGTACGGCACGTTCGCCCGGGTGCTGGGGCATTTCTGCCGTGACCGCAAGCTGTTCTCCTTCGCCGAGGCGGTTCGCCGGATGACCGGGCTGCCCGCCGAGACGCTGCGGCTGCCCGGCCGGGGGCGTCTGACGCCCGGGTCGTACGCGGACATCGTGGTGCTCGACCCGGACGCCGTGGCGGACACGGCCACCTGGGACGAGCCGCACCGGTACGCCCTGGGCGTGCGGGACGTCGTCGTCAACGGGGTGCCCGCGCTGTCGGGCGGCATGCCCACCGGGGTCCGTCCGGGCCGGCGGCTGCGGCGGGCGGGAAGCTGATCCCACCGGTAAGCCGACCCGCCAGGAGGTCGACAGCGGGGGTTTTGCTGAGCGCCCAATGACCGCCGCGGCATGTTGGCCCGTCAGCCAATGCGCGGCGGTGCCCGTTGCCACGATGCTCGCAGGGTGAGTCAAGGAATCGAGGTGCCGACGGGTGCGGCGGCCGTTCGCCTGCCGGAGGATCTGGACACGCCGGCGCTCGTCGTGGACGCGGCACGGATGGACGCGAACATTGCTCGGATGGCCGAGCGCGCCCGGGCGGCCGGGGTGGCCCTACGTCCGCATGCGAAAACGCATAAATGCGCACAGATCGCCCGTCGGCAGCTCGACCACGGGGCGAGTGGGCTGACCGTGGCGACGCTGAGCGAGGCCGAGTCGTTCGCGGCGGCGGGCTGCGACGACCTGTTCATCGCCTATCCCCTGTGGGCGGGCGGCCCCCGGGCGGCCCGGCTGCGCCGGCTGCACGAGGCCGTACGGCTCCGGGTGGGCGTGGACGGCGTCGCGGCGGCCGAGCGGCTCGCCACGGCCGTACGGGGGGCCGGTCCGCTCGACGTGCTGGTCGAGATCGACTGCGGTGGGCGCAGGACCGGCGTCCCGCCCGAGGCCGCCGCCGCCCTGGCCGCCGACTGCCTGCGGCTCGGCCTCAACGTGCTCGGCGCCTTCACCCATCCGGGGCACGCCTACGCCGCGCCCACGGCCGCCGGGTCGGCGGCCGAGGACGAGCGGGCCGCGCTGGCCGTCGCGGGCGTCGCGCTGGAGAAACTGCTCGGTCGCGCCCCGGTCCTGAGCGGCGGCTCGACGCCGACCGTGCTGGCCGGCGTGGCGGCACCGGTCACCGAGGCACGCCCCGGCACGTACGTCTTCGGCGACCGGCAGCAGACGCACCTGTCGGGGCTGCCGCGGCACGAGATCGCCCTGGTCGTGGCGGCCCGCGTGGTGAGCGCCCCGCGCCCCGGCGAGGTCGTGATCGACGCCGGGTCCAAGGCGCTGGCGAGCGACCGTCCGGCGTGGCTGGAGGGGTACGGCCTGCTGCTGGAGGCCCCCGACGCCGTCGTCGAGGCGGTCACCGAGGAGCACGCCGTGGTCCGGGGATGCGGTGACCGCCTCGCGGTCGGCGACCTCGTCGGCGTCGTGCCCAATCACGTGTGCACGGCCGTGAACCTCGGCACCCGGCTGACCGTCGTGGCCGACGGCGCGGTCATCGACGTGTGGCCCGTCTTTCCCCGCTGACCGGCAGGCGGTCGCCGATGCTGGGGACCGCCGCCATCAGGGCGCGCGTGTAGTCGTCGCGCGGGTTGTGGATCACCTCGTCGGCCGGGCCCACCTCGACGAGCCGGCCGCCGCGCATCACCGCGATCACGTCGGCGACGTAGCGTACGACCGCCAGGTTGTGGGAGATGAACAGCACGGTGAGCCCGAGCCTGGCGCGCAGGTCGCGGATGAGGTTGAGGATCGCGCCCTGTACGGACACGTCCAGAGCGGAGGTGATCTCGTCGGCGATGAGCAGTTCGGGACGGGCGCCGAGCGCGCGGGCGATCGCCACGCGCTGGCGCTGGCCGCCGGACAGCTCGCGGGGATATCGGGAGGCGACGGCCGGGTCGAGCGTCACCAGTTCGAGGAGCCGCCCGACCTCGGCCTCCCGCTCCCGGCGGGGCAGCCGCAGGCCCTCCGCGACGCTCGCCCCGATGGTCAGCCGCGGGTCGAGCGAGTGGTACGGATCCTGGAACACCATCTGGGTACGGCCCGGCGGGAGCCCGGTGATCGTGCCGCCGCTGACGGGGGCGAGGCCGACCAGCGCCCTGGCCAAGGTGGACTTGCCCGACCCCGACTCGCCGACGAGCCCCACGGCTCCGCCCGGCGGGATGTCCAGGCTCACGCCGTCGACGGCGGTGAACGAGCCGTACCGAACGGTCAGATCGGTGATGTTCACTTCGATGCCCTCCCTGCCGGGGCCGCGGCCTGGGGGTGCCAGCAGGCGAGACGCAGGCCCGGGCCGTGCTCTTCCAGCGGCGGTCGCCGCGCCGTGCACTCCGGGGTGGCGAAGCCGCAGCGTGACGCGAAGGCGCACCCGGCCATGTCGGTCGAGTCGGCCGCCGACGGCGGGCGGCCCGGGATCGTCGCGAGCGGCCGGTCGCGGTCGGTGCGCATGTCGGGCAGGCAGGCCACCAGTGCGCGGGTGTAGGGATGCGCGGGGTCCGACAGACGCTCGACCGGCAGCTCCTCGACCACCCGCCCCGCGTACATGACGACGACCCGGTCGCAGATCTGCGAGATCACCGCCATGTCGTGCGAGATGAACAGCGCGCCGGCGTCGGTCTCGGCGGTGACCTCGGCGAGCAGCTCGAGGATCTGACGCTGGACGGTGACGTCGAGCGCCGTGGTCGGTTCGTCGGCGATGAGCAGCCGCGGGGTGCCCATGATGCCCATCGCGATGATGGCGCGCTGCCGCATGCCGCCGGAGAACTGGTGCGGCCGCTGCCGGGAGCGCCGCTCCGGATCGGGGATCCGTACCCTGCGGAGCCGGTCGACGGCCCTGGCCAGGGCGGACCGCCGGGGCAGCCCCTCGTGCACGATCGGCACCTCGGCGAGCTGCGAGCCGACGGTGAGCGCCGGGTTGAGCGACGACATCGGGTCCTGGAAGACCATGGCCAGCGAGGTGCCGAGCAGCTTGCGCCGGGCGCCGCGGGAGAGCCGGTCGAGGTCGTGCCCGGCGACGGCCCGGTGCGCGGTGGTGACGACGCCCGGGTACGGCACCAGCCCGCTGATCGCGAGCGCGGTGAGGCTCTTGCCGCTGCCCGACTCTCCGACGACGCCGACGATCTCGCCGGGCCGCACCGTCAGCGACACGTCGTGCACCGGCCGTACGCCTCCGGGGAACGTGATGGTGAGGCCGCGCAGGTCCAGCGCGGCGGGAGTCTCCTCCGGGGAAGCGGCGGGTGCCGTCGCCGGGGTGGTGGCCGCCGGTGTCGCCGGCCGTACCGGTCGCTGCCGGCCCGCGTCCTTGGCCGCGACCCTGGCCAGGCTCTCGCCGAGCAGGTGGAAGCCGATGCCCGCAGCGGTGATGGCGATCGCGGGGGCCAGCGCGACCTCCGGGTTCACGTACACCCGGGGCAGCCCCTCCGACAGCATGCGGCCCCAGTCGTAGTCGGGCGCCTGCACGCCGAGACCGAGGAAGGAGAGCCCGGCCAGGCCGAGCAGGCTGGATCCGAGGATCATGGCGACGTTGAGGATCAGCGGCTCGGCCACGTTCGGCAGGATGTGCCGGGTGAGGACACGCCGGCGGGGCACCCGCAGCATCCGGGCCGCCGCGACGTAGTCGGAGCCAGCGACCGAGGCGGTGAGCGTGTGGGTCAGCCGGGCCAGGGCCGGGGCGGCGGCCAGGCCGATGCCGAACACCGCGCCGCGTGCGCCGAGGCCCAGCACGATCGTGGTGAACATCGCGAGCAGCATGCCGGGGAACGCCACCAGGGAGTCGATCAGACCGACCACGAACCGGGCGGCCCACCGGGGCAGCACCGTGGGCAGCGCGCCCAGCGGGATGCCGACGGCCGCGCCGATCAGCGTGGCGGCCAGGGCCAGGAGCAGCGACAGCCGGCCGGCGACGAGCACCCGGGCCAGGATGTCCCTGCCCAGGTTGTCGGTGCCGAGCGGATGGCCGGATGACGAGCCCTGGAGGATGTTCGCCGCGTCGATCCTGGCCGCGTCGTCGGCCCACAGCGGCGGGCCGACGACCGCGAGCACGACGAACGCGGTCACGAGCAGCAGCCCGGCCAGCCCGGCGGGAGAGCGCAGTATTCGCCGCATCAGCTCTCCCGGATCTGTGATCGGGGGTCGAGGAATGCCAGCACCAGGTCCACGACCAGGTTGACGAGCAGGACGATCGCGCCGTAGACGAGGATCGCCGCCTGCGCCACCGGATAGTCCTTGTCGATGATGGATTCGACGATCCGGGAGCCGATGCCCGGCCAGGCGAAGACGTACTCGACGACGACCGTCCCGGTGATCAGCGCGGAGAGCAGCAGCCCGCCGACGGTCAGCGTCGCCGTCAGCGTGTTGGGCAGCAGGTGGCGCAGATAGAGACGCCAGGCCGGAAGCCGTTTGGCGCGGGCCGAGCGCACGTAGTCCCGGCCCAGCTCGCGCAGCGTCTCGACGCGCACGAGCCGGGCCAGGACCGCGGCCGGTCCGACCGCCAGGGCGGCGACCGGCAGGACGTACGACTCGAACCCGCCCCTGCCCGCCGGGGGCAGCCAGCGCAGGTTCACGGCGAACACCACCACCAGTCCCACGGCCAGGAGGAAGTCGGGGATGGTGCCGAGTGCCCCCGACACGCCGGTGAAGGTCAGCTCGCTGCCCCGGTTGCGTCCGTTCTCTGTCCGTACGGCCAGCAGCATGCCGAGCGGCACGGCGATGAGAAGGGCGACGGCGACGGCGAGGGCGGCCAGTTCGAGCGTGCTGGTCAGCCGGGCCGAGATGATCTCGGTGACCGGCTGACGCGAGGTGAAGGAGATGCCGAGGTCGCCCGAGAACACGCCCCGCAGGTATCGGAAGAACTGGGCCGTGATCGGATCGTCGAGGCCGAGTTCGGCCCGGCGCTGGTTCACCAGCTCGACCGGCGCCGTCGGCCCGAGCGCGGCCCGGATCGGGTCGCCGGGCACCATGTGGATCATCGCGAACGACGCCACCAGCAGCACCAGCATCGAGGAGACGAACCTCACGAGGCGTCTGGCGACCATCGATCAGTCCTTCAACATCCGGGTGAGGGTCGGCTGCGCCAGCCCGCCCGGCATGAACATCTCGGCGTTCTTCGTCGCGAGCAGTTGGGTCTCCTCCGCCACCGGCACCACGTCGAAGTCGTCGAAGAGCGCCGACTCGGCCTGCGCCCAGGCGTCGCATCCGCCCTTGTCCGGGAGCAGTTCCGCGGCCTTGCCGGTCTGCTCGGTGTACTTCGCGTTCTGGATGTTGGCGAAGTTGGAGCCGTCGGGGACCGTGGGGCCGGACAGGTAGCCGGTGAGCTGCGAGGGCAGGCTGACCCCGATCGGCACGGTGGAGACGTCCCAGTCGCCGGTCTTGAACAGCGCGTCGCTCCACGCGCCGCCGGCCGAGCCCTTGATCTCCACCGCCACGCCGATCTTCTGCCAGGCGTCGGCCTGATACTCGGCGCCGGCCTGCGCGCCCGCGCCGAAGTCGCTGTTGTAGATCAACTTGATGGCGAGGGGCTTGCCGTCCTTCTCCCTGGTCCCGTTCGCGCCGGCCTTCCACCCGGCCGCGTCCAGGGCGGCCTTCGCCGCCTCCGGGTCGTACGTCGGTCGATGGCCGGTGACGCTGTCGACCCGGCACGGCCGGGGCGAGAGGGTGGTCATGCCGGTGGACTGGGCGCCCGTGCCCTGGGTGGAGATCTTCGCCAGCTCGTCCAGGTTGAGCGCCTGGCTCAGCGCCTTGCGCACCGCCGGGTCGGCGCCGGGCCGTCCCTTGCCCTGGTTGTAGAAGAACTCGCTGTTGCCGCCGGGCAGGATGGTCTTGATGATTCCCGGCATGCTCTCCACCCGGGCGCGGTCGGCGCCGGTGAAGACGGCCGCGTTGATGCTCCCGGTCAGCAGCAGGTTCGCGGCGGTCGACTCGTTGGGGACCACCTTGAGCACGACCGTCTGGGGGATGCCGGGGTCCGCGGTTCCACTGCCGCCCGGCCCCCAGGCGTACCCGTCGCGCACCTTGAGCGTGTAGTGGTCGTTCGGCACCGATTCGATCAGTTCGTACGGCCCCGAGCCGGAGGTGGACTTGGCGAGCATGGCCGGGTCGGCCAGGCCCTTGCGGCACACGATGAAGATGGCCACGGTGCTGTGCAGGAGGAAGGGGCTCGCCTTCGGGGTGCTCAGCGTCACGGTGCCCGCCGCGTCGTCGGCCTCGGCCTTCACCCCGGCCGGGATCAGCACGCCGAGCAGCGGCGACTTCGTCTCCGGGTCGGCCACATGGTTGATGCTGTTGGCCACCTCGGCCGGACCGAGCGGCGACCCGTCGGCGCAGGTGACGTTCTTCCTGAGCGTGAACGTCACCGACGAGGGCTCGACCTGCCAGCTTTCCGCCAGCCCGGGGACGAGATCGCCGTCCCTGCCGATGTAGGTGAGCGTGTCGTAGGTGTAGGACAGCAGCAGGTTCGTGCTGCCTTGTACGGCTGTCGCCGGGTCGAGTGCACCCGGGTCACCGGTGATGGCCATCGTGAACGTGGCGTTCTCGGCGTATTCGGCGGGCGCGGCGGACCCGCCGTCGGACGGCTGGGCGGAACCGCCTCCACCGCACGCGCTCAGAGCCAGCGCGGAAGAGGCGAAAAGAGCGAGGATCGCCGGTTTCTTCAATTGTCACTCCGAACAGGCCTGGGCAGGTACCCGATGGTCCGGGCACGAACGGCGCGGTAAAGACACGACCAGGATGGTCGCCGTTCGGAGGCCCGTCTTCGGGAGGGCGCACAAGATGGGCCACCGTGATTGTGAGCTTGGCCAAGCCGACATGCGTTCACCGGCATCGAGGGAGCGGAGCGAGGACCGCACGCCGGGCCCCGCTGGGTGGTCCGGTGATCGTGGGTCGGTGTGGCGGGGAGCGGAGCGGGAGGGAGCGAGGACCGCATGTCGGGGTGCGGCTGGGGGTGGTCCGGTGATCGTGGGCCGGTGTGGCGGGGAGCGGAGCGGGAGGGAGCGAGGACCGCACGCCGGGCCCCGCTCGGCGGGGCCTGGCAGCGGACCGGAGCTTCCTCCCGGCGCATTCTCGGGCCCCGCGGAAATTCCGAGCCTGCGAGGAATTTTCGTGGGTGGAGCGACCGACCTCGCCAAGGTTTTGTGGACACCCCCTCACCCGAAGTCGGCCAGCCGCATCTGCAGGTGCAGCAGCAGGCGTTCGTCTGGCTGGTCGAGGTGCAGTCCGAACAGGCTGCTCGCGCGGGCGATCCGATAGCGGAACGTGTTGGGGTGGACGTGCAGCCGGGCCGCTGCCGCTGCCACGTCGCCACCGGCGTCGAACCAGGCCCGGAGCGTGGGCAGGTAGGCGGTGTCGTGTTCGCCGTCGTACTCGGCGATCCGCATCGCGATCCCGGACTGGAGCGCCTCGATGTCTCGGGTCGCGTCGGCCACCTCGGCGAGCAGCAGGGCGTCGCGTTCGTCGTCCACGTGCGCGATGTCGCCCTGACCGGAACCCTCGGCGCGTACGCGCAGGGCGAGCAGCCGGTCCAGCCGGAGGCGGGTCCGGGCGAGGTCTTCGACCCGGTCGACGGGGTCGCTGACGGCGACGGTGCCCCTGGCCGCCTGGTCGCCGGGCGGCGCCAGGCGGGACACGACCGCGCGGAGCTGGGCGTCCAGCCGGACCCTGCCGGCGTCGGGCAGCAGCGCGTACACCCGGCCGTCGATGGCGGCCGCGAGGCCGTACCCCTGGAAACGCTGCGCCTGGAGGCTCAGCACGTCGGACAGGCGGGCGTCGAGGAGTTCGCGGTCGCCGGCCTGCTCCCCGCGGCTGAACGCGACGAGCACGGTGGGGCCGGGCAGCGCGTATCCGAGGGCCCGGCCGGCCGACCCCGGCCGGTCGAGGAGTTGGCGGAGGAGATGTCCGCGGGTCTCCCGGTCGCGGGAGGCGAAATGATCCTGGTGGGCCAGGCAGGCGGCGACCACGTCCGCCGAGCGCAGCAGGATCTCGTCGGCGTCGGGGTTGAGCGTGTCCCTGGTGCCCATGACCCAGATCGATCCCAGCGGCTCGCCGCCCGAGCGTACGGCGATCGCGAGCCGTGCCGTGCTCTCCCTGCCGCCGGGGAACTCGGTCACGCCCGCGCTCCGCCACAGCGTCGCGTACCAGTCCTCCCGCTCGGCGTGGTCCGGGACGGCGCGGTCGAGGATGCCCTGCCGGCGTACGTCGTCGAGGGGCTGACCGGGGATCGTGCTGAACGCGATGACCCGGCGGCCCACGTCCTCGATCGAGACGGCGCCGCCCAGCGCAGCCGCGAGCGCGTCGGCGATCTGGAAGGCGTCGTGCCCGGCGAGCCGTCCGAAGGAGTCGCGCAGCGCCAGCTTGATCCGGTCGTAGATGTCGCTCCAGCGCGCGTCGTCCGGCGCGACGAACACGGCCTGGTCCTGGCGCGCGTTCACCAGCGTCTTGGCCGCCTGCGACTCGCGTACCGCGATGGCGACGCAGGACGGGAGACCGGCGTCGGGGTCGGCGCACAGCGCGAACTGGTCCGGGTCGGGCTCGGGGTCGCCGGGGGAGTGGACGATGACGTCACGGACCATGGCGTTCGGTTCCGGAACCCGCACGGGGCGCAGTGCGGCGGTGTTCAGGACGGCGCCGAACTCCTCGACCGATGCGCCGCAGAACGTCTCGATCACCGGTCCCATGATACGGATTTGCCGGATGAATGTCATTGATAGTCGCTTTTACTCCGGTTTGACCCGTTAGGTGGGTGACGGGCCGCCGGGTTCGTGCCCTGATCCGCCCACCGAATTTCCCCGGTGGCTCCCCCCGCGGCTCCCCCCGTGGTTCCCCCTGTGGTTCCCCCCGTGGTTCCCTCTGTGCCGACGCACAGCACGACTCCGCCGCCGTCGCCGAGCCGTACGGCGTCGCGCAGCGGGCCGCAGTCGGCCGCACCGGTGAGGCGGTGCAGGGCGGCCAGGGTGGCGGCGCCGCAGAAGCCGATGTCCAGCCCCAGTGCGGCGAGCTCCCGCGTGGCCGAGCCCACCTCGTCGTCGCCCACCGCGATCGTGCCGGTCAGGCCGTCGCGGAGGGTCGGCCAGGCGGGGGCCGACGGGGTGCCGCAGTTGAGGCCGGCCATGACGGTGCCCGGGGTCGGCACATTGACCGGGCGGCCGGCGCGCAGCGACTCGGCCACGCACGCGGCCGTCACCGGTTCCACCCCGATCACGGCCGGGCCGTACGCCTTCGGAGCCTCGTGTACGGCCCAGCGGACCGCGGCCGCGGCCAGGGAGCCGACGCCGACGGGGACGAGCACGATGTCGACCGGCTCGGTCAACTCGGCCGTGATCTCGCGGAACAGGGTGGCGTAGCCGTCGATGACCCACTCGGCCGACGGCACACCCGGCGCCGGCGAGAAGTCGGCGATCAGTGCCCTGCCGGGTGCGCCGCCGTCGCGCTCGGCGGTCGCCGCCGCGTCGTCGTAGGACCCGGCCGTGACGATCACCTCGGCCCCCTCGCCCGCGATCAGGCGGGCGCGCTCGGCGCCGACGGCGGCGGGCAGGTGGATCCGGCAGGCGAGCCCGAGCCGGGCGGCGCAGCGGGCCACCGCCCGGCCGTGGTTGCCCGCGCTCGCGGCGACCAGCGTCCGGGTGCCGGGATGGCGGCGCAGCGTCTCCTCCACCGCCCACGACGCCCCGAGGAACTTGAAGGCGGGCAGGCCGAAGCGGTCCGACTCGTCCTTCATGACGACGGCCCGCCGGTTCTGACCTCCGGTGATGTCCGGCAGTCGCCGCAGTGGCGTGGGGGCGTACCCCTCGAGTCCCCGGTGGAAGGCGGTGACCTCGGGGCCGGGCGGCGGGGCGACGCGCTCGGGGCGGAGGTGCGGGTTGACGACGGCGAGGGCCTGCATGATGGCAAGTCTCGGCCATGCGGGTCGGAGAACGCGTTGTGCCGGAGGACGAAGCCGTGACCGGGCGTTTGTCCGGCCGGCCGCAATCGCCGGGGCCGGTTGTCGCTTTCCGACGATGAGCGGCTTCGGAGCGGCCGCATAGCGTTTCCGGCATGACCTCTCCCCACTTGTCGAATCCCCACATGCCGAATCCCCACATGTCGAAGCCGTCGTCCGTGCCGTCGTTCGAGCCGTCGTACGGGCGCCCGTCGGAGTCGCCGTCGAGGCTGCTGCTGCGCAACGCCCGGGTCGGGCTCGGCGGCCCGGTGCGGCACGTCTCGATCATGGGCGGCCGGGTGACCGCCATCCGGGACGAGCCGCCCGGCCCGGCCGAGACCGAGGGCGCGGAGAACGTCGATCTCCAGGGTGCGACCCTGCTACCCGGACTGTGGGACGCGCATGTGCACTCCGTTCAGTGGGCCAGGGCCCGCCGCCGGATCGATCTCGGCGGCGCTCGGTCGGCCGGGGAGGCGGCCCGGCTCGTCCGGCCGCACCTGCGGCCCCCGGGGGCGGGCGGCGGGCCGAGCGGCGGGCTGGTCGAGGGGTTCGGCTTCCGCGACGCCCTGTGGCCGGACCGGCCGGACAAGTCGCTGCTCCCCGCGGACCGTCCGATCGTGCTGATCAGCAACGATCTCCACACGGTCTGGCTCAGCCAGGCCGCGCTCGCCCTCATCGGCAGGGGCGACCATCCGACCGGGGTGCTGCGCGAGAGGGAGTGCTACGACGCGCTGGCCGCGCTGCCGCCGCCTCCGCGCGAGGTGATGGACGGGTGGGTCGCCGAGGCGACCGTCGCCGCCGCGCGTCTCGGCGTGATCGGGGTGCTGGACTTCGAGTTCGCCGACAACGTGACGGAATGGTCGCGGCGCGTCCGAGAGGAGCACGTCGCCGTGCGGGTCGTCTGCTCGATCCCCGGGCACCGGCTGGACGACGCGATCGCCGGAGGGCTGCGTACGGGCGACCCGGTGCCGGATTCCGGCGGACTGCTGGAGGTCGGCCCGGTGAAGATCTTCGTCGACGGCTCGCTCAACACCCGCACCGCCTACTGCGACGAGCCGTACTCGGGCTCGGGCGACCTCGGGCGGCTGGAGACACCGCCGGAGGAGCTGGTCGCGACGATGACGCTCGCCGCCCGGCACGGCCTCCAGCTCGCCGTGCACGCCATCGGCGACCATGCGTCCTCGATCGCGCTCGACGCCTTCGACGCCGTCGGGTGCCCCGGGCGCATCGAACACGCCCAGCTCGTCCGCGCCGCCGACTTCGCCAGATTCGCCCGGCCCGGTCTGGTCGCCGGGGTGCAGCCGGCACACGCCCCGGACGACCGCGAGGTCGCCGATGTCCACTGGCGCGGCCGGACGTCCCGGGCCTACGCCTACGCCGACCTGCTCGCGGCGGGTGCGGCACTGGAGCTCGGCTCCGACGCCCCGGTCGCGCCGCTCGACCCGTGGGACGGCATCGCGTCGGCGGTGACCAGGACGGACGACGAGCGCCCGGCGTGGCATCCCGAGCAGGCCGTTCCGCTCCGGGCGGCGCTCGCCGCCGCGGCCCGGGGGCGCTCGGCGGTGCGGGAGGGCGACCCGGCCGACCTGATGATCCTGGAGCGGGACCCGTCCCTCCTCTCGCCCGCGGAGCTGCGCCGCCCGCGGGTGCTCGGCACTCTCCTGGCCGGCCGGTGGACGCACCGGGAATCGCTGTGAGCCTGCGGCGCCACGCACGCCGAGCGGGAGAGGAATGGAGAAAATACTACTTTCGGCATAGACAGCAACATAAGCCGTAAACCGGGCATCAAGTTATTCTTGACCACATTCGACTAAATCGTGCATGAAGTTCCACAAAAACTGTCGAGAGTCGTCCCCGTAACCCGTAATTTCGTAACTAAAGATGTTTAGGATGGATCAGGCCCTACTGTGTCCTGGTTTCGGGGGAATTTGTGCGCGGTATATCGCCTGTGGCGGGAGTCTTCCCCCATGAGTGAATGGGCGGGGCAAGACGTGGTCGCGGTGGTGGGCATGTCCTGCCGCTTCCCCGGGGCTTCGGACGTGAACGCGTTCTGGGAGCTGTTGCGTGACGGCGTCGACGCCGTCACGGACATGCCCGCAGAACGGTGGGAGACAGAGCCGGGGTTCGCCGCGTTATCGGACGAGGCCCGGCGCGGCGGGTTCCTGGAACATGTCGACCGGTTCGACGCCGGCTTCTTCGGCATCTCGGCGCGGCAGGCGGCGACCATGGATCCGCGCCAACGGCTGCTGCTGGAACTGAGCTGGGAGGCATTCGAGGACGCCCGGGTGCCGCCCGACCGTCTCAGGGGCGGCCGGGCCGGAGTCTTCGTCGGCGCGATCTGGGACGACTACGCCGCGCTGGCCCACCGGCACGAGGCCGCCACCGGCTCGCCGTACGCGATGACCGGCCTGCACCGCGGCATCCTCGCCAACCGGATCTCCTACGTCTTCGGCCTGCGCGGGCCGAGCCTCGTCGTGGACACGGCCCAGTCGTCCGCCCTGGTCGCCGTGCACTTCGCGGTCGAGAGCCTGCTGCGCGGAGAGTGCGACATCGCGCTGGCCGGTGGGGCGAACCTGGTGCTCGCCCCGGAGAGCGCGGCCACCTCGGCGGCCTTCGGCGGGCTGTCGCCGAGCGGGCGCTGCGCGACCTTCGACGCCTCGGCCGACGGGTACGTGCGCGGCGAGGGCGGCGGTCTGGTCGTGCTCAAGCCGCTGGCGCGGGCGCTGTCGGACGGCGACAGGATCCACTGCGTGATCCTCGGCGGCGCCGTCAACAACGATGGCGGCGGGGAGACGCTCACCACCCCCGACCGGGACGCGCAGGAGGACGTCATCCGGCGGGCACATGCCTCGGCGCGGGTGCGGCCCGCCGACGTGCAGTACGTCGAACTGCATGGCAGCGGCACCTTCGTCGGCGACCCGGTCGAGGCGGCCGCGCTCGGCGCGGTGTTCGCCGGCCACGACGGGCACGCGGTGCGCGTCGGGTCGGTCAAGACCAACATCGGGCATCTGGAGGGGGCGGGGGGCATCGCCGGGCTGCTGAAGACCGCGCTGTGCCTCCGGCACCGGCGGCTCGTGCCCAGCCTGCACTTCCGGGACGCCGGGCCGCGCATCCCACTCGACGAGTTCGGGCTCCGGGTGCAGACCGAGACCGGGCCGTGGCCGGACGAGGACCGGCCGCTGGTGGCCGGAGTGAGCTCCTTCGGCATGGGCGGGACGAACTGCCATCTCGTGCTCGCCGAGCCGCCCACACCTGTGGACGACGCCGCGCTTGCGGACGCCGTGCCTGTGGAAACCGTGCCTGTGGAAGCCGGGCCGGTCGCGCGGCCGACGCCGTGGCCGGTGTCGGCGCGGAGCCGGGCGGCGCTGCGCGGGCAGGCGGACCGGCTGCTCGCCCATCTGCCCGGCCACCGTGACCTGGACGTGGGGTTCTCGCTCGCCACCACCCGCTCGGCCTTCGAGCATCGCGCGGTGCTCCTCGCCCCCGACCGCGCCGGATATGAGCGGGGGCTCGCCGCCCTCGCGGCGGGGCTGCCCGCGCCCGGCCTGGTGGAGGGCGTCGCGGGCGGCGGCGAGGTCGCCTTCGTGTTTCCCGGGCAGGGCTCGCAGTGGGTGGGGATGGCCCTTCCGCTGCTGGCCGCCTCCCCGGTCTTCCGTGACCTGATGACCACCTGCGCCGAGGCCCTCGACCCCTACCTGGACCGGCCGCTGCTTGACGCGCTCGGCGATCCGGCCGCCCTGGAGCGGGTGGACATCGTGCAGCCCGCGCTGTTCGCGGTGATGGTCGCGCTGGCCGGGCTGTGGCGCTCCTACGGGGTGGAGCCGAGCGTCGTGACCGGGCACAGCCAGGGAGAGGTCGCCGCCGCCCACATCGCGGGCGCGCTCACCCTGCCGGACGCCGCCCGCGTCATCGCCCTGCGCAGCCGGGCGCTCGTGGCGCTGGCCGGCCGTGGCGCCATGGCCTCGGTGGCGCTCCCGGCCAGGGAGGTCGCGGCCCGGCTGCGCGCGTTCGAGGGCCTGGCCATCGCCGCCGTCAACGGGCCGAACGCGGTCGTCGTCTCCGGCGAACCCGACGCGGTGGCCGCCTTCGTGGCGGCGTGCGAGGCCGACGGCGTTCGCGTGCGCCGCGTCGCCGTCGACTACGCCTCGCACTCCCCGCAGGTCGAGGCCGTACGCGCCGATCTGCTCGACGCCCTCGGCTCGATCAGGCCGGCCCCGGCCCGCGTTCCGTTCCACTCCGCCGTCACGGCCGGACCGCTGCCCGGCGAGGAGTTGACGGCCGACTACTGGTATCGCAACCTCCGGCAGGAGGTCCGCTTCGAACAGACCGTGCGCGGCATCGGAGCCGACGTACTGATCGAGGTCAGCCCCCACCCCGTGCTCACTGGCGCGCTGCAGGACACCGTCCCGGAGTCGGCCGTCCTCGGCACGCTGCGCCGGGACGAGGGCGGCCTGGACCGCTTCCTCACCTCGCTCTCGGAGGCGTACGTGGCGGGAGCGGCGGTGGACTGGGCGCGGTGTTTCACCGGCACCGGGGCGCGGGTGATCGACCTGCCGACGTACGCCTTCCAGCGGGAGCGGCACTGGCTCGAGCCGGGGCGGCGCCGGGAGCCCGGCACGGCGGAGCCCGTCGAGCGGGCCGGTACGGCCACGCCGGCCGCCGCAGCGCCGCCGCTGCGGCAGGACGCGACCGAGGTGGTGCGGGCGCATGTGGCGGCCGTGCTGGGTCACCACGAGCCCGCGACCGTGGACATGGACCGGGCGTTCAAGGAGTTGGGGTTCGACTCCCCGATGACGGTCGACCTGCGCAACCGGCTGGTCGCGGCGACCGGTGTGCGGCTGGGCAACTCCGCGCTGTTCGACCATCCGACGCCCGCCGCGCTCGCCGCGCACCTTGCCGCGCACCCGGGCACCGCGGCCGATCAGGTGGCGGGACCGGTCCAGGAACACGCGCCGGCGAGCACACGCGATGAAGCGGTCGCGCCCGGCGAGCCGATCGCGATCGTGGGCATGGCCTGCCGCCTCCCGGGCGGCGTGACCAGCCCGGACGAGCTGTGGGAGCTGGTGCGCGACGGGCGCGACGCCACCTCGGAGTTCCCCGGCGACCGAGGCTGGGACCTGGCCGGCCTGTTCGACCCCGATCCCGATCGCCCGGGTGCCACCTACACGCGGCGCGGCGGCTTCCTGCACGACGCCGGGGAGTTCGACGCCGGGCTGTTCGGGATCTCACCGCGCGAGGCGCTGGCGATGGACCCGCAGCAGCGGCTGCTGCTCGAACTCGCGTGGGAGTCCTTCGAACGCGCCGGCGTCGATCCGAGGTCGTTGAGCGGCAGCCGTACCGGCGTCTTCGTCGGCGCCATGGCCACCGACTACGGCCCCCGCCTGCACGAGGCGACCGGGAGCCTCGCGGGCTACGGCCTCACCGGCACCGCGGGCTCCGTCGTCTCCGGCCGGATCGCGTACGCCTTCGGCCTCGAGGGCGCCGCGCTCACCGTGGACACGGCGTGCTCCTCGTCGCTGGTCGCGATCCACCTCGCCGTGCGCGCGCTGCGGCAGGGAGAGTGCGCGCTCGCTCTCGCCGGCGGCGCGACCGTCATGTCCACGCCCGGGATGTTCGTGGAGTTCAGCAGGCAGCGGGGGCTCGCACCGGACGGCCGGTGCAAGCCGTTCTCCGCCGCGGCGGACGGCACCGCCTGGGCGGAGGGCGCCGGCATGCTCGTCCTGGAACGGCTCTCCGACGCCCGCCGCCACGGGCACCGGGTGCTGGCGGTGATCAGGGGGACGGCGGTCAACTCCGACGGCGCGTCCAACGGGCTGACCGCCCCCAGCGGGCTGTCCCAGCAGCGGGTGATCCGCCAGGCGCTCGCCGACGCCCGGCTGCTGCCCGCCGACCTCGACGCCGTCGAGGCGCACGGCACCGGGACCGCGCTCGGCGACCCGATCGAGGCCGAGGCGCTGATCGCGGCGTACGGCCGGGAGCGGGACCGGCCGCTCTGGGTGGGCTCGCTCAAGTCGAACGTCGGGCATGCCCAGGCCGCCGCCGGGGTGGCCGGAGTCATCAAGATGGTGCTCGCCATGCGGCACGGTGAGCTGCCGAGGTCCCTGCACGCGGACGTGCCGACGCCGCACGTGGACTGGTCCGCCGGCGCGGTCGAGCTGCTCACCGAGGCGCGCCCGTGGCCGCGGGCCGGCGCACCACGCAGGGCGGCGGTCTCCTCCTTCGGCATCAGCGGCACCAACGCCCACCTGATCCTGGAACAGGCCGATGGGCCGGAAACCACGCGGGAGGCGCCGGCCGGGCCGGTGCCGTGGGTGCTGTCGGCGCCGGAGGAGGCCGCGCTGCGCGAGCAGGCGGCGCGGCTGCTGACCGTCGCCGACCATCCTCGGCCCGCGGACGTGGGCCGCACTCTCGGCACGGCACGCACCGCGTTCGGTCACCGGGCGGCAGTGGTCGCCGCCACTCCGGAGGAGCGTCGCGACGCCCTGCACGCGCTCGCGGCGGGCGGCGAATCGCCCCGCCTGCTCCGCTGCGCCGGCACACCCGGCGGGCTCGCCTACCTGTTCACCGGCCAGGGCGCGCAGAGACCGGGCATGGGCCGGGGACTGTACGAGACGTTCCCCGCGTTCGCGCGGGCGCTCGACGCCGTGTGGGCCGGACTGGACGGCCTGCTGGACCGCCCGTTGCGCGAGGTGATGTTCGCCGAGCCCGGCACTGCCGAAGCCGCGTCGCTCGACCAGACCGTTTACACCCAGGCGGCCCTGTTCGCGCTCGAGGTGGCGGAGTTCCGGCTGCTGGAGGCGTGGGGGATGCGGCCCGCCGCGCTGGCCGGGCACTCGATCGGCGAGCTGGCCGCCGCGCACGTCGCCGGGGTGCTCGACCTCGCCGACGCCTGCCGCCTGGTCGCCGCGCGCGGGCGGCTCATGCAGGCGCTGCCGGTCGGCGGGGCGATGGTGGCCGTGGCGGCGGGCGAGGAGGAGGTCGCCGCGCTGCTCCCCGACGGTGTGGCGCTCGCCGCTGTCAACGGTCCAGAGGCCGTGGTGATCTCCGGCGACGAGCCCGGCGTCCTCGACGTGGCCGCGCACTTCACGGCGCTTGGCCGCAGGACCCGGCGGCTGCGCGTCAGCCACGCCTTCCATTCACCCCTGATGGAGGGCATGCTCGCCGACTTCCACGCGGCCGCCAAGGAGTCGGCGTACGCGCCGCCGCGCATCCCGATCGTGTCCACCGTCACGGGCGGCGAAGCCGACCTCGCCGATCCGGCGTACTGGGTGCGGCAGGTGCGCGAGCCGGTCCGCTTCGCCGCGGCCGTGCGGCGACTGTACGACGACGGCGCGCGTACCTTCGTCGAGCTGGGTCCCGACGGCGTCCTGGCCGCGCTCGGCCCCGCCTGCGCGGGCGAGGACGCGGCGTTCCTGCCGGTGCTGCGTGCGGAGCGGTCCGAGGCCGACACCGTCGCCGCCGCTGTGGCGCACGCCCACACCCGCGGCGCCGCCGTCGACTGGGGCGCCTACTTCGCGGGCGCCCGGCTCACCGAACTGCCGACGTACCCCTTCCAGCGGCGGCGCTACTGGCTCGCGCCCGGAGGCGCCGACACCGGCCACCCCTTCCTCGGCGAGCCCGTCCTCGTAGCGGCCACCGGGGAGACGCTGTTCACCGGGAAGCCGTCCCGGCGGACCCACCCGTGGCTCGCAGATCACGTCATCGGCGGCACGGTGCTGCTGCCGGGCGCCGCCCTGCTGGAGATGGCGCTGTACGCCGGTGGCCGGCTCGGCTGCCCTGACGTGGCCGAGTTGACCCTGGAGGCGCCGCTCCCGCTGCCCGAGGACGGCGACGTCACGCTCCAGCTCGCCGTCGGCCCCGCCGACGACACCGGTCGGCGTCCGCTCGCGTGCTACGCCCGGCACGGCGACGCCGGCGACTGGACCAGGCACGCCACCGGCACCCTGGCCCCCGCCGACGGCCCTCCCGCCCCGGCGGAGCCCCCGGTTCGTACGGTCGCCGGGGAGGCGGACGCCCTCGACGCGACGGAGGCGTACCACAGGCTCGCCGCGCGCGGCTACGGCTACGGCCCGGCCTTCCGCGGTCTGCGTGCGGCCGGTCTGGACGGCGAGGCCGTACACGCGGAGGCGGCACTGCCCGACGGGCTCGCCGCCTCCGGCTTCGGCCTGCACCCGGCTCTGCTGGACGCCGCCCTGCACGCCTCGATCCTGCACGGGGCGGACGGGGCGGGGGACGTCGGCGGCGTTCCGGTGGTGCCGTTCGCCTTCGAGCGTGTCTCCCTGCACCGGACGGGCGCGCGCGAGCTGCGGGTGCGGGTCACGCAGGCCGGAGCCGGTGCCGTCTCGATCGTGCTGGCCGACGAGCACGGCCGCCCCGTGGGCGTCATCGGCTCACTCGTGCTGCGCGCCGCCTCGGCGCAGAGCGCACCGCCGGACGCCCTGTTCACGGTGGAGTGGACGCGGGTGCCGGTCCCGGCGGGAGACGCCCCCGCCCCTCGCGTCGAGCATGTGCCGTACACGGAGGGCGTGCCGGACGCCGCGGCCGTACACGCGGTCGCCCGGCACGGCCTGGCACTGGTGCGCGCCGCCGTGTCGGACGACCGCGGCGGCGACGACCGGCCGCTGGTGCTGGTCACCCGTGGCGCGGTCGCCGTCGACGACGACGAGGACCTGGCGGACCCTGCGGCGGCCACCGTGTGGGGCCTGGCGCGTTCCGCGCAGACCGAGCACCCCGGACGTGTCGTGCTCGTGGACACCGATGGGCACGAGGCGTCCGAGCGCGCGCTCGCCGCCGCCGTGGCCACCGGCGAGCCCCAGCTCGCGCTGCGCGCGGGGGTGGTCCACGTGCCGAGGCTCGCCCGCCCGGGCCACACCGGTGCGAGCCGCGGCCTGCACCCGCCCGGCGGCGCCGCGCACTGGCGGCTCGCCCGGGACGGGAGCGGCACGCTGGAGGGCCTGTCCCTCGTCCCCGACCCGGAGGCCGACACCCCGCTCGCCCCCGGCCAGGTGCGGATCGGGGTCCGCGCTGCCGGGGTCAACTTCCGCGACGTGATGCTCGCCCTGGGCCTCTATCCCGAAGACCCCGGCGGCTCCGGTGGCGGCGCCCTCGGCCTGGAAGGGGCCGGGGTCGTCACCGCGGTCGGTCCCGGCGTCGACGCGTACGCCCCCGGCAACCGGGTCATGGGCGTCTTCTCCCATGCCTTCGCCACCACGGCGGTGACCGACGAGCGCATGATCGTACGCGTCCCGGACGGATGGTCGTACGCACGGGCGGGCACCGTCCCCATCGCGTTCCTCACCGCCTACCACGCGCTGGTCGAGCTGGCCGGGCTGCGTGCGGGCGAGAGCGTGCTGATCCACTCGGCGGCCGGCGGCGTCGGCATGGCCGCGGTCCAGATCGCCCGGCATATCGGCGCCGAGGTGTACGCCACGGCGAGCCCCGGCAAATGGGACGCGGTGCGCGCCCTCGGCATCCCCGACTCGCACCTGGCGTCCTCCCGCACGGCCGAGTTCGAGCGGCGCTTCGGCGTCGCGAGCATGGACGTGGTGCTCAACTCGCTCGCCGGCGAGCTGGTGGACGCCTCGCTGCGGCTGCTCCGTCCCGGGGGCCGGTTCGTGGAGATGGGCAAGACGGACCTGCGAGACCCGGCCGGGCATCCGCATCTGCGCTATCGGGCGTTCGACCTGCTCGACCTCGATCCCGAGCACATCGGCCGCCTGCTCCGCGACGTGATGGCACTGTTCGAGCGGGGCGCGCTGACCCCGCTGCCCGTCGCCACCTGGGAGCTGCGCCGGGCGCAGGACGCGTTCCGACACATGAGCCAGGCACGGCACACGGGCAAGGTCGCGCTCGTGACGCCCGCGCGGCCCGGCCCCGGCGACGTGGTCCTCATCAGCGGCGGCACCGGCGCGCTCGGCCGCGCACTAGCCCGGCACCTGGTCACCCGCCACGGCGTGCGCCGGGTGATTCTGGCCGGTCGGCGCGGGGCCGAACCGAATGGTGACGCACCGGACCGTTATGCGCCGGACGCGCAGGTGCCGTCCGTGGCGGTGCCGGACGCGCAGGTGCCGTCCGTGGCACTGCCGGGGGCCGAGGTCACCGTGGCGGCCTGCGACGTCGCCGACCCGGTCGCACTCGCGGCGCTCCTGACCGAGCATCGGCCGACCGTCGTCGTCCACGCCGCGGGCGTTCTGGACGACGCCACGATCACCCGGCTCACCCCGGAACGGCTGGACGCCGTGCTCCGGCCCAAGGTCGACGGCGCGCTCAACCTGCATCGGGTGACCGACGATCTGTCCGCGTTCGTGCTCTACTCCTCGGCCATGGCCACGCTCGGCGGGGCCGGCCAGGCGGCGTACGCGGCGGCCAACGCCTTCATCGAGGCACTGGCCCGCCACCGGCGGGCGCGCGGTCTCCCGGCGACGGCCCTGGCCTGGGGACCCTGGACCGAGGGCATGACCACCACGCTCACCGTCGCCGACCGCTTCCGGATGTCCCGCACGGGCCTGGCCCCGTTGTCCACGGCCGAGGGGCTCGGCCTGTTCGACCACGCCATTGCCCTGGACGAGCCGGTCGCCCTGCCCGCCCGCCTCGACCTCGCCGCCGTGCGGGCGCTCGGCGCGGACGCGGCACCGATCTTCCGCGCCCTGGCGCCCGTGGCCGTACGGACACAGTCCCCGCAGGCGGACGCGCCGCTCGCCGAGCGGCTGGCCGCGCTCGACGCCGACGCCCGCGTCCGTACGGTCCTGGACCTGATCGGCGCCCAGGCCGCGATCGTGCTGGGGCACGAGAGGACGGGGGCGATCGACGCCGAGACGCCGTTCAAGGAGCTGGGCTTCGACTCGCTCACCTCCGTCGAGCTGCGCAACCGGCTCGGCGCGGCCACCGGCCTGCGCCTGCCCGCCGCCCTGCTGTTCAACCACCCGACGCCCGCGGCCCTGGCCCGGCACCTGATCGCCGAGCTGACGCCCGACGCGCCCAACCCGGGAGCCACCCTGCTCGCCGATCTGGACCGCCTGGCCGCCGCCCTGGTCGATTCGCCGACCGACGCGGCCCTGCGCGCCGATGTCGCCGCCCGCCTCAAGGCCCTGTCGGCTCAGGTGGCGGCCTGGCCCGAGGCGTCGCCGTCCGACGACGGGGAAGACGCCGAGGTCGCCGGACGACTCCAGACGGCCTCGGTGGCCGAACTGCTCAGCTTTATCGACGAGGAACTCGGATGAACACCGGCATTTCAGGTTCGGGGGACGGGCGGATGGCGGACAACGAGCAGGTCGTTGAGTATCTGAGACGGGTGACCGTCGAGCTGCACGAGACGCGCAAGCGGCTGCGTGAGCTGGAGGACCGCGACCGGGAGCCGATCGCGATCGTGGGGATGGCGTGCCGGTTCCCGGGTGGGGTGTCGTCGCCGGAGGGGTTGTGGGAGCTGGTCGTGTCGGGGCGGGACGCGATCGGGGAGTTTCCACAGGACCGGGGTTGGGATGTGGAGGGTCTGTTCGATCCTGATCCGGATCGGGTGGGGAAGAGTTATGTGCGGGTGGGGGGGTTCCTGGAGGATGCGGCGGGGTTCGATGCCGGATTTTTCGGGATCTCACCGCGTGAGGCGTTGGCGATGGATCCGCAGCAGCGGTTGCTGTTGGAGACGTCGTGGGAGGCGCTGGAGCGGGCCGGCATCGACCCGACGTCGGTGCGCGGCAGCCGTACCGGCGTCTTCACCGGCGCAATCGCGCAGGACTACGCCGCACCGCTCTACGACGCGCCGGAGGGATTCGAAGGGCATCTGCTGACCGGCACGACGGCGAGCGTGGTGTCCGGCCGGGTGGCCTACGCCCTGGGTCTGGAGGGGCCCGCCGTGACCGTGGACACGGCGTGTTCTTCGTCGCTGGTCGCGCTGCACCAGGCGGTGGGTGCGCTGCGCGCCGGCGAGTGCTCCATGGCCCTGGTCGGCGGCGTCACGGTGATGCCCAACCCCGGAATGTTCATCGAGTTCAGCCGGCAGCGGGGGCTGGCGCCCGATGGACGGTGCAAGTCGTTCGCGGCGGCCGCGGATGGTACGGCCTGGGCCGAGGGCGTGGGCGTGCTGGTGGTGGAGCGGTTGTCGGATGCGCGTCGCAACGGGCATCGGGTGCTTGCCGTGGTGCGTGGCAGTGCGGTGAATCAGGACGGTGCGTCGAATGGTTTGACGGCGCCGAACGGTCCGTCGCAGGAGCGGGTGATCGGTCAGGCGCTGGCCAACGCTGGGCTGTCGCCGGTGGACGTGGATGTGGTCGAGGCGCACGGCACGGGGACCACGCTCGGCGACCCCATCGAAGCCGAGGCCCTGATCAACGCGTACGGCCGGGGCCGGGAGCATCCGCTGCTGCTGGGCTCGCTCAAGTCGAACATCGGGCACAGTCAGGCGGCCGCAGGAGTCGGCGGCGTCATCAAGATGGTCGAGGCGATGCGGCACGGGGTGGCGCCGAAGACGTTGCACGTGGATGCGCCGTCGCCGCACGTGGACTGGTCGTCGGGGTCGGTGGAGCTGCTGATCGAGGCGCGGGAGTGGCCGGAGACCGGTCGTCCGCGCCGGGCCGCGGTCTCCTCCTTCGGCATCAGTGGCACCAACGCGCATGTGGTGATCGAGCAGGCCCCCGCCGAGACCGAGACCGAGACCGAGACCGAGACCGCGCCCGATCCAGAGCGCGGGCCGGTGCCGGTGGTGGTGTCGGCGCGTGATGAGGGTGCGTTGCGTGCGTTGGCGGCGGGTCTGGTGCCGGTGGCCGAGGAGCATGGGGTGGCTTCGGTGGCGGCGGGGCTGGCCTCGCGGGCGGTGTTCGAGCACCGGGCCGTGGTGGTGGACGGTGTGGCGGGGTTGCGTGCTCTGGCTGATGGGGGTGAGTCGCCGGGTCTGGTGCGGGGGGTCGCTTCCCAGGCGACGGTGCGTCCGGTGTTGGTGTTTCCGGGTCAGGGGTCGCAGTGGGCGGGGATGGGTGCGCGGCTTCTTGCGGAGTGTCCGGTGTTCGCCGAGCGGGTGGCGGAGTGTGGTGCTGCGCTTGGGCGGTTTGTGGATGTCGATGTGGTGGGGGTGTTGCGGTCGGGGGTGGTGCCGGAGCGGGCCGAGGTGGTTCAGCCGGTGCTGTGGGCGGTGATGGTCGGTCTGGCTGAGACGTGGCGGTGGCTGGGGGTGGAGCCTGCTGCGGTGATCGGGCATTCGCAGGGGGAGATCGCTGCTGCGGTGGTGTCGGGGGCGTTGTCGCTGGCCGATGGTGCGGCGGTGGTGGCGTTGCGCAGTCGGGCGTTGGGGGCTCTGTCGGGGTCGGGGGCGATGGCCTCGATCGCGGCTCCGGCCGAGCAGGTGGACGATCTTCTGAGCCGTTATCCCGGGGTGGAGATCGCGGTGGTGAACGGTCCGGCCGCGACGGTGGTCTCGGGCCCGGTGGCGGCGGTCGAGGCTCTGGTGGCCGGGTGTGAGGCGCAGGGGTTGCGGGCGCGGCGGATCGCGGTGGATTACGCCTCGCATTGTGCGTTGGTGGAGCCGATCGAGGAGCAGGTTCGGGCGATCGAGGTGGCTCCGCGGTCGGCGGGGGTGCCGTTCTACTCCACGGTCACGGGTGGTCTGGTGGACACCGCGATGTTGGACGGGGGGTATTGGTATGCGAATCTGCGGGGTCGGGTGCGGTTCGCCGAGGCGGTGGCGGCTGCGCGGGCGGCGGGGCATCGGGTGTTCATCGAGGTCAGCCCGCATCCGGTGCTGACGATGTCGATTGCGGACATCGAGGATGCGGTGGCGGTGGGCACGCTGCATCGTGATCAGGGGGGTCTGGACCGGTTCCTGTTGTCGGCGGGTGAGGCGTTCGTCGCGGGCGTTCCCGTCACCTGGCCGAAGATCGACGCCACACCGGCCGAGCTGCCGACGTACCCCTTCCAGCACCGGCGCTACTGGCTGGAGACCACGTCGGCGACGGGCGAGCTCGACCCCGACGAGGCGCGGTTCTGGCATGCGGTCGAGCACGAGGATCTGCCGGCTCTGCGCGAGAGCCTGGGCCTCGACGACGACACCGCCCTGCGTGACGCGCTGCCCGCCCTGGCCACCTGGCGCAGGGGACGCCGGGCCAGGTCCACGGTGGACGCCTGGCGGTACAAGATCTCTTGGTTGGAGACGCCGGAACCCGCCGACACCCCGGCGCTGACCGGCACCTGGCTGGTCGTCGTACGGGACGGCGCAGAGCCGACCACCTTCGTCGTGGACGTGTTGAGGCGGCACGGGGCGACGCCCGTGGTGACCCCCCTGCCGGTACGGGAGCGACTGGAAACGACGGGGGAGATCGGCGGTGTGGTGTCCCTGCTCGACGCCGGGGACACGCTCACGCTGCTGCGTGCGCTCGACGAAGCGGGGACGGACGCCCCGTTGTGGCTGGTCACCAGGGGCGCCGTCGCCGTCGGCGATGAGGTGGTGCGCGCTCCGGCCGAGGCCGCAGTGTGGGGCCTCGGCCGGGTGATCGGGCTGGAGCGACCCGCCCGCTGGGGCGGCCTGGTGGACCTGCCGGAGATCCTGGACGCCGCAGCGGGGTCTCGCCTCGCCGCCGTGCTCGCGGGGACCTCCGGCGAAGACCAGGTCGCGATCCGGCCGGGCGCGACCCTGTCCACCGGCTGTTGGGCCCGCAGGCTCGTGCACGCCTCCCTCGACGGTGCTTCTCCCGCCCGCGCCTGGCTCCCGGAGGGGA
>NZ_BCBX01000035.1:0-187343 GCF_001417795.1 Sphaerimonospora mesophila | reverse complement strand
CGCCTCTCCCCGTCGCGCCCACGTGATCAACTGGCTGAGCGACCTGGGCGCCGCCCACATCCGCACGCTCGACGACGCCGCCGACCGTGGCGCGCTGGCCGAGCTGCTGCGCAGCGTACCCGCCGAGCACCCGCTCACGGCGGTCGTCCACGTCGGCGGCGTGGCCGGCGACCGTCCCCTCGACTCCCTCACCGCGGCCGACCTCACCGCGCCCGGTCTGGACATCGCCGCCGAGGTCGAGGCCCTGGACGAGGCGACCCACGAGCTCGATCTGACCGCGTTCGTGCTCTTCTCCTCGCTCGCGGGGACGTTGGGCGTCCCCGAACAGGGGAGCGTCGCGCCCGCACACGCGCGCCTCGAGGCGATCGCCGAGCGCCGCCGCGCCGAGGGCCGCCCGGCCACCGTCGTGCACTGGGGTCCGTGGACCGGCGAGAACGACGAGGTCAGGCGGCGGCACGGCCTGCGCGAGCTGGATCCAGACCTGGCGCTGCTCGCACTGCGCCAGACGCTCGACCACGACGAGACTGCCGTCGTCGTCGCGGACATCGACTGGGACAGGCTCGTCGTCGCCTTCACCGCCGCGCGTCCCCGTCCGCTGATCACCGCCCTGCCGGAGGTGCGCCGGGCGCTGGAGGCCGCGGAGGCTCAGCTCGCCGAGGCGCGTACGGGCGCCTCCGCACTGGCGGCCCGCCTGACCGGGATGTCCGCCGACGAGCAGGAACGCGTCGTGGCCGACCTCGTGCGCACGCACGTCGCCGCCGTGCTCAACCACGAGTCCGCCGATGCCGTGGTGATCGACCAGTCGTTCAAGAGCCTCGGGTTCGACTCGCTGCTGGCCGTGCAGCTACGCAACCGGCTGGCCGCCGCCACCGGCGTACGCCTGCCGGCCACGATCGTCTTCGACTACCCCACCCCGGCCGGGCTCGCCGCGCACCTGCGGGACCAGGTGCTCGGGAGGCGGAGGGAGACCGCGCCCGTCACGGTCGCGTCCACCGATGAGCCGATCGCGATCGTGGGGATGGCGTGCCGGTTCCCGGGTGGGGTGTCGTCTCCCGAGGGGTTGTGGGAGCTGGTCGTGTCGGGGCGGGACGCGATCGGGGAGTTTCCACAGGACCGGGGCTGGGATGTGGAGGGTCTGTACGACCCCGATCCGGACAGGGACGGCAAGAGCTACGTCCGGCACGGCGGCTTCCTGTACGACGCGGCGGGGTTCGACGCCGGATTTTTCGGGATCTCGCCGCGTGAGGCGTTGGCGATGGATCCGCAGCAGCGGTTGCTGCTCGAGGTGTCCTGGGAGGCGCTGGAGCGGGCGGGCCTCGACCCGACGTCGGTGCGCGGCAGCCGTACCGGCGTCTTCGTCGGCCTGAGCTACCAGGACTACCTGACCCGGCTCGCCGAGCCCCCCGCCGGATATGACGGTCACCTGCTCACCGGCACGACGGCGAGTGTCGCGTCCGGCCGGGTGGCCTACACCCTCGGGTTCGAAGGACCGGCCGTGACCGTGGACACGGCGTGCTCGTCGTCGCTGGTGGCCCTGCACCTGGCTGCGCAGTCGCTGCGCTCGGGCGAGTGCTCGCTGGCGCTGGCCGGCGGCATCGCCGTCATGTCCACCCCGGACATGTTCCGGTTCTTCAGCCGCCAGCGAGGTCTGTCTCCGGACGGGCGCTGCCGCTCCTTCGCGGCCGGGGCCAACGGCTTCGGTGCGGCCGAGGGCGTGGGCGTGCTGGTGGTGGAGCGGTTGTCGGATGCGCGTCGCAACGGGCATCGGGTGCTTGCCGTGGTGCGTGGCAGTGCGGTGAATCAGGACGGTGCCTCCAACGGGTTGACCGCGCCGAACGGTCCGTCGCAGGAGCGGGTGATCGGTCAGGCGCTGGCCAACGCTGGGCTGTCGCCGGTGGACGTGGACGTGGTGGAGGCGCATGGGACCGGGACGACGCTGGGCGACCCGATCGAGGCGCAGGCGTTGCTGGCGACCTACGGCCGTGACCGGGAACGTCCGTTGCTGCTGGGGTCGATCAAGTCGAACATCGGGCATACGCAGGCGGCTGCCGGTGTGGCCGGTGTGATCAAGATGGTCGAGGCGATGCGGCACGGGGTGGCGCCGAAGACGTTGCATGTGGATGCGCCGTCGCCGCACGTGGACTGGTCGTCGGGTGCGCTGGAGTTGCTGACCGAGGGCCGTGAGTGGCCGGAGACGGGCCGTCCGCGCCGGGCCGCCGTCTCCTCCTTCGGGATGAGCGGCACCAACGCCCATGTCGTGCTGGAGGGAGTGGTCGAGGAAGCGGCGGCGTCCCCGGCCTCGACGGCCACGGCCCCCATGACGCCCGGGCCGGTGCCGGTGGTGGTGTCGGCGCGTGATGAGGGTGCGTTGCGTGCGTTGGCGGCGGGTCTGGTGCCGGTGGCCGAGGAGCATGGGGTGGCTTCGGTGGCGGCGGGGCTGGCCTCGCGGGCGGTGTTCGAGCACCGGGCCGTGGTGGTGGACGGTGTGGCGGGGTTGCGTGCTCTGGCTGATGGGGGTGAGTCGCCGGGTCTGGTGCGGGGGGTCGCTTCCCAGGCGACGGTGCGTCCGGTGTTGGTGTTTCCGGGTCAGGGGTCGCAGTGGGCGGGGATGGGTGCGCGGCTTCTTGCGGAGTGTCCGGTGTTCGCCGAGCGGGTGGCCGAGTGCGCGGGGGCGCTTGGGCGGTTTGTGGATGTCGATGTGGTGGGGGTGTTGCGGTCGGGGGTGGTGCCGGAGCGGGCCGAGGTGGTTCAGCCGGTGCTGTGGGCGGTGATGGTCGGTCTGGCCGAGACGTGGCGGTGGCTGGGGGTTGAGCCTGCCGCGGTGATCGGGCATTCGCAGGGGGAGATCGCTGCTGCGGTGGTGTCGGGGGCGTTGTCGCTGGCCGATGGTGCGGCGGTGGTGGCGTTGCGCAGCCGGGCGTTGGGGGCTCTGTCGGGGTCGGGGGCGATGGCCTCGATCGCGGCTCCGGCCGAGCAGGTGGACGATCTTCTGAGCCGTTATCCCGGGGTGGAGATCGCGGTGGTGAACGGTCCGGCGGCCACGGTGGTCTCGGGCCCGGTGGCGGCGGTCGAGGCTCTGGTGGCCGGGTGTGAGGCGCAGGGGTTGCGGGCGCGGCGGATCGCCGTGGATTACGCCTCGCATTGTGCGTTGGTGGAGCCGATCGAGGAGCAGGTTCGGGCGATCGAGGTGGCTCCGCGGTCGGCGGGGGTGCCGTTCTACTCCACCGTCACCGGTGGTCTGGTGGACACGGCCACCCTGGACGGGGGGTATTGGTATGCGAATCTGCGGGGTCGGGTGCGGTTCGCCGAGGCGGTGGCGGCCGCGCGGGCGGCGGGGCATCGGGTGTTCATCGAGGTCAGCCCGCATCCGGTGCTGACGATGTCGATTGCGGACATCGAGGATGCGGTGGCGGTGGGCACGCTGCATCGTGATCAGGGGGGTCTGGACCGGTTCCTGTTGTCGGCGGGTGAGGCGTTCGTCGCGGGCGTTCCCGTCACCTGGCCGAAGATCGACGCCACACCGGCCGAGCTGCCGACGTACCCCTTCCAACACGCGCGCTACTGGCTGGACGCGCCGCCGCCGCGTACGGACGCCCGGCACCTCGGGCTCACCCCCGGCGGGCATCCGTTCCTCGGCGCCGCCCTGGACGCCGCCGAGGGCGGCGGGTCGATCAGGACCGGGCGGGTCTCCCTGGAGACACACCCCTGGCTGGCGGATCACGCGGTGTGGGGCCGCACGCTGGTGCCCGGAACGGCGTTCGTCGAACTGGCGCTGCAGGCCGGCGGCGAGGTCGAGGAGCTCACCGTGCAGGAGCCGCTGACGCTGCCGGACCACGGCGGCGTGCACCTCCAGCTGAGCGTGGGGCCGGAGGACGCGGCGGGACGGCGCACGGTGAGCGTCCATTCGCGGCCGGAGGACGCCGAGCCCGGTACGCCGTGGACCTGCCATGTCACCGGTGTGCTCGGCGGCGGCGACACGGGCTCGGACGGGGCGGACGACCTCACGGCGTGGCCGCCGCCGGGGGCGCAGCCGGTGGACGTCGACGGCCACTACGACGATCTGGCCGGGCAGGGCTACGACTACGGTCCGTCCTTCCAGGGCCTGCGGGCCGCGTGGCGCTCCGGCGACGCCGTGTACGCCGAGGTCGGCCTGCCCGCCGAGCTGGACGGCGATGCCGACGGTTACGTCGTACACCCCGCGCTGCTCGACGCCGCGCTGCACGCCGTCGGGCTGGGGACGCTCGTCCCTGCCCCGGGCGCCGGCGAGGTGTTGCTGCCCTTCGCCTGGAGCGGCATCCGCCGCCGCGGCACGGGCGCGTCGTCGCTGCGAGTGCTGCTGCGGCCGGGGACCGACGGCGGCGTACGGCTCCTGGCCGCCGACGACCAGGGGCGTACGGTCATCTCGGCGGACGCCATCGCGGTCCGGCCGGTGTCGGAGCGGCGGCTCGCAGATGCCCGTACGGCGCTCGCCGACGCGCTGTTCCAGATCGAGTGGACGCCGCTTCCCGACGGGGCGTACGAGGAGGGCGCGGGCGAGAACACGGCGGACGTGACGCTCGCCGTCTGCCCCGAGACGGCCGACGCCGGGGAGGCGGCCCGGTGGGCGCTCGACCTCGTGCGTGGTCGGCTGGCCGAGGACGGCCCCGGTGAGCCGGGCGCGCCCCTGGTCGTGGTCACCCGGTGCGCCGTCGCCACCGGAACGCCGGGCGAGGAGGTCGATTTCGCGCAGGCGTCGGTCTGGGGACTGCTCCGTTCGGCCCAGTCCGAGCACCCGGGCCGGTTCGTGCTGCTGGACTGTGACGATTTGTCGAGCCTCGCCGTCCCGTCCGGCGACGACTCGCCCGAGGCGGTCGTACGGGCCCTGGCGGCGGGTGAGCCGCAGCTCGCGATGAGGGACGGTCGGCTGCACGTCCCCCGGCTGGTCCGCTCGGCCGCGCCCGCCGCCTCAGGCGGTGCCGCATTCCCGCGAGGTGCCGCGTTCGATCCCGATGGCATCGTGCTGATCACGGGCGGTACGGGGACCCTGGGCGGGGAGGTGGCCCGGCACCTCGTGCGCGCGCATGCCGTACGGCACCTGCTGCTCGTGAGCCGCAGCGGCGCGGCGGCTCCCGGGGCGGACGAACTGGTCGCGGAGCTCACCGAGGCCGGCGCGGCCGTGACGGTGGCCGCGTGCGATGTTACGGACCGGGACGCGCTCGCGGCCCTGCTCGAACGGCTGCCGGACGACCGGCCACTGACCGGGGTGGTGCACACCGCCGCAGTGCTGGACGACGGGGTGATCGAGTCGCTGCGGCCCGAACGCCTCGACGCCGTGCTGCGGCCCAAGGCGCAGGCCGCCGTGCACCTGCACGAGCTCACCCGGGACCGGAATCTGTCGGCTTTCGTGCTGTTCTCGTCGCTGTCCGGCATCCTCGGCGCCCCCGGCCAGGCCAACTACGCCGCGGCCAACGCCGTCCTCGACGCGCTCGCGGCGTTCCGCCGCTCCAGCGGGCTGCCCGCGCTGTCGCTCGCCTGGGGCGCATGGGAACAGCGGACCACGCTCACCGGGGACCTCGGGGAGACGGAGACCGGATGGTGGCGCGACGTCGGCGTCAGCGCCGTTTCCACGCAGGAGGGCCTCGCCCTGCTCGACGCCGCCATGCGGGTGGACGCCGCGGTGGTCGTGCCCGCGCGGCTCGATGCGCGCCGTCTGACCGACCCCGTCCCGCCGCTGCTACGCGGCCTGGCCCGGCGTACGGCACGGCGGGCCGGGGACACGACGCTGCGGCGCAGGCTCGCCGGCCGGTCCGACGCCGAGCGCGTGCGCGTGCTGCTCGATCTGGTGCGTGAGCAGGTCGCGGCCGTCCTCGGCCACGCCGGCGCGGCGGCGGTCGAGACCGGCCGCGCGTTCAAGGACCTCGGGTTCGACTCGCTGCTGGCCGTGCAGCTACGCAACCGGCTGGCCGCCGCCACCGGCGTACGGCTGCCCGCGACGCTCGTGTTCGACCACCCGACGCCCGAGGCGGTCGCGCGACGCCTGGACAAGGAACTGTCCGGAGGCGTACGTGCTCAGTCGGCCCCGGCGGCGTCGGCCGTCGCCGCCGTCGACGACGATCCGATCGCGATCGTGGGGATGGCGTGCCGGTTCCCGGGTGGGGTGTCGTCGCCGGAGGGGTTGTGGGAGCTGGTCGTGTCGGGGCGGGACGCGATCGGGGAGTTTCCGCGTGACCGGGGTTGGGATGTGGAGGGTCTGTTCGATCCTGATCCGGATCGGGTGGGGAAGAGTTATGTGCGGGTGGGGGGGTTCCTGGAGGATGCGGCGGGGTTCGATGCCGGATTTTTCGGGATTTCGCCGCGTGAGGCGTTGGCGATGGATCCGCAGCAGCGGTTGCTGTTGGAGACGTCGTGGGAGGCGCTGGAGCGGGCCGGCATCAACCCGCTCGCGCTGCGCGGCACCGACACGGGCGTCTTCGCCGGTGTCATGTACCACGACTATCTGACCGACACCGGGCAGCTCGACGGCGACCTCGAAGGCTACGTGCTGTCCGGCAACTCGGGCAGCGTCGCCACCGGCCGGGTGGCCTACACCCTCGGGCTCGAAGGACCGGCCGTGACCGTGGACACGGCCTGCTCCACCTCCCTGGTCGCGCTGCACCTGGCGGCGCGTGCGCTGCGCGCCGGCGAGTGCTCGCTGGCCCTGGCGGGCGGAGTGACCGTGATGCCCACCGCCATGCCGTTCGTGGAGTTCAGCCGGCAGCGGGGGCTGGCGCCGGATGGACGGTGCAAGTCGTTCGCCGCAGCCGCGGATGGTACGGCCTGGGCCGAGGGCGCGGGTGTGCTGGTGGTGGAGCGGTTGTCGGATGCGCGTCGCAACGGGCATCGGGTGCTGGCGGTGGTGCGTGGTAGTGCGGTGAATCAGGACGGTGCGTCGAATGGTTTGACGGCGCCGAATGGTCCGTCGCAGGAGCGGGTGATCGGTCAGGCGCTGGCGAACGCTGGGCTGTCGCCGGTGGATGTGGATGTGGTGGAGGCGCACGGCACGGGGACGACGCTGGGTGATCCGATCGAGGCGCAGGCGTTGCTGGCGACCTATGGGCAGGGTCGGGAGCGTCCGCTGTTGCTGGGGTCGATCAAGTCGAACATCGGGCACAGTCAGGCGGCTGCCGGTGTGGCCGGTGTGATCAAGATGGTCGAGGCGATGCGGCACGGGGTGGCGCCGAAGACGTTGCATGTGGATGCGCCTTCGCCGCATGTGGACTGGTCGTCGGGGTCGGTGGAGCTGCTGACCGAGGCGCGCGAATGGCCGGAGACGGGCCGCCCGCGCCGGGCCGCCGTCTCCTCCTTCGGCGTCAGTGGCACCAACGCGCATGTGGTGATCGAGCAGGCCCCCGCCGAGACCGAGACCGAGACCGAGTCTGAGTCGGGCCCTGCGGGTGGGCCGGTGCCGGATGTGGTGCCGGTGGTGGTGTCGGCGCGTGATGAGGGTGCGTTGCGTGCGTTGGCGGCGGGTCTGGTGCCGGTGGCCGAGGAGCATGGGGTGGCTTCGGTGGCGGCGGGGCTGGCCTCGCGGGCGGTGTTCGAGCACCGTGCCGTCGTTGTCGACGGTGTGGAAGGACTTCGTGCTCTGGCGGGGGGTGGTGAGTCGCCGGGTCTGGTGCGGGGGGTCGCCTCTCAGGTCGCGCGTCCGGTGTTGGTGTTTCCGGGTCAGGGGTCGCAGTGGGCGGGGATGGGTGCGCGGCTTCTTGCGGAGTGTCCGGTGTTCGCCGAGCGGGTGGCGGAGTGTGGTGCTGCGCTTGGGCGGTTTGTGGATGTCGATGTGGTGGGGGTGTTGCGGTCGGGGGTGGTGCCGGAGCGGGCCGAGGTGGTTCAGCCGGTGCTGTGGGCGGTGATGGTCGGTCTGGCTGAGACGTGGCGGTGGCTGGGGGTGGAGCCTGCTGCGGTGATCGGGCATTCGCAGGGGGAGATTGCTGCTGCGGTGGTGTCGGGGGCGTTGTCGCTGGCCGATGGTGCGGCGGTGGTGGCGTTGCGCAGCCGGGCGTTGGGGGCTCTGTCGGGGTCGGGGGCGATGGCCTCGATCGCGGCCCCGGCCGAGCAGGTCGAGGACCTGGTCGGTGATTACGACGGGGTGGAGATCGCGGTGGTGAACGGTCCGGCCGCGACGGTGGTCTCGGGCCCGGTGGCGGCGGTCGAGGCTCTGGTGGCGGCCTGTCAGGCGCGTGACGTACGGGCCCGGCGCATCCCCGTCGATTACGCCTCGCATTGTGCGTTGGTGGAGCCGATCGAGGAGCAGGTTCGGGCGATCGAGGTTGCTCCGCGGTCGGCGGGGGTGCCGTTCTACTCCACCGTCACCGGTGGTCTGGTGGACACCGCGATGTTGGACGGGGGGTATTGGTATGCGAATCTGCGGGGTCGGGTGCGGTTCGCCGAGGCGGTGGCGGCCGCGCGGGCGGCGGGGCATCGGGTGTTCATCGAGGTCAGTCCGCATCCGGTGCTGACGATGTCGATTGCGGACATCGAGGATGCGGTGGCGGTGGGCACGCTGCATCGTGATCAGGGGGGTCTGGACCGGTTCCTGTTGTCGGCGGGTGAGGCGTTCGTCGCGGGTGTGCCCGTCACCTGGCCGAAGATCGACGCCACACCGGCCGAGCTGCCGACGTACCCCTTCCAACACGAGCGCTACTGGATCGAGCAGCGGCAGCACACCCGGCAGGACCCGGTGGACGCCGAGTTCTGGGACGTCATCGAGAAGGGCGACCTCGACGGGTTCGCCCGGGCGCTGCGGGTCGACGGCGAGGCGCCACTGCGTACCGTCCTGCCGGCCCTCGCCGACTGGCGCAGGACCCGCCGGGAGTGGTCGGCCGTCGACGCGCTGCGCTACACGATCTCCTGGGAACCCGCCGCCGTGCCCGCCACGCCCGCACCGGCGGGCCGATGGCTGGTCGTGGCGCCGGAGAGCCATCTCCAGGACGACGTCGTCGCCGAGTGCGTGGCCGCGCTGAAGCGACACGGGGCGATCCCGGAGACCGTGCCCGTCGATCCGGCCGCGCCCGACCGTGACGCGCTCGCGCGCGCTCTGGCGTCCGAGCCCGCCGGGGTGCTGTCCCTGCTCGCGCTGGACGAGCGGCCGGGGCCGGAGGGAGTGCCCGGTGGGGTCGCCGCGACGCTGGCCCTGATCCAGACGATGGCGGCGGCCGGCGCGCGGGTGCCGCTGTGGTCGGCCACCTTCGGAGCGGTGTCCGTGGGCGCCGACGATCCGCTGCGGCGTCCGGTGCACGCGCAGATCTGGGGCCTCGGGCGGGTCGCGGCACTGGAGCACCCGGACCTGTGGGGCGGGCTGGTGGACCTGCCGGAAAGCCTGGACGACGCGGCGTGCGCCCGGCTGTGCGCGGTGCTCGCGGGGCTGGGCGGGCCCGCCGGATCGGGTGAGGAAGACCAGGTGGCGGTGCGCCCCCACGGGGTGTTCGTACGCCGCCTCGTCCGCGCCCCGCTCGACGGTGCCAGGCCGTACGGCGCGCCGCGCCTGCGCGGCACCGCCCTGCTCGTCGGCGGGACCGGCTCGCTCGCCCCCTACCTCGCCCGTTGGCTGGCCGAGCGCGGCAGCGAGCACATCGTCCTGGTCAGCCGCCGCGGTCCCGCCGCCCCGGGAGCCGAGGAACTGGTCCGGGAGATCGAAGGCCTCGGCGCGCGGGCCACAGCGGTCGCCTGCGACGTCGCCGACCGTGCGGCGGTGGCCGACCTGCTCGCGCGACTGCGGGCCGCGGGCGAGGTCGTCCGTACGGTCCTGCACGCCCCGACGGCGGCCCGGCTCGCGCCGCTCGCCACCGCGACCGTCGGCGAGTTCGGCACGGCCATGGCGGCCAAGGTGCTCGGCGCAGGACACCTGGACGAGCTGCTCGATCCCGCAGAGCTGGACCACTTCGTCTGCTTCTCCTCGGTCGCCGGGGTCTGGGGCAGCGGCGACCACGGCGCGTACGCGGTGGCCAACGCCTACCTGGACGCGTTCGCCCGGCATCGCCGGGCCCTCGGCAGGCCGGTGACCTCGGTGGCCTGGGGCGTGTGGCACAGCGAGCGGATGTCCCCCGAGGTGGACGAGGCGCACCTGCGCCGCCAGGGTCTCCCGTTCCTCGACCCCGACCGGGCCCTGACCGCTCTGGAGGCGATCCTCGCCGGGGAAGAGACGTTCGTGACCGTGGCCGACGTGGACTGGAAGATCTTCACGCCGGTCTTCGCCTCGGCCCGGCCCCGGCCGCTGCTGGCCGCGATCGAGGAGGCACGGGCCGCCATGGACGCCACGGCCGGGTCGCCCGGGCGGTCCGGGCGGTCCGGGCCGTCCGGGGATTCCTCGTGGGCGGAGCGCCTCGGCGGGCTGCCGCCAGCCGAGCAGGAGGCCACGCTGCTGGAGCTGGTGACGGCTCAGATCGCGGCGGTGCTGGGACACGCCTCGCCGGACGCGGTCACGGCCGACCGGCCGTTCAAGGAGCTGGGCTTCGAGTCGCTGAGCGCGGTGGACCTGCGCAACCGGCTGGGCGCCGTCCTCGGTCTGCGGCTGCCGGTCACGCTGGTGTTCGACCATCCCAACCCGGCCGAGCTCGCCCGCCACCTCCGCGCGGAACTGGTCGGAGACGACGAGATCTCCATCCACGCGGAGCTGGACCGCATCGAGGCCGCCATAGCCGTGCTGTCGACGGACGGGCCGGAACGTGCCCAGGTGCGACGGCGGCTCGCGGCACTGGCGGCGCGGCTCGGCGACGACGGCCCTGCCTCACCCGCAGGGACGCCCATCGAGGTACGTACGGAAGGCGTCGGCGAGTCCGCCCCCGAGGAGGACTACGACGACCTCGAGACCGCGACCGATGAGGAGATCTTCGATCTCATCGACCGCGAGTTCGGGGCGCCCTGACCGCTCCGCCCGGGAGGACCCGGCCCAGGACAGCCAGCAGACCCGACTTAGGAACGATGGCGGAAGGCATTTCGCATGTCGGATGACGAGAAGCTTCGCGAATATCTCAAGAAGGTCACCAACGAGCTGCGCGCGACCCGGCGACGGCTGCAGGAGGCCGAGGAGCGGAACCGCGAACCGGTCGCGATCGTCGGCATGGCCTGCCGCTATCCCGGCGGGGTCGCCTCGCCCGAGCAGCTCTGGGACGTCGTCGCCACCGGCCGCGACGTGACCTCCGACCTGCCCGCCGACCGGGGCTGGAACCTGGCCACGCTCTACGACCCCGACCCGGACCGGTCCGGCACGTCGTACGTGCGGCGCGGCGGGTTCCTGGACGACGCCGCCGGGTTCGACGCGGAGTTCTTCGGCATCTCGCCGCGTGAGGCGCTGGCGATGGACCCGCAGCAGCGGCTGCTGCTCGAGGTGTCCTGGGAGGCACTGGAGCGGGCGGGTCTCGACCCCACCGCGCTGCGCGGCAGCCGTACCGGCGTCTTCGTCGGCATCAACCATCACCAGTACGGCCCGCTGTTCCATCAGCCCCTGCCCGGCGTCGAGGGCCACCTGTCCACGGGCGTGGTGCCGAGCGTGGCGTCCGGGCGGATCTCGTACACCCTGGGCCTGGAGGGCCCGGCCGTCACGATCGACACCGCCTGCTCCACTTCGCTGGTGGCCCTGCACCTGGCGGCTCAGGCGCTGCGCAACGGCGACTGCGCGCTCGCGGTGACCGGCGGCGCGACCGTGCTCTCCACGCCCGGCTCGTTCGTTGAGCTGAGCAGGCAGCGGGTGCTCGCCACCGACGGACGCTGCAAGGCGTTCTCCGCCGAAGCGGACGGCATGGGCATGGCCGAGGGCGTCGGCATCCTGGTGATGGAGCGTCTCTCCGACGCCCGCCGCAACGGGCACCGCGTGCTCGCCGTGATCCGCGGCAGCGCCATCAACCAGGATGGTGCGTCCAACGGCCTGACCGCGCCGAACGGTCCCTCGCAGCAGCGGGTGATCCGGCAGGCGCTCACCGCCGCTGACCTGACGTACGACCAGGTCGACGTGGTGGAGGCGCACGGCACCGGCACGGCGATCGGTGATCCGATCGAGGCGCGGTCGCTGCTCGCGACGTACGGCAAGGGCCGGCGACGGCCACTGTGGCTCGGCTCGGTCAAGTCGAACATCGGGCACACCCTCGCGGCCTCCGGAGTGGCCGGCGTCATCAAGATGGTCGAGGCGATGCGGCACGGCGTGCTTCCGCGTACGCTCCACGTCGCCACCCCCACCCCGCACATCGACTGGGACGCCGGGGGTCTGCGTCTCCTCGCCGAGCCCGTGCCGTGGCACGCCGACGGTGCGGAACCGCGCCGCGCCGGGGTGTCGTCGTTCGGGCTGAGCGGCACCAACGCACACGTGATCGTGGAGGAGGCCGCAGCGCCGGTCCCCCAGCCGGTCGCCGCGCCCGTCCCCCAGCCGGTCGTGCTGTCGGCCAAGACCGGGGAGGCGCTGCGCGAGCAGGCGCGCCGCCTGGCGGCCTTCTGCGTCACCGGCCACGCGTCTTCCCCCGGCCTTTCCGCGGACCAGGAGGCGGAGGATCTGCTCGGCATCGCCGGCGCGGCCGCCCTGCGCCCGGTGTTCGAGCATCGGGCCGTGGTCGTCGCGCGTGACCGCGCCGAGATCGTGGCCGGGCTGGAGGCGATCGCGGCGGGAGAGGCGGCCTCCGTGCCCGCGACCAAGGGCAGGGTGGCGTTCCTGTTCTCGGGGCAGGGGAGTCAGCGGGCCGGGATGGGGCTGGAACTGGCGGCCCGGTTCCCGGTTTTCTCCCGGGTCTTCGACGAGGTGTGCGCGCAGCTCGATGGACATTTGGATCGCCGGTTGCGTGAGGTGATCGCCGAGGGTGGCGGTCTGCTGGATCGGACGGTCTACACCCAGGCGGGGCTGTTCGCGGTTCAGGTGGCGTTGTATCGGCTGGTCGAGTCGTGGGGCGTACGCCCGGACGTGCTGGTCGGGCATTCGATCGGGGAGTTGGCGGCCGCGCATGTGGCCGGGGTGTTGTCGCTGTCGGATGCGTGCACGTTGGTGGCGGCGCGGGGACGGTTGATGCAGGACCTTCCGGCCGGTGGGGCGATGGTCGCGGTCCAGGCCGATGAGGCCGAGGTGCTGCCGTTGCTGGGTGGGCGGGTGTCGATCGCGGCGTTCAACGGGCCGGGTTCGCTGGTGGTGTCCGGGGACGAAGACGAGGTGGCCCGGATCGCGGATCATTTCGCTGCTCTTGGGCGGCGGACGCGGCGGTTGCGGGTGAGTCATGCGTTCCACTCGCCTCGTATGGAGCCGATGCTGCAGCCGTATGAGGCTGTCGCGTCGACCTTGGAGTTCCGCACACCGGTGATTCCGGTGGTCTCGACGGTGACGGGTCTTCCGGCCGAGGGGTTGGATTCGCCGGGGTACTGGGTGCGGCAGGTGCGGGAGCCGGTGCGGTTCGCCCAGGCGGTCGCGGCACTCGGCGAGGACGTCACGCTGGTGGAGGTCGGGCCGGATGGTGTGCTGGCCGGGATGGTGTCCGATCGCCCGGTGGTGGCGCTGCTGCGCCGGGATCGCGACGAGCCGCGCACGCTGCTGACCGCGCTCGGTGAGCTGCACACCCGTGGCGTGGACGTCGACTGGCGGGAGCTGTTCGACGGCGTGCCCGCCGTACGCGCCGACCTGCCCACCTATCCGTTCCGGCACCGGCGCTACTGGCTGCCACCGGCCGGTGGTGCGGACGCCGCCGCGCTCGGCCTCGCCTCGGCCGGGCACCCGCTGCTGGGCGCGGCCGTTTCCCTGGCACAGGACGACGGTCTGCTGCTCACCGGCAGGCTGTCCCGGGACACGCAGCCGTGGATCGTCGACCACGCCGTGCTGGACACCGTCCTGCTGCCCGGAACCGCGTTCGTGGAACTCGCCTGCCACGCCGGGGCCCGCGTGGGCTGCGACGACATCGAGGAGCTCACCCT
The DNA here is from genome assembly GCF_001417795.1 of Sphaerimonospora mesophila. NCBI lineage: Bacteria > Bacillati > Actinomycetota > Actinomycetes > Streptosporangiales > Streptosporangiaceae > Sphaerimonospora > Sphaerimonospora mesophila. The sequence goes on along the minus strand of NZ_BCBX01000035.1, from coordinate 173,450 downwards.
CCACGCGCCGCTCGTCCTGCCCGATCGGGACGGGGTGCACGTACAGCTGACCGTCGGACCCGCCACCCCGTCCGGCACCCGCCCGATCTCGATCCACTCCCGGCCGGAGGACACCGAGGGACCCTGGGTCTGCCACGCGGAGGGCACGCTGGCCGCCCGCGTCGAAACCCCGGCCGCCGACATGGGGACGGAGTGGCCGCCTCTCGGGGCCGAGCCGATCGAGGTGGGCGCCTACTACGACATGCTCGCCGCGCGCGGCTACCACTACGGCCCCGCGTTCCAGGGTCTGCGGGCCGCGTGGCGCTCCGGCGACAGCGTGTACGCCGAGGTCGGCGCGGCCGAGGACGCTCAAGTGGACGCGGCGCCGTACGGCCTGCACCCCGCGCTGCTCGACGCCGCCCTGCACGCCGCCGGGGCGGCCGCTCCGGAACGCACCGAGGAGGTGCTGCTGCCGTTCTCGTGGTCCGGCGTCCGCATGCACGCGGCCGGTGCGGGCACCCTGCGCGTCCGCCTGAGGCCCGCTGGACCGGACGCCCTGGCCGTTGAGGCGGCCGACGAGACGGGAGCGCCCGTCGTCTCGGTCGCGTCCCTCGCCCTGCGCCCGGTCGCCCCCAGCGCCCTTACCGGCAGCGCCCTCACGGGCGGCGCGGCGGAGACGGGCGGGCTCTTCCGGGTGGAATGGCACCCCGCCGAGAGGTCGTCCCGCACCCCCGCGCCCGTGCACTGGGCGGTGCTGGGCGATCCCGACTGGGACCTCGACGTCGAGAGGCACGCCGATCTGGCCGGCCTCGCCGCCGAACGGCCCGACGTGGTGCTCGCGCCCTGCTTCGGTGAGGAGACCGACTCCCTGGCGCGGGCCGCGACCGACGGCGTGCACCGCGTGCTGCGCCTCCTGCAGGAGTGGCTGGCCGAAGACCGGCTCGCCGACTCCCGTCTGGTCCTGGTCACCCGTGGCGCGGTGGCCGTCGGCGACGGGGCGTGGGTGGAGGACCCGGCCGCCGCCGCGATCTGGGGGCTGGTCCGCTCCGCCCAGGCCGAGCACCCCGGCAGGTTCCTGCTCGTGGACGTGGACGACGACGGTCACCGGCTGCTGCCCGAGGTCGTCGCCTCCGACGAGCCGCAGGTCGCCGTACGCGGTGGTGTGCCGTACGTCCCCCGCCTGGCCAAGGTCACGGCCCCGGCCGCGTCCGAGGCTCCGTCCCTGTCCGGCACCGCACTGATCACCGGTGGTACGGGGACGTTGGGGCGGTTGGTGGCGCGTCATCTGGTGGTGGCGTATGGGGTGCGGGATGTGGTGTTGGTGTCGCGGGGTGGTGGTGGTGTGGGGGTGGTGGAGGAGTTGTCCGCGTTGGGGGCGCGGGTGCGGGTGGTTGCGGCTGATGTGGCCGATCGGGGGGCGATGGCGGCGTTGGTGGGGTCGTTGGGTGGGTTGTCGGTGGTGGTGCATGCGGCGGGGGTGGTGGAGGACGGTCTGGTCGGGGGGTTGGATGCGGGGCGGGTTGATCGGGTGCTGGCTGCGAAGGTGGCTGGTGGGGTGGTGCTGGATGAGGTGACGCGGGGGCGGGATCTGGCGGGTTTTGTGGTGTTTTCGTCGGCTGCGGGGGTGTTGGGGGGTCCGGGTCAGGGGGCGTATGCGGCGGGGAATGCGTTTGTGGATGCGTTGGTGTCGTGGCGGCGTGGTCGTGGGTTGCCGGGTGTGTCGTTGGGGTGGGGGTTGTGGGCGGAGCGTAGTGGGATCACCGGTGGGCTCGGCCAGGCCGACCTCGCCAGGTGGGAGCGCGCCGGATTCGGGGCGCTCGACACCGAGGCCGCGCTGGATCTGTTCGACCACGCCCTCGCGAGCCCGGAACCGGCCGTGCTGCCGCTCCGGCTCGACCTGGCCGCCGCCCGCGCTCACGCCGAGCCGCCGTCGCCGCTGCTCCGCGGTCCCGCCCGCCCCGCTCGCCGGGACCACCAGGGCCACCGGGAGAGCCTGCGGCGGCGCCTCGCCGGAATGGCCGCGGCCGAACGCGAACGCGTCCTCCTGGACCTGGTCCGCACCCACGCCGCCGCCGCCCTCGGTCACTCCTCTCCCGGCGAGGTCGACCCTGACCGCGCCTTCCGAGACCTGGGCTTCGACTCGCTCACCGCGGTCGAGCTGCGCAACCGGCTGAACGCGGCGACCGGGCTCCGCCTGCCGGCCACGCTGGTCTTCGACTACCCCGCGCCGACGTCGCTCGCCGCCCACCTGCTGGCCGAGCTGTCCGGCTCGCTCCCCGCCCGGGCGGTGGCCCGGGTGCGTACGGAGCACACCGACGATCCCGTCGTGATCGTGGGGATGGCGTGCCGGTTCCCGGGTGGGGTGTCGTCGCCGGAGGGGTTGTGGGATCTGGTGGTGTCGGGGCGGGACGCGGTGGGGGTGTTTCCGTCTGATCGGGGTTGGGATCTGGGGGCGTTGTTCGACGATGATCCTGGGCGGGCGGGGCGGTCGTATGCGCGTGAGGGGGGTTTCCTGTACGACGCTGCGTCGTTTGATGCCGGGTTTTTCGGGATTTCGCCGCGTGAGGCGTTGGCGATGGATCCGCAGCAGCGGTTGTTGTTGGAGTCGTCGTGGGAGGCGTTCGAGCGGGCGGGGATCGATCCGGTGTCGGTGCGCGGCACCGACACCGGCGTCTTCGTCGGCATGATGTACCACGACTATTCGGCCCGGCTGCACACCACCCCGGCCGAGTTGGAAGGCCACATCGGCATCGGCAACTCCGGCAGCGTGGCCTCCGGCCGCCTGGCCTACACCTTCGGTCTGGAGGGGCCCGCCGTCACCGTCGACACCGCGTGCTCGTCCGCGCTCGTGGCCCTGCACCTGGCCGTACGGTCGCTGCGCTCGGGCGAGTGCTCGCTCGCGCTGGCCGGCGGTGTCGCGGTCATGGCCAAGCCGGACGCGTTCATCCAGTTCAGCCGGCAGCGGGGGCTGGCGCCGGATGGGCGGTGCAAGTCGTTCTCGGCCTCGGCTGACGGCACGGGCTGGGGCGAGGGTGTCGGGGTGCTGGTGGTGGAGCGGCTGTCGGACGCCCGCCGCAACGGGCATCGGGTGCTGGCGGTGGTGCGTGGCAGTGCGGTGAACCAGGACGGCGCGTCGAATGGTTTGACGGCGCCGAACGGTCCGTCGCAGGAGCGGGTGATCGGTCAGGCGCTGGCCAACGCTGGGCTGTCGCCCGCTGACGTGGATGTGATCGAAGCCCACGGGACCGGGACCACGCTCGGCGACCCCATCGAGGCGCAGGCGTTGCTGGCGACCTATGGGCAGGGTCGGGAGCGTCCGCTGCTGTTGGGGTCGATCAAGTCGAACATCGGGCATACGCAGGCGGCTGCCGGTGTGGCCGGTGTGATCAAGATGGTCGAGGCGATGCGGCACGGGGTGGCGCCGAAGACGTTGCATGTGGACGCGCCGTCGCCGCATGTGGACTGGTCGTCGGGTGCGCTGGAGTTGCTGACCGAGGGCCGTGGGTGGCCGGAGGCCGGACGTGCTCGGCGGTGCGCGGTGTCGTCGTTCGGCATCTCCGGCACCAACGCCCACGTCATCCTGGAGCAGGCACCGGTCGAGGAGAGCGCCGCCGAGGAGGCCGCTTCGGGGCAGACCCCCGCTGACGGTCCGCTGGTCTGGACGCTCTCGGCCGGTGGTGAGGAGGCGCTGCGCGCCCAGGGGGAGCGGCTGCGTGTCCACCTGGACCGCCACCCCGAACTCGGCGCAGCAGACGTGGCGCACACCCTCGCCCGGGGCCGTACGGCGCTGCAGCACCGCGCCGCCGTGGTCGGCACCGACCGGAACGAGCTCGTAGCGGGACTCGCCGCCCTCGCGGAGGGCCGTGCCACCTCGAACGTCGTCACCGGCTCGGCCGCGCCGGGAACCGTCGCGTTCCTGTTCTCGGGGCAGGGGAGTCAGCGGGCCGGGATGGGGCTGGAGCTGGCGGCCCGGTTCCCGGTTTTCTCCCGGGTCTTCGACGAGGTGTGCGCGCAGCTCGATGGACATTTGGATCGCCGGTTGCGTGAGGTGATCGCCGAGGGTGGCGGTCTGCTGGATCGGACGGTCTATACCCAGGCGGGGCTGTTCGCGGTTCAGGTGGCGTTGTATCGGCTGGTCGAGTCGTGGGGCGTACGCCCGGACGTGCTGGTCGGGCATTCGATCGGGGAGTTGGCGGCCGCGCATGTGGCCGGGGTGTTGTCGCTGTCGGATGCGTGCACGTTGGTGGCGGCGCGGGGGCGGTTGATGCAGGACCTGCCCGCGGGTGGGGCGATGGTCGCCGTTCAGGCCGATGAGGCCGAGGTCGTGCCGTTGCTGGGTGAGCGGGTGTCGATCGCGGCGTTCAACGGGCCGGGTTCGCTGGTGGTGTCCGGCGACGAAGACGAGGTGGCCCGGATCGCGGATCATTTCGCCGCTCTTGGGCGGCGGACGCGGCGGTTGCGGGTGAGTCATGCGTTCCACTCGCCTCGCATGGAGCCCATGCTCGATGCGTTCGCCGAGGTCGCATCGGGGCTGGAGTTCCGTGCGCCGGTGATTCCGGTGGTCTCGACGGTGACGGGTCTTCCGGCCGAGGAACTGGACACGCCGGGGTATTGGGTGCGGCAGGTGCGGGAGCCGGTGCGGTTCGCCCAGGCGGTCGCCGGGCTGGGTGAGGACGTCACGCTGGTGGAGGTCGGGCCGGATGGTGTGCTGGCCGGGATGGTGTCCGATCGGTCGGTGGTGGCGCTGCTGCGCCGGGATCGCGACGAGCCGCGCACGCTGCTGACCGCGCTGGCCGAGCTGCACACCCGTGGCGTGGACGTCGACTGGGGGGAGGTGTTTCCCGGTCGGGTGGTCGATCTGCCGACCTATGCCTTCCAGCGTCGCCGCTACTGGCTGGAGGCGCCTCCCGGCGGCGGCGATGCGGCGGGGTTGGGGTTGTCCCCGGCCGGTCATCCGCTGCTGGGCGCGGCGGTGACGCTGGCCGATGGTGATGGTCTGCTGTTCACCGGCAGGCTGTCGCCGGACGCCCATCCCTGGCTCGCCGACCACACCATCGCCGGCACGGCGGTCGTACCGGGCACGGTTCTGGCCGACCTGGCCTGGCACGCCGCCGAACAGGCCGGATGCGCCGCGATCGACGAGCTGGTCCTGCACTCCCCGCTGGTCCTCCCACCGACCGGCGGCCTGCGGGTGCAGGTGCGGGTGTCCGGCCCGGACGCGGCGGGGCGGCGCGAGCTGAGCGTCCACGCCCGCGACGACGACGAGCGTCCCTGGACCCGGCACGTCAGCGGCACGCTGTCCGCGTCCGCCGCCTCCTCCCCGGACATCGGCGAGTGGCCGCCTCCGGGAGAACCGGTGGACCTGGACCGGTTGTACGCGGATCTGGCCGCGACCGGTCTGGACTACGGCCCGGCGTTCCACGGGCTGGTCACGGCGTGGCGCGACGGCGACGACGCGTACGGCGAGCTGGTGCTGCCCGAGGAACTGCACGCGGACGCCGCCCGATATGCCCTGCACCCGGCCCTCCTCGATGCCGCGCTGCACCTGCTCTCCGCGACGGGCGCCGAGACGGCGCGGGTGCCGTTCTCCTGGCGGGACGCGCACCGATACGCGCCCGCTCCGTCCCGGCTGCGCGTACGGATCTCCCCCACTGGTGACGAGGGGGCCGCGATCCTGATCACCGACGAGGCCGGACGGCCCGTCGTCACCGTCGGCTCCCTGACCCTGCGCCCGCTCGACCCGGCCGACCTTCGGGCGGCGGGCGCATCGGCTCGGGACGCGCTCTTCGACGTCGAGTGGGTCCCCCTGTCGTCCGACACCGAGCTGCCCACCCCGACGTGGGCGGTGCTCGGTGCGGCCGGACGGGATCTCGCCGAGGCGCTGGACGCGGCCATCCACCCGGACCTCGACGCCCTGGCCGAGGCCGGCGTGCCGGACGCCGTGCTGCTTCCGGTCGAGACAGCGGCCGAGACGGCAGCCGAGACGGCAGTCGAGACGGCGGGAGACCTTGCGGTCACGGCGAGCACCGCGACCGCGTCCGTACTCGCCGCCCTGCGGCGCTGGTCGGCCGACGCCCGGTTCGCCGCGGCCCGCCTCGTCGTCGTGACCAGCGGCGCCTTCCCGTCCGGTACGGACCCGGCGGCCGCGGCGGTCTGGGGACTGGTGCGCGCGGCCCAGTCGGAGCATCCCGGCCGGTTCGTGCTCGCCGATCTCGGTGACACCGCCGCCGCGCGGCTCCTCCCGGCCGCCCTGGCCACCGGCGAACCCCAGGTCGCGATCGGCGCGGGCGTCGTTCTCGTGCCGAGACTGACCAGGTTCGCCCCGCGTGCCGAGCCACGGCCGAGGGCGGTGGAGTGGCGGCCCGAGGGCACGGTGCTCATCACCGGAGGCACCGGCACGCTGGGCGGCCTTCTGGCGCGGCATCTCGTGACCGAGCACGGTGTGCGCGACCTGCTGCTCGTGGGAAGGCGGGGCCCGGACGCGCCGGGGGCCGCCGAGCTGGCCCGCGAGCTGACCGAGTCGGGCGCGCACGTACGCGTGGCCGCGGTGGACGTCGCCGACCGTGCTGCGCTGGGCGCCCTTCTGGCCACGCTGGAACGCCCGCTGACCGCGGTCGTGCACGCGGCCGGGATCACCGACGACGCCCTGGTAGAGTCGCTCACTCCCGAGCGCGTCGAGCCGGTGCTGCGGGCGAAGGCCCATGCGGCCTGGCACCTGCACGAGCTGACCCGCGACCACGACCTGTCCGCTTTCGTGCTGTTCTCCTCGGCCGCCGGCACCCTGGGCAGCCCAGGGCAGGCGAACTATGCCGCGGCGAACGCGTTCCTCGACGCCCTGGCCCGCCGCCGCGCCGAGGAGGGTCTGCCCGCCACCTCGCTGGCGTGGGGGCTGTGGGCGGAGAGCAGCGGCATCACCGGTCGCCTCGGCGAGGCCGACCACGCGCGCATGGCCAGGCACGGCACGCTTCCCCTCGCCACCGCGGACGCGCTGGCCCTGTTCGACGCCGTGCTCGCCGACGGCCGTCCGACGGCGGTGCCGCTCCGCCTCGACCTCGGCGCGCTGCGCGCGCGGCCCGGCGAGGCGCCGCCGCTGCTGCGCGGTCTCGTGCCCGCCCCCGCCGGCCGTACGACACCTTCCCCCGCCGGTACGGCGCCCGCCGCCGACGGGCCGAGCGGTCCGACCCTGCCAGAACGGCTGGCCGCCCTGTCGGACGACGAGGCGAGCGCGGTCCTCCACGAGGTGGTGCGGAGGCACGTCGCGGTGGTCCTGGCCCATACGGCGGCCGACACGGTCGACCCCGATCGTCCGTTCAAGGACCTGGGCTTCGACTCGCTCTCCGGCGTCGAGCTGCGCAACCGGCTGCGCGACGACACCGGCCTGGATCTGCCCGCAGCCCTCGTCTTCGACTACCCCACGCCGGAGGCGCTCGTCGGCCACCTGCTCGAGTCGCTCCGACGCGACGTGCCGGGTGCGCCCGACCCGACCGGTGAGGCGCTCGACCGGCTGGAGGACAGCCTGGCGGAACCGCCCGATGAGGCGGAGCGCGACCGGATCGTCGTGCGGCTGCGTGCCCTGCTGTCGCGGTTGACACCGGAAAAGGAAGCCGATCTGGCCGCCGCAAGCGACGACGAACTCTTCGACCTCGTAGAAAACCTGGGGAGCTGACGACACGATGCCGAACGCCAACGAGGAGAAGCTCCGCGAATACCTCAGGCGGGCGATCGCCGAGGCCCAGGACGCCCAGCGGCGGCTGCGCGAGCTCGAGGAGGCGGACCGCGAACCGATCGCCATCGTCGGGATGTCCTGCCGGTTCCCGGGCGGGGTGTCGTCGCCGGAGGAGCTGTGGGACCTGGTCGCCGGGGGACGCGACGCGATCTCGGAGTTCCCCGCCGACCGCGGCTGGGATCTCGCCAAGCTCCACGACCCCGACGTCACCCGACCCGGCACCTCCTCCACCCGCTTCGGCTGCTTCCTGCACGACGTGGCCGATTTCGACGCGGACTTCTTCGGGATCTCGCCGCGTGAGGCGCTGGCCATGAATCCCCAGCAGCGGCTGCTGCTGGAGACGTCGTGGGAGGCGTTCGAACGGGCCGGCATCGACCCGACCTCGCTGCGCGGCAGCCGTACGGGCGTCTTCGCGGGGCTGATGTACCACGACTACCACTCCCGGCTGCACGAGGTGCCCGAGGAGGTGGAGGGCTTCATCGGCAACGGCAACGCCGGGAGCATCGCGACCGGGCGGGTCGCCTACACCTTCGGTCTGGAGGGGCCCGCCGTCACCGTCGACACCGCATGCTCGTCCTCGCTCGTCGCGCTTCACCTCGCCATCCAGTCGCTGCGCCGCCGGGAGTGCACGCTCGCCCTGGTCGGCGGCGTGACCGTGATGGCCTCACCCAACACCTTCGTGGAGTTCAGCCGGCAGCGCGGGCTGGCGCCGGATGGGCGGTGCAAGTCGTTCTCGGCCTCGGCTGACGGCACGGGCTGGGGCGAGGGTGTCGGGGTGCTGGTGGTGGAGCGGCTGTCGGACGCCCGCCGCAACGGGCATCGGGTGCTGGCGGTGGTGCGTGGCAGTGCGGTGAACCAGGACGGCGCCTCGAACGGTTTGACGGCGCCGAACGGTCCGTCGCAGGAGCGGGTGATCGGTCAGGCGCTGGCCAACGCGGGGTTGTCGCCCGCTGACGTGGATGTGATCGAAGCCCACGGGACCGGGACGACGCTGGGTGATCCGATCGAGGCGGGGGCGTTGGTCGGTGCGTACGGCCCAGGGCGGGAGCGTCCGCTGCTGCTGGGGTCGGTGAAGTCGAACATCGGGCATGCGCAGGCGGCCGCGGGTGTGGCCGGTGTGATCAAGATGGTCGAGGCGATGCGGCACGGGGTGGTGCCGCCGTCGTTGCATGTGGATGCGCCGTCGCCGCATGTGGACTGGTCGTCGGGTGTCCTGGAGTTGTTGACCGAGGGCCGTGAGTGGCCGGAGGCCGGGCGGGTGCGGCGGTGCGGGGTGTCGTCGTTCGGCATCTCCGGCACCAACGCGCACATCATCCTGGAACAGGCCTCGGCCGAGGAGGAGCAGGAGCGGGACCGTGGCGTGGACGCCGAGGGCCCCGTGGTCTGGACGCTGTCGGCCAGAAGCGAGGACGCGCTGCGCGAGCAGGCCGCCCGCCTGGCAACCACCGTAGGCGACGCCGATGTGCGGGACGTGGCCCACTCCCTGGCCACCACGCGCGCGACCCTGTCCCACCGCGCCGCCGTGGTCGGCGCCGACCGGCACGAGCTCGTCGCGGCACTCACCGCCCTGTCCCGGGGCGACACCCCTCCCGGTGTCGTCCGGGGCACCCCGGTCAGGGGCAGGGTGGCGTTCCTGTTCTCGGGGCAGGGGAGTCAGCGGGCCGGGATGGGGCTGGAGCTGGCGGCGCGGTTCCCGGTTTTCTCCCGGGTCTTCGACGAGGTGTGCGCGCAGCTCGATGGACATTTGGATCGCCGGTTGCGTGAGGTGATCGCCGAGGGTGGCGGTCTGCTGGATCGGACGGTGTACACCCAGGCGGGGCTGTTCGCGGTTCAGGTGGCGTTGTATCGGCTGGTCGAGTCGTGGGGTGTGCGGCCCGATGTGCTGGTCGGGCATTCGATCGGGGAGCTGGCGGCCGCGCATGTGGCCGGGGTGTTGTCGCTGGCGGATGCGTGCACGTTGGTGGCGGCGCGGGGACGGTTGATGCAGGACCTTCCGGCCGGTGGGGCGATGGTCGCCGTTCAGGCCGATGAGGCCGAGGTGCTGCCGTTGCTGGGTGGGCGGGTGTCGATCGCGGCGTTCAACGGGCCGGGTTCGCTGGTGGTGTCCGGGGACGAAGACGAGGTGGTCCGGATCGCGGATCATTTCGCTGCTCTTGGGCGGCGGACGCGGCGGTTGCGGGTGAGTCATGCGTTCCACTCGCCTCGTATGGAGCCGATGCTGCAGCCGTATGAGGCTGTCGCGTCGACCTTGGAGTTCCGTGCGCCGGTGATTCCGGTGGTCTCGACGGTGACGGGTCTTCCGGCCGAGGGGTTGGATTCGCCGGGGTATTGGGTGCGGCAGGTGCGGGAGCCGGTGCGGTTCGCCCAGGCGGTCGCCGGGCTGGGTGAGGATGCCACGCTGGTGGAGGTCGGGCCGGATGGTGTGCTGGCCGGGATGGTGTCCGATCGGCCGGTGGTGGCGCTGCTGCGCCGGGATCGCGACGAGCCGCGCACGCTGCTGACCGCGCTGGCCGAGCTGCACACCCGTGGCGTGGACGTCGACTGGGGGGAGGTGTTTCCCGGTCGGGTGGTCGATCTGCCGACCTATGCCTTCCAGCGTCGCCGCTACTGGCTGGAGGCACCGCCGAGTGCCGATGCGGCGGGGCTGGGGCTGTCCCCGGCCGGTCATCCGCTGCTGGGCGCGGCGGTGACGCTGGCCGATGGTGATGGTCTGCTGTTCACCGGCAGGCTGTCCCCGGCTGCCCATCCCTGGCTCGCCGACCACGCCATCGCCGGGACCCCTCTCCTTCCCGGCGCCGCCTTCGTCGAGCTGGCCGTACGCGCGGCCGACCACGTCGGCTGCGACCGCGTCGAGGAGCTCACCGTCGAGACGCCGCTCGCCCTGCCCGAGCACGACGCGCTGTCCGTGCAGCTCCTCGTCGGTCCGGCCGACGAGTCCGGCAGGCGTACGCTCGGCGTCTATTCGAGCGCGTCCGGCGAGGAGTGGACGCGGCACGCGAGCGGTGTGCTCGCCACCGGCCCGGCCGCCTCCTCCCCGGTCACCGGTGAGTGGCCGCCGCCGGGGGCCGACCCCGTGCCGCTGGACGGGCGTTACGACGATCTCGCTGAGGCTGGGCTCGGGTACGGCCCGGCGTTCCGGGGGCTGCGTGCCGTGTGGCGGTCAGGCGCCGACGTCTACGCGGAGGTGGCCCTCCCCGAGGCAGTCGCGGCGGACGCCGGGGCGTACGGACTGCATCCGGCGCTGCTGGACGCGACCCTGCACGCCCTCGCGGTGGCCGCCGCCCCCGGCCAGGACGAGGCGGCGCGGTCGGGTGAGGCCGTGCGGCTTCCGTTCTCCTGGTCCGGGGTGACGCTGCACGCGGCGGCCGCCTCCGCCCTGCGCGTCCGGCTGTCGCCCGCCGGTCACGACGCCGTGTCGATCACCGCGGCCGACCCCACCGGCCGGCCCGTCGTCACCGTCGAGTCCCTGGTCCTGCGGCCCCTCGCGCGGGCGACCGGTGCCGCCCACGACGACTCCCTGTTCCGGGTCGAGTGGACGCACACGCCCGTCGAGCTCGACCCGGCTCCGGCCCCCGGCGTCTCCGTCGCGTACTGCGGCCCGCTCCCTGAGGAGGCCGGCGACCTCGCCGAGGCGGCCCGCGTCTCGGTGCACCGGGCGCTGGACGCCGTACGAGACTGGCTGGCACAGGACCATGCCGAGGGCGACCGCCTGGTGGTCGTGACCTGCGGGGCGGTGTCCGCCGTGCCCGGCGACGCGGCCCCCGACCCGGCGGCCGCGGCCGTCTGGGGTCTGGTCCGCTGCGCCCAGGCCGAGCACCCGGACCGGATCCTCCTGGTCGACATCGACGACCGGGACACCTGGACGGCCGGGGCGCGCGGTGGCACACCCGCCGGACTGCCGCTGCCCGTCGACGCCGCCGAGCCGCAGCTCGCGATACGTGCCGGTACGGCGTACGCGCCGAGGCTGGCCCGCGTCTCCGCCGGTCCCGGGCTGATCCCGCCGACGGGAGCGCCGGACTGGCGGCTCGAGGCGCCGGTGAAGGGCACCCTCGACGGGCTCGTCCTGGCCGCAGCGCCCGCCCCGGAACGGCTCGCGCCCGGTGAGGTACGCGTCCGGGTGCGGGCGGCTGGGGTCAACTTCAGGGACGTGCTGATCACCCTTGGCCTCTATCCGGAGGACGTGCCGCTCGGTGGTGAGGGCGCGGGGATCGTCACAGAGGTGGGCCCCGGCGTGACCCGGCTCGTGCCGGGGGACCGCGTGTTCGGCCTGTTCTCCGGCGCGTTCGGGCCGACGGCGGTCGCGGATCACCGGGTGATCGCCCGCATGCCGGACGGATGGACGTTCGAGGCGGCGGCGGCCGTGCCGATCGCCTACCTCACCGCCTACTACGGCCTCGTGGAGCTGGGCGGGCTGCGGCAGGGGGAGAAGGTGCTCGTGCACGCCGCCACGGGCGGCGTCGGCACCGCCGCCGTCCAGCTCGCCCGGCACCTCGGCGCCGAGGTCTTCGCCACCGCGAGCCCCGCCAAGTGGGACGCGCTGCGCGCCCTCGGCGTGGACGACGCGCACATCGCCTCCTCGCGCACGCTGGAGTTCGCCGAGCGGTTCGCGGGCGGGGTCGACGTGGTGCTGAACTCGCTCACCGGGGAGTTCCTCGACGCCTCGCTCGGCCTGCTGCGGCCGGGCGGCAGGTTCCTGGAGATGGGCAAGACCGACCTGCGCGACCCGGCCGATCACCCCGAGGTGACGTACCTGCCGTTCGACCTGATGCGGGCGGATCCCGGGCTGGTCCAGCGGATGCTCGCCGACCTGCTCGACCTGTTCGCGTCGGGCGCGCTCAGCCTGCCGCCCCTCACCACCTGGGACGTGCGCCGCGCTCCGGAGGCGTTCCGTCACCTCAGCCAGGCCAGGCACATCGGGAAGGTCGTCCTGACCGTGCCCCGCCCCCTCTGGGACCCGGAGGGGACCGTACTGATCACCGGTGGTACGGGGACGTTGGGGCGGTTGGTGGCGCGTCATCTGGTGGTGGCGTATGGGGTGCGGGATGTGGTGTTGGTGTCGCGGGGTGGTGGTGGTGTGGGGGTGGTGGAGGAGTTGTCCGCGTTGGGGGCGCGGGTGCGGGTGGTTGCGGCTGATGTGGCCGATCGGGGGGCGATGGCGGCGTTGGTGGGGTCGTTGGGTGGGTTGTCGGTGGTGGTGCATGCGGCGGGGGTGGTGGAGGACGGTCTGGTCGGGGGGTTGGATGCGGGGCGGGTTGATCGGGTGCTGGCTGCGAAGGTGGCTGGTGGGGTGGTGCTGGATGAGGTGACGCGGGGGCGGGATCTGGCGGGTTTTGTGGTGTTTTCGTCGGCTGCGGGGGTGTTGGGGGGTCCGGGTCAGGGGGCGTATGCGGCGGGGAATGCGTTTGTGGATGCGTTGGTGTCGTGGCGGCGTGGTCGTGGGTTGCCGGGTGTGTCGTTGGGGTGGGGGTTGTGGGCGGAGCGTAGTGGGATCACCGGTGGGCTCGGCCAGGCCGACCTCGCCAGGATGGCCCGCTCCGGCGTACGGCCGCTCTCGACCGAGGCCGCGCTCAAGCTGTTCGACACGGCTCTCGCGGCCGACGAACCCGTGCAGGTGCCCATCCACCTCGACCTGACCGCCTTCCGCGGTGGGCGTGCCCCCGTCCCCGCGCTGCTACGCGGCCTGGTCAGAGCCCCGGCCGCCCGCGCCGTCGCACGTTCCGCGCCCACGTCCGACAGCTCGTACGCGCGGCGGCTCGCCGAGATGCCGGAAGCCGACCGCGATCACGCGCTTCTCGACCTGGTGCGCGGCCACGCGGCGGCCGTCCTCGGCCACGCGACCCCGGACGCCGTCGCGGCCGACCGTCCGTTCAAGGAGATCGGCTTCGACTCGCTCACGGGGGTCGAGTTCCGCAACCGGCTGGGCGAGGCGATCGGACTCCGCCTGCCCGCGACGCTCACCTTCGATCACCCCACCCCCGCCGTGCTCGCCGCACACCTGGGCCGCGAACTGCTCGGGCAGCCCAGGGCGCTGCCGGTCTCCCCCGCCCCGGCCCGTACGGCCGTCGCCGACGATCCCGTCGTGATCGTGGGGATGGCGTGCCGGTTCCCGGGTGGGGTGTCGTCGCCGGAGGGGTTGTGGGATCTGGTGGTGTCGGGGCGGGACGCGGTGGGGGTGTTTCCGTCTGATCGGGGTTGGGATCTGGGGGCGTTGTTCGACGATGATCCTGGGCGGGCGGGGCGGTCGTATGCGCGTGAGGGGGGTTTCCTGTACGACGCTGCGTCGTTTGATGCCGGATTTTTCGGGATTTCGCCGCGTGAGGCGTTGGCGATGGATCCGCAGCAGCGGTTGTTGTTGGAGTCGTCGTGGGAGGCGTTCGAGCGGGCGGGGATCGATCCGGCCTCGGTGCGCGGCACCGACACCGGCGTCTTCATCGGCGGTATGTACCAGGAGTACGGCCCGCGTTACGACCAGACGGTGAAGGGTGCGGACGGCTATCTGCTGACCGGTGGCGCCGCCAGCGTGATGTCCGGACGGTTGGCGTACTCGTTCGGTCTGGAGGGGCCGGCCGTCACCGTCGACACCGCGTGCTCGTCCTCGCTTGTGGCCCTGCACCTGGCGGGGCAGTCGCTGCGCCGCGGCGAGTGCTCGATGGCCCTGGTCGGCGGGGTGACCGTGATGGCCTCACCCGGCGTCTTCGTGGAGTTCAGTCGGCAGCGGGGGCTGGCGCCGGATGGGCGGTGCAAGTCGTTCTCGGCCTCTGCTGACGGCACGGGGTGGGGCGAGGGTGTCGGGGTGCTGGTGGTGGAGCGGCTGTCGGACGCCCGCCGCAACGGGCATCGGGTGCTTGCCGTGGTGCGTGGCAGTGCGGTGAACCAGGACGGCGCGTCGAATGGTTTGACGGCGCCGAACGGTCCGTCGCAGGAGCGGGTGATCGGTCAGGCGCTGGCCAACGCTGGACTGTCGCCCGCTGACGTGGATGTGATCGAAGCCCACGGGACCGGGACGACGCTGGGCGACCCGATCGAGGCGCAGGCGTTGCTGGCGACCTACGGCCGTGACCGGGAACGGCCGCTGCTGTTGGGGTCGATCAAGTCGAACATCGGGCATACGCAGGCGGCCGCCGGTGTGGCCGGTGTGATCAAGATGGTCGAGGCGATGCGGCACGGGGTGGCGCCGAAGACGTTGCATGTGGATGCGCCGTCGCCGCATGTGGACTGGTCGTCGGGTGCGCTGGAGTTGCTGACCGAGGGCCGTGAGTGGCCGGAGGCCGGGCGGGTGCGGCGGTGCGCGGTGTCGTCGTTCGGCATCTCCGGCACCAACGCCCACGTCATCCTGGAGCAGGCACCGGCCGAGGAGGAGGCGCCCGCGCCGTCTGCCGACCCGAGTCCTGCCGCGCTGCCCGTGGTGCTGTCGGCCAGGACCGAGCGGGGACTGCGCGACCAGGCCGCCCGGATCGCGGCGTATGTGCGCGAGCACGAGGACGTGCCGCTGCGCGACGTGGCGTACTCGGCGGCGCTGCGCCCGCGGTTCGATCACCGCGCGGTCGTCGTGGCCGCGGATCGTACGGAACTCCTCGCCGAGCTCGACCACCTCACGATCTCGGCCTCCACGGTCAGGGGCAGGGTGGCGTTCCTGTTCTCGGGGCAGGGGAGTCAGCGGGCCGGGATGGGGCTGGAGCTGGCGGCCCGGTTCCCGGTTTTCTCCCGGGTCTTCGACGAGGTGTGCGCGCAGCTCGATGGACATTTGGACCGCCGGTTGCGTGAGGTGATCGCCGAGGGTGGTCTGCTGGATCGGACGGTCTACACCCAGGCGGGGTTGTTCGCGGTTCAGGTGGCGTTGTATCGGCTGGTCGAGTCGTGGGGCGTACGCCCGGACGTGCTGGTCGGGCATTCGATCGGGGAGCTGGCGGCCGCGCATGTGGCCGGGGTGCTCTCCTTGGCGGATGCGTGCACGTTGGTGGCGGCGCGGGGACGGTTGATGCAGGACCTGCCCGCGGGTGGGGCGATGGTCGCGGTCCAGGCCGAGGAGGCCGAGGTCGTGCCGTTGCTGGGTGAGCGGGTGTCGATCGCGGCGTTCAACGGGCCGGGTTCGCTGGTGGTGTCCGGCGACGAAGTCGACGTGGTCCGGATCGCGGATCATTTCGCTGCTCTTGGGCGGCGGACGCGGCGGTTGCGGGTGAGTCATGCCTTCCACTCGCCTCGTATGGAGCCGATGCTGCAGCCGTATGAGGCTGTCGCGTCGACCTTGGAGTTCCGTGCGCCGGTGATTCCGGTGGTCTCGACGGTGACGGGTCTTCCGGCCGAGGAGCTGGACACGCCGGGGTATTGGGTGCGGCAGGTGCGGGAGCCGGTGCGGTTCGCCCAGGCGGTCGCGGCACTCGGCGAGGACACCACGCTGGTGGAGGTCGGGCCGGACGGCGTGCTGACCGCACTGCTGCCCGACCACCCCGTGGTCGCCCTGCTGCGCCGGGATCGCGACGAGCCGCGCACGCTGCTGACCGCGCTCGGCGAGCTGCACACCCGAGGCGTGGACGTGAGCTGGCGGGCGATGCTCTCCGGCAGGCTCGTCGACCTGCCCACGTACCCGTTCGAGCACGAGGACTACTGGCTGCCCCGGGTCTCCGGCGGGGACGCGACCGGGCTGGGCCTGTCCCCGGCCGGGCATCCGCTGCTCGGGGCGGCGGTGACGCCGGCCGACGGCGACGGCGGGCTCGTCTTTACCGGGAGGTTGTCCACACGGACCCACCCCTGGCTCGCCGATCATGTGGTCGCGGGCGCCGTGGTCGTCCCGGCCGCGGTCTTCGCCGAGTTGGTGCGGCACGCGGCCGAGCACGCGGGCGGCGCCGACATCGGCGAGATCACCTTCGAATCCCCGCTTGTGCTCCCCGAGGGCGGGGAGGCGACGCTCCAGGTCCTGGCCTCGCCCGACGGGCGTACGGTGACCGTGCACACCCGGTTCGACGACGGGCCGTGGACGCGGCACGCCACGGCCGCACTCTCCACCGGCCATTCAGCTCCCGGTGATCTGCCCGATCTGGCCGAGTGGCCGCCACCGGGTGAGCCGGCCGACGTGGCGACGCTGTACGACGAGCTGGCCGTGGCCGGTCTCGAATACGGGTCGGCGTTCCGCAACCTGCAGGCCGCCTGGCGGGACGGGGATCGCGTCTACGCCGAGGTCGCCCTGCCCGAGCGGCTCCGCTCCGACGCCGAAGGATTCGCACTCCACCCGGCCCTCCTCGACGCTGCCCTGCACGCGACGGGGCTCGGCGCGTCGCCGGAGGCCCGCGTCCCGTTCACCATGTCGGGAGTCCGGGTGCACGTGCCGGGGGTGACGGTCCTGCGCGCCCGGCTCACTCCGCTCGGGCCGGACTCCCTGTCCCTCACACTGGCCGACACCGCCGGGCGCACCGTCGCCACCATCGACGCGCTGACCTTCCGCCCGCTCCCGGCCGGAGATCTGGCCGGGGTCGGCCGGCACCTGTTCCGGGTCGAGTGGACCGAGCTTCCCGTGCCCGAGGCCGCGCCCGCCCTCCGCCTGGCCGTCCTGGGCGGACCGATCACCGGGCCGGACACCGGAGCGATCACCGGGCCGTACGCCGGGGTGGACGCACCGGTGTACCCGGACCTGGCGGCCTTACCCGACGGCGACGCCGCCCCCGACGTGGTGCTCGTCCCCTTCCCAAGACCCACCGACCCCGACGCCGACACGGCCGGGGCCGTACGCCGTGCCGCCGAGTGGGCGCTGACCCTGGCGCAGGACTGGACGGCCTCCGGCCGCCTGCCCGAGACCCGCCTCGCTCTGATCACCAGGGGCGCGGTGGCGACCGGCCCCGGAGACTCCGCCAGTCCGGACCTGGCCGGAGCGGCGGTCTGGGGGCTCATCGGGTCCGCCCAGTCGGAGCACCCGGGCCGCTTCCTCCTGGTCGATCTCGACGGAAGCGCCGAGTCGCACCGGAACCTCGACCACGTGCTGGCCTCCGGTGAACCCCGGGTGGCCGTGCGCGAGGGGAGGCCGCTGGCCCCACGCCTGGCCCGTGCCGCACTCCCGGCCGGTGATCAGCACCCGGCCGGGCCTGCGTACGACCCGGAGGGAACGGTGCTGGTCACCGGCGGCACCGGGGCCCTCGGCCGCCTGCTGGCCCATCACCTCGTGCGCGAGCACGGCGTACGTCACCTGCTGCTCGCCGGTCGGCGCGGGCCGGAGGCACCCGGGGCCGCCGAGCTGCGGGCCGAGCTGTCCGATATGGGCGCCCAGGTGACCGTCACCGCGTGCGACGTGTCCGACCGAGCGGGCGTCGCCGCCCTGCTGGCCGGGATCGATCCGGCCCATCCGCTCACCGCGGTGGTGCACGCGGCGGGCGTGCTGGACGACGGCCTGCTCGACGCGCTCACCCCCGACCGGCTCGCCGCCGTGCTGGCGCCCAAGGCCGAAGCGGCGCTGCACCTGCACGAGCTGACCCGGGACCTTCCGCTGCGGTCGTTCACCCTGTTCTCCTCGGCCGCCGCCACGTTCGGCGCGCCGGGCCAGGCCAACTACGCCGCGGCGAACGCGGTCCTGGACGCCCTCGCCCGGCGTCGCCGGGCGGACGGCCTGCCCGCGACCTCCCTCGCCTGGGGCCTGTGGGAGCTGGAGACCGGCATGGCGAGCGGGGCGCGCCGCGGGATTCCCGCGTTGACGGCGCAGGAGGGGCTGGCGCTGTTCGACGCGGTGTCCGGCGCTGGGTCAGGCGCTGGGTCAGGCGCGGCGGCGGACGCCGTGCTGCTGCCGATGCGCCTGGACCTCGCCGCCGGCGCCGGGCCCGTGCCGCCGCTGTTGGCGGGCCTCGTCAGCCCGGGCCTCGTCCGTACGGGCCGCGCCCCCGCCGAGGGCGGTGCCGAGCTGCCCCGCCGCCTCGCCGGCCGGACGGACGCCGAGCGGGCCCGGATCACGCTGGACGCCGTACGCACCCAGGTGGCCGTGGTGCTCGGTCATCGCGGGTTCGAGGCAGTGCCGCCCACGGCGACCTTCACCGAGCTGGGCCTCGACTCCCTCACCGCCGTCGAGTTGCGCAACGGGCTGGCCACGCTCACGGGCGTCCGGCTGCCGGCCACGCTCGTGTTCGATCACCCCACGCCGTCGGCCCTCGCCGAATATCTGCTCCGGGAGGTCCTGACCCCCGCGACGGACCCCGTCCGTACGCAGCCCCGACAGGCGGGGCCGGCCACCGACGAGCCGATCGCCATCGTGGCGATGGGCTGCCGCTACCCGGGTGGCGTACGCTCCCCCGAGGACCTGTGGGACCTGGTGGCCTCGGGCGGCGACGGCATCTCCCTGTTCCCCGCCGACCGCGGCTGGGACCTGGAGTCGCTCTACGACCCCGACCCCGACCACCCCGGCACCAGCTATGCCCGTGAGGGCGGCTTCCTCTACGACGCCGATCGGTTCGACGCGGAACTGTTCGGCATCGGTCCCCGCGAGGCGCTGGCCATGGACCCCCAGCAGCGGCTCCTGCTCGAGGTCACCTGGGAGACCTTCGAACGCGCCGGGCTCGACCCGACCGCGGTGCGCGGCAGCGACACCGGGGTCTTCGTCGGCGTCATGTACCACGACTACGCGGCCCTGCTGCCCGCCGTACCACGCGAGCTGGAGGGCTACGTCGGCACCGGCACGGCGGGCAGCGTCGCCTCCGGGCGCCTCGCGTACGCCTTCGGGCTGGAAGGGCCGGCGGTCACCGTGGACACGGCGTGCTCGTCCTCCCTGGTGGCCCTGCACCTGGCGGCGCAGGCGCTGCGGCGCGGCGAGTGCTCGATGGCGCTGGCCGGCGGGGTGACCGTGATGGCCACGCCGGGCACCTTCGTGGAGTTCAGCCGGCAGCGCGGCCTGGCGCCCGACGGCCGGTGCAAGTCGTTCGCCGCCTCGGCCGACGGCACCGGGTGGAGCGAGGGAGTGGGCCTGCTGCTGCTGGAGCGGCTGTCCGACGCCCGTCGCAACGGGCACCGCGTGCTCGCCGTCGTCCGGGGGAGCGCGGTCAACCAGGACGGCGCGTCCAACGGGCTCACCGCCCCCAACGGGCCCTCCCAGCAGCGGGTCATCCGCCGGGCACTCGCCGATGCCCGCCTCGACCCCGCGGACGTGGACGCGGTGGAGGGGCACGGCACCGGCACCGCCCTGGGCGACCCGATCGAGGCGCAGGCCCTGCTCGCCACCTACGGCCGCGACCGCGAACGCCCGCTGTGGCTGGGCTCGGTCAAGTCGAACATCGGTCACACCCAGGCGGCGGCCGGGGCCGCCGGAGTGATCAAGATGGTGCAGGCGATGCGGCATGGCACGCTGCCGCGCACCCTGCACGTGGACGAGCCGACCCCGCACGTCGACTGGGCCGCCGGCGCGGTGTCCCTGCTGACTGAGCCCGTGCCCTGGCCCGAGACCGGCGGCATCCGGCGGGCGGCGATCTCCTCCTTCGGCATCAGCGGCACCAACGCCCACGTGATCGTGGAGGCCGCGCCGGCGGAGGAACCGATCCCGGCGCCGAACCCGGAGGAGCCGCGGCGCCCGCTGCCGTGGGTGCTGTCCGGCCAGAGCGAGGCCGCCCTGCGCGAGCAGGCCGACCGGCTGCTGGCCCGCCTGGAGGCCGATCCGGCGCCCGATCTGGCCGGCATCGGCCACGCCCTGGCCGTCACCCGGGCGACCCTCGAACGGCGCGCCGTCGTCGTGGCCACCGGCCGCGCGGGCTTCGCCGGCGGGCTGGCCGCGCTGGCGCGGGGCGACGCGGCGGCCGGGGTGGTGCGGGGGACGGCGGGACCCGACACGGGAGCGGTGTTCGTCTTCCCCGGCCAGGGCTCGCAGTGGCTCGGCATGGGGGCCGCGCTGCTCGACGGGGAACCGGTGTTCGCCGCGCGGATCGCGGAGTGCGCCGAGGCGCTCGCGCCGTACGTGGACTGGTCGCTGGAGGACGCGCTGCGCGGCCGTGACCCGGCGGACCCGGATCGGGTGGATGTCGTGCAGCCCGCGCTGTGGGCCATGATGGTCGCGCTGGCCGATCTGTGGCGTTCGTACGGCGTGGAGCCCACCGCCGTCGTGGGGCACTCCCAGGGTGAGATCGCGGCGGCGTGCGTGGCGGGAGCCCTGTCCCTGGCCGACGGCGCCAGGATCGTGGCCCTGCGCAGCAGGGCCCTGCGCGCGCTGGCCGGCACCGGCGGCATGGCCGCGCTGGCGCTGCCTCCCGACCGGCTGGACCTCACGGAGTCGGGGCTCGCGCTCGCCGTCGTCAACGGTCCCTCCTCCGTCGTCGTCGCGGGCGACCCCGCCGCGCTGGAGGAGCTGGTCTCCGGGCACGAGGCCGCGGGCGTGCAGGTCCGCCGCCTGCCGGTGGACTACGCCTCCCACTCGTCCGGCGTGGAGGCGATCCGCGACGAGTTGCGCCGGGCCCTGGACGGGATCACCCCGCGCGGTCCCGACGTCCCGTTCCTGTCCACGGTCACCGGGCAGTGGGTGGACGGGGCCTCGCTGGACGAGGAGTACTGGTATCGCAACCTGCGCCAGACCGTGCGCTTCGCCGAGGCCACCCGCACCCTGCTGGACAAGGGCCACCGGGCGTTCGTGGAGATCAGCCCGCATCCCGTGCTCGCCGCCGCCGTCCGGGAGACGGCCGACGAGGCGGCCGTACCGGTCACGGTGGTGGGCACGCTGCGGCGTGACGACGGCGGGCCGGACCGGTTCCTGACCGGCCTGGCCGAGGCGCACGTGGCGGGTCTGCCCGTCGACTGGCGGCCCGCGTACGGCAGGGCCGCCACGCCGCCCGTGGAACTGCCGACGTACCCGTTCCAGCGGCGGCGCTACTGGCTGGAGCCCGGAGAGGAGAAGCGCCCGGCCGAAGCGGCAGACCCGATGGAGCGCGCCTTCTGGGCGGCCGTCGAGAGCGCGGACCCCGCACGCTTCGCCGACGCGCTCGGCATGGCGGAGCCCGGCCCCCTCGGCGAGGTCCTGCCCGTCCTGTCCGACTGGCACGCCCGCCGCCGCGAACGGTCCGCCACCGCCTCCTGGCGCTATCGCGTCACCTGGGTCCCCGTCGGGGAACCGGCGGGTCCGCCGCCCACCCTGACCGGAACCTGGCTGCTGCTCGTGCCCGCCCAGCAGAACGCCGAGACGGGAGGCTGGGCGGACATCGCCGGATTCTGCGCCGGCGCCCTGACCGGGGCCGGGGCCGACGTCGTCACGGTCATGGTGGACGCCTCCGCCCCCGAGGAACTGTCGGACGTGCTCGCGGCGGCGCCACGCGGGAGGATCGCGGGGGTGCTGTCGCTGCTGGGCCTGGCCACCGCCGCGCTGCCCGGCCACCCGGCCGTGCCCGCCGGTCTGGCCGCCACGGTGGCCCTGGTCCGGGCCCTCGACGCCCTCGACCTGGACGGCGTCCGGCTGTGGCTGGCGACCCGCGGCGCCGTGGGCCCAGAGGGCCGTGCCGCCGTCGGACCAGAGGGCCGTGGCGCGGCGGGGCCGGGGGGCGGAGACCCCGCGCAGGCGCAGGTGTGGGGGCTCGGACGCGCCGTGGCGCTGGAGCATCCCCGGCTGTGGGGCGGCCTGATCGACCTCCCGGGGACACCCGGCACCCTCGACGGCCGCATCGTCCCCCGGATCGCCCGTGCCCTGGCCGGGGTGGGTGAGGAGGACCAGCTCGCCGTACGACCATCCGGGCTACTCGCCCGCCGCCTGACCCGCGCGGCCACCCCGGCGGCGGCCGCCGGGCGGGCCTTCCGGCCGAGCGGCACCGTGCTCGTCACCGGGGGCGCCACCGGCTTCGGCGGCCACCTGGCCCGTTGGCTCGCCGCCCGCGGCGCCGACCACATCGTCCTCGTGGAGCCGCCCGGGGACGGCGGCGCCGCCGGCGATCTCGCGCGGGAGCTCGACGGGACGCGGGTGACGGTCGCCGAGTGCGATCTCACCGACCGGTCCGCCGTGGCCGCGCTGCTCGCCGAGCACCCGCCGACCGCCGTCTTCCACACCGCGGGCGCGCTGGAGGCCACGGCCCTGGCCGAGACCGGGCCGGCCGAGCTGCAGTCCGTGCTCGCGGCCAAGACGCTGGGCGCGGCCCACCTGCACGAGCTGCTCGGCGAACGGGAGCTCGACGCCTTCGTGCTGTTCTCCTCGATCGCGGGCGTGTGGGGCAGCGGCGGTCAGGCGGGGTACGCGGCGGCCAACGCCTACCTGGACGCGCTCGCCGAGCTCCGCCGCGCCCACGGCCGTACGGCAACCGCCGTGGCGTGGGGACTGTGGGCCGAGGTGGATCTCGGCGACGCCGCTGCCGAGGCGGAGCGGCGCGAGCAGCTGCGCCGCCGTGGCGTGCCCGCGATGGAGCCTACGCTCGCGCTGACCGCGCTGGGCCAGGCGCTGGAGGAGGACCAGGCGACCGTCGTGATCGCCGACGTGGACTGGGAGCGGTTCGTGCCCGCCTTCACCGCGCTGCGCTCCCGGCCGCTGATCGCGGACCTGGCCGAGGTGCGCCGCGTGCTGCGCGCCGCGCAGACCCCCCGCGACGACGCCGACGGGGAGGCCGAGCTGCCGCGCAGGCTGGCCGGGCTCTCCGAGACCGAACGACCGCGCGTGCTGGTGCGGGCCGTACGCGCCGAGATCGCGGCCGTGCTCGGCCACGAGAGCGTCGAGGCGATCCCGCCCGACCGGCCGGTGCGCGACCTCGGGTTCGACTCGCTCGCCGCGGTCAACCTGCGCAACCGGCTCGGCGCGGCCACCGGGCTGGACCTGCCGCCCACGCTCGTGTTCGACCACCCCACACCGGAGGCGCTGGCCGCCTACCTCCTCGGGCGGATCGGGGAGGGCGAGCGGCCCTCCCTCGACGCCGCGCTGGACGGGATCGCCGCCGCGCTGGCCGCCGGCGTGGACAGCGGGGAACGGCGGCGGGTCGCGGCCCGGCTGCAGGCCCTGCTCGGCGAGCTGACCGCCGCCCCGGCGGCGGACGCGGACGGGGAGGCGGTCGCCGAGCGGCTCCGCGCGGCCAGCGACGACGAACTGTTCGACTTCCTCGACGCAGAGCTGGAAGGGTGAGCGCCGGTGACCACTGAGATCTCCTCGACCGAGGAGAAGCTGCGCGACTACCTCAGGCGCGCCACCCTCGAACTGCACGAGACCCGGCGACGGCTGCGCGAGGCCGAGGAGCGCCGCCGCGAGCCGATCGCGATCGTCGCAGCGAGCTGCCGCTACCCCGGCGGGGTGCGCTCTCCGGAGGACCTGTGGCGGCTCGTCGCCGAGGAGCGGGACGCGATCGGCCCGTTCCCCGCCGACCGGGGGTGGGACCTGGACGCGCTCTATCACCCCGACCCCGACCACCCCGGCACCACCTATGTCACCCGGGGCGGATTCCTGGAGGGGGCGGGCGACTTCGACGCCGCCTTCTTCGGGATCTCCCCGCGCGAGGCGCTGGCCATGGATCCGCAGCAGCGGCTGCTCCTGGAGACCTCCTGGGAGCTGCTGGAACGGGCCCGCCTGGACCCGGAGTCCCTGCGCGGCACCCTGACCGGCGTGTTCGTGGGGAGCAGCGGCCAGGACTACGCCGGGCTCATGGACCCGGCGCCCGAGGAGTTGGAGGGCTTCCTGCTGACCGGCGTGGCGGCGAGTGTGCTGTCGGGGCGGCTGGCGTACGCGATGGGCTGGGAGGGCCCCGCGCTCACCGTGGACACCGCCTGCTCCTCCTCCCTCGTGGCGCTGCACCTCGCCGTGCAGTCGCTCCGGCAGGAGGAGTGCGACCTGGCGGTGGCCGGCGGCGTCGCGGTGCTGGCCACGCCCGCCGGATTCGTGGAGTTCAGCAGGCAGCGCGGCCTGTCGCCCGACGGGCGGTGCCGCTCGTTCGCGGCCGCGGCCGACGGCACCGGCTGGTCCGAGGGGATCGGTCTGCTGCTGCTGGAACGGCTGTCGGACGCCCGACGCAACGGGCACCAGGTGCTGGCGGTGGTGCGCGGCAGCGCGATCAACCAGGACGGCGCGTCCAACGGGCTCACCGCGCCCAGCGGCCCGGCCCAGGAACGCGTGATCGGCGCGGCCCTGGCCGCCGCCGGGCTGTCGCCGGCGCAGGTGGACGTCGTGGAGGCCCACGGCACGGCCACCCCGCTCGGCGACCCCATCGAGGCGCGGGCGCTGCTGTCGGCGTACGGCCGCGACCGGGACCGGCCGCTGTGGCTGGGGTCGATCAAGTCGAATATCGGCCACTCCGCCGCTGCGGCCGGGGCGGCCGGCGTGATCAAGATCGTGGAGGCCATGCGGCACGGCGTGCTGCCCGCGACCCTGCACGTCGACGAACCCACCCCGCGTGTCGACTGGTCGGCCGGACGGGTCTCCCTGCTCACCCGGGCCGTGCCCTGGCCGGACACCGGTGAGCCGCGCCGCGCGGGAGTGTCCGCTTTCGGGGTGAGCGGCACCAACGCACATGTGATCATCGAGGCCGCCCCCGCCGAAGACGCACCCCCCGAGGACGCACCCACCGAGGCCGCACCCACCGAGGCCGCACCCGCCAAGACCGCGCCCCCAGAGATCGTGCCCGCCGAGGCCGCACCCGCAGAGGTCTCTGGCGATGACACCGGTCGGGCAGTCGAACGCGGTGACGACGCCGTACTGCCCTGGGTCGTGTCGGCACGGTCGGAGGCGGCGCTGCGGGCACAGGGCGCGCGGCTTCAGCCGTACGCCGACGGGCACGACGCGCGGCGGGTGGCGTGGTCGCTGGCCACCACCCGGGCCGCCCTGGAACACCGGGCGGTGGTGCTCGGCTCCGGGGCTGCCGATTTCGCCCGCGGACTGGACGCGCTGGCCGCTGGCGAGCCCGCCGCGAACCTGGTCAGCGGGACGGCGACGCCGGGAGGCGCGCAGGTCGCGTTCGTGTTCTCCGGGCAGGGCGGCAGGTGGCCGGGGATGGGCGCGGCCCTGCTGCGTTCCTCGCCCGCCTTCGCCGAGGAGATCGAGCGGTGCGCCGAGGCCCTCACGCCGCATGTGGACTGGTCGCTCACCGACGCGCTGCGCGGCGGCCCCGGCGCGCCCGATCTCGGGCGGGACGAGGTCGCCCAGCCCGCGCTGTGGGCCATGATGGTCGCGCTCACCCGGCTGTGGCGGGAGGCCGGGGTGCATCCCGCCGCCGTGACCGGCCACTCCCAGGGCGAGATCGCCGCCGCCACCGTCGCCGGCGTGCTGTCCTTGGCGGACGGCGCCCGCGTCGTCGCCCTCCGCAGCGGATTGCTGGCGGCGGCACGCGGCCGGGGCGGCATGGTGGCCGTCACGATGCCCCAGGAGGAGGCCGAGCGGCGCTGGGGCGACCGGGTGACGGTCGCCGCGGTCACCGGACCCTCCTACGTCACGCTCGCCGGCGAGCACGGAGCACTGGACGAGGTGCTGGCCGAGTGCGAGGCCGCCGGCGTGCGGGCCCGACGGGTCGACGTCGAATACGCGGCGCACTCCCCGCACGTGGAGCCGGCCCGCGCCGCGCTGGCCGCCGCGCTGGCCGACCTGGTCCCCGCGCCCGGCACGATCCCCTTCTACTCCTCCGTCACCGGGGGGCCGCTGGACGGGCGCGAACTCGACGGCGCCTACTGGGGGCGCAACCTGCGCGAACGGGTCCGTTTCGCCGACTCCGTGCGCGCGCTGCTCGCCGACGGCCACACCCTGTTCGTGGAGCCGGGCCCGCACCCCGTGCTCGTGGCCGGGGTGGCGGAGACGGCCGAGGCCGCCGGATCGTCCGCCGCCGTGGTCGCCACGCTGCGCCGCGGCTCCGCCGACCGGGCCAGGTTCCTCGGCGCGCTCGCCGAGGCGTACGCGCACGGCGCCCCCGTGGACTGGCGTGCCGTCCTCGACCCGGCCCGCCCGCTCGACCTGCCCACCTATCCCTTCCAGCCGCGCCGCTACTGGATCACGCCGCGGCGATCCGCCGACGGCGGCCCCGACTCGTGGCGCTACCGCGTCGCCTGGCGTCCCGTGGCGGAGCCGGACACGCCGCCGGAGCTGTCCGGCACCTGGCAGGTGCTCGTGCCCGAGGGATATGAGCACGACGAACTGGTGACCGACGTCGTGGCGGCCCTGACGGCGCACGGCGCCAAGGTGGAGACCGCCGCCACCCCGGACGGCGGCGCGTACGCGGGCGTGCTGTCGCTGCTGGCCCTCGACGAGTCGCCGCACCCGGAGCACCCCGAGCTCAGCCGCGGGCTCGCCGCCACGCTCGCCCTGACGCGGCCCACCCGGGGACCGCTGTGGCTGGTCACGCGCGAGGCGGTCGTCGCCGCGCCCGGCGACCGGATCGCCGAACCCGCCCGCGCCCGGATCTGGGGCCTGGGCCGCAGCCTCGCCCTGGAACGCCCCGACCTGTGGGGCGGGCTCGTCGACCTGCCCGCGCGGCTCGACGCCCGCGCCGGCGAGCGGCTGGCCCGGGCGCTCGCCGCGCCGCCCGGCGGCGAGGATCAGGTGGCCGTGCGCGCCGTGGGACTGCTCGCCGCCCGCCTGGTGCGCGCCGCGCCGTCCGCCCCCTCCTGGAGCCCGTCAGGAACCGTGCTGGTCACCGGTGGCGTCACGCCGTACGGCGGGCACCTCGCCCGCTGGCTGGTCGACCACGGCGCCGAGCGGGTCGTGCTGGTGGCCGGCGAGCCCGTCGCCGCGCCGGGAGAGAAGATCACGGTCGCGGCGGCCGACCCGGGTGACCGCGACGCGCTCGCCGCCCTCGTCGCCGAGCATCGGCCCCGCACCGTCGTGCACGCCGCCGACCATCTGGAGGAGAGCACCCTCGACACGCTCACCCTCGATCGGCTGGAGCGGGTCCTGCGTGGCAACACGGGCGCGGCCCACGCCCTGCACGCGGCGACCGCCGCAGCCGAGGAGGAGCCGGCCGCGTTCGTGCTGTTCTCCTCGATCGCGGCCACGTTCGGCGGTGTCGGCCAGGCGGCGTACGCCGCCGCGGGGGCTGAGCTGGACGCGCTCGCCGAGCACCGCCGCGGCAGCGGTCTGCCCGCCCTGTCCGTGGCCTGGGGACTGTGGTCGGCACAGACCCCAGAGCAGATTCCAGAGCAGACCCCGGTGCAGACGCCGGAGCAGACGCCGGTTGGGCCGGGATCAGGTGAAGGGCCGCAGCGAGGGGGACGGCTGACCGGCCGCGGAGTGGGCCTCATGCCGCCGGCCTCGGCACTGGACGCGCTCCGCCGTGACCTGCACGGGGACACCGGCGCTGTGGTGGTCGCCGATCTCGACTGGAGCCGCTTCGCCCCCGCGTACGAGGGCGAGCGCAGCCGCCCCCTGATCGCCGACTTCACCGCGGTGCCGGAGGACGGACGGCCCGGGGAGACCGGCGACGCCGTACCCCCGATCCAGGAGCCGGGGGAGCTGCTCGACCTGGTGCGCGGCCACGCCGCCGCCGTGCTCGGCCACGAGACCCCGGCCGAGATCCACCCCGACCGGCGCTTCACCGAGGCCGGCTTCGACTCGCTCACCGCCGTGGAACTGCGCAACCGGCTCGGCACCGCCTTCGGTCGCCGCCTCCCGGCCGACGTCGTCTTCGATCACCCCACCCCCCGGCAGCTCGCCCGGCACCTGGGACAGACCCTGGAGGAGCCACACCATTGAACAGTCCAAGCACCGTACTCATCGTGGGCGGCGGCCCGTGCGGCCTCATGATGGCCTGCGAACTGCGGCGGCGCGGCGTTGACGCGGTCATCGTCGACGCCGACGAGCAGCCCGGGGGCGGCTCGCGCGCCATCCTCCTGTGGCCGCCCTCGCTGGAGCTCTACCGCGACGTCGGCATTCTGGAGGAGGCGACCAAGCGTGGCGCGCGGATCAAGGCGCTGAGCTACCACACCGGCGGCAACCCGCTGCGGCTGCCGCTGGCCCAGCACATGGCGCCGCTGATCCTCCCCCAGGAGGACACGGTCGAGCTGCTCGACGACGAGCTGCGCCGCCTCGGCGGCGAGGTGCGGCGCGGGGTGCGGGTGACCGGCGTGACCCAGGAGGCGGACCGGGTCGTCGTCACGGCCACCCGCGCGGACGGCACGGAGATCAAGCTGGAGACCGAGTGGCTGATCGCCGCCGACGGTTTCCGCAGCACGGTCCGCGATCTCATCGGCGCCCGGTTCACCGGCGCGCCGCTGCCGATCAGGTTCCTGCTCGCCGAGGGCGACCTGGAGGGCGGCCACGACCCGGAGGCGGTGACCTACTATCTCGGCCGCACCGGGGTGGTCCTGGTCGCCCCGCTGCCCGGAGGCCGGGTGCGGATCTCCGGCGCCCTGCCCGACGGCGTGGAGGTCGACGAGGGGACGGCCCAGCGCCTGCTGGACGAACGCGGACCCGGCGGACTGCGCGTCACCGGCCTGACCATGAACACCACGTTCACCAGCCACGAACGCATCGCCTCGACGCTGCGCGCCGGCCGCTGCTTCCTCGTGGGAGACGCGGCGCACGTGCACTCCGTGGTCGGCGGACAGGGCCTGAACCTCGGCTTCGCCGACGCGCGCAACCTCGCCTGGAAGCTGGCCGGAGTGATCCAGGGCCGGTACGTCCCCGGCGTGCTCGACAGCTACGACCCCGAGCGCCGCGCCGCCGCCGAGCAGACCGTCCAGGCCACCGGCCGGATGGCCAGGCAGGCCGTGCTCAGCCCGCTCGCCAACCGGGTGCGCAACGCGCTCATGACCCTGGCCCACCGCACCGGCGCGCTGGGCAAGAAGCTCCCGCCGCTGCTGTCCGGCTGGCTGATCCGCTATCCGGACGTGCTCATCCCCGCACCCGCCAAGGTCCCACGCGGCCTGCCCCTGCCCGGTACGCGCTCGCCGCTCTATGTCCTCGAACCCGACGAGGCCGACCGGTGGCAGCTCATCACGGTCGGCGCCGAGGGCGGCGACGCGTACGCCCAGGGGACCGCGCTCGCCGGACGGCTGCCCGGGCTGCTCGCCCATCGGCACCGCGACGGCGGAGCGGAGGGGTTCGTACTGCTGCGCCCCGACGGCTACGTCGCCACCGCAGGACGGCCGGGCGACCTGGCTCCCGCCGCCACGGCTCTGGAAAAGCTCGCACCGCAGAACTCGAAGGAACAGTGATGACAGAACAGCAACTTCCCCCCGCACTGGGCGGCTTCGACCTTTCCGACCAGGGGCGTTTCACCGACGGTTTCCCACATCACGTCTTCACCCGCCTGCGCGAGGAGGCGCCGGTCTTCTTTCACCCGGCGGGTCATACCGCTGACGGCGAGGGCTTCTGGGTGCTGAGCCGCTACGAGGACATCAGGGCGGCGGCCGCCGATCCGGCGTTCTCCTCCCAGGGCGGCGGCGGGCGCGCCGGCGGCGGCACGCACATCGACGACCTCGCCCCCGGCGTGCACGCCGGGACCATGCTGAACATGATGGACGACCCCCGGCACCGGGCCGTACGCGACGCCGTCAGCCCCTCGGTCGACGCCGCCGCGCTGACCGCCATGGAGCCGGAGCTAAGGGCCATCGCGGAGGACCTGGTGGCCAAGGCCGTCGAGGGCGGCGAGGGCGACCTGATGGTGGACGTCGCCGGGCCTTTCGCGATCACGACGGCGCTGCTGCTGCTCGGCGTGCCGCGCCGGGACTGGCCCACGCTGCGCGCCTGGGCCGACGTCAGCATGGGCTTCGACGACCGCGAGGCGGGCGAGGACACCGAACGCTCGCAGATGTCGCGCCTCGCGCTCTATCAGTACGGCACCGGCGCGCTCAAGGCCCGCGCGGCGGCGGAACCCGGCCGAGACCTGCTCTCCCTGGTCGCCCGTGCCGAGCTGCCCTCCGACGAGCGGCCGATGTCGGCGTACGAGCGGGAGGTGTTCTTCAACCTGATCCTCGGCGCCGGCTCAGAGCCGCCGCGCAACGCCATCGCGCACGGTCTGCTCGCGCTGGCCGAGCACCCCGACCAGTGGAAGGCGCTGCGCGAGGACCGCTCGCTGATCCCCGGCGCCGTCGAGGAGATGCTGCGCTGGTCGTCCCCCACCCCGTACAACCGGCGCACCGCCACCCGGGACGTCGAAGTGGGCGGCGCGCTGATCAGGGCCGGGGAGAAGGTCACCTTCTGGTGGGCCTCGGCCAACCGCGACGAGAGGGTCTTCGCCGACGCGCACACCTTCGACATCCGTCGCGACCCGAACCCG
This sequence comes from Sphaerimonospora mesophila, assembly GCF_001417795.1. NCBI lineage: Bacteria > Bacillati > Actinomycetota > Actinomycetes > Streptosporangiales > Streptosporangiaceae > Sphaerimonospora > Sphaerimonospora mesophila. The sequence goes on along the minus strand of NZ_BCBX01000035.1, from coordinate 142,643 downwards.
CACCTCGCGTTCGGGTTCGGCACCCACGACTGCATGGGGCAGGCGCTCGGCCGGCTGGAGCTGCGGATCGTCCTGGAGGCGCTGCTTGACCGCGTCGGCGAGCTGCGTACGGCCGGGCCCGTGCGGTGGGCACGGAGCAACAAGCACACCGTCATCCTGAACCTGCCGGTGGCCTACGGCGACGTCACCCCGGTCGCCGCGCCCGCGTTGCCCGAGGAGCCGCCCTCCGGCCTCCCGGCGAATCCGGGCGTTTACATCATCACCCAGCTGCTGCCGTTCAACCCCTTCGATCCCACGTTCCGGGCCGATCCCTACCCGGTGTACCGCAAGATCGCCGAGGCGGGGCCCGTCACCCGTACGCCCGGCGGCACCGTCGTCGTCACCGGCCATCGTGAGGCCTCCGCCGCGCTGCGCGACCCTCTGATCGGCTGGGGCGACGGGCAGGCGGTGTCGGAGCACTTCGGCCGCGACCCCGAGGGCAGGCCGGTCCGGCAGTTCATCTTCATGGACCCGCCCGACCACACCCGTCTGCGGTCCCTGGTCAGCAAGGCGTTCACCGCCCGCGCCGTCGAGCGGCTGCGCCCGAGCGCCGCCGAGATCACCGCGCGGCTGCTCGCCGAGGCCGGGACCTCCTTCGACCTGATGGACGCCGTGGCCCACCCCCTGCCCGCGCTGCTGCTCGGTGAGCTGATGGGCGTGGAGGAGGAGAACCTGGACCGCTTCCGCGCCTGGTCCGCCGAGATCGGCCGGGGTCTCGACCCCGACTTCGTGCTCACCAGGGAGCAGGTCGCCCGGCGTCAGGGCGCGCGTGAGCAGTTCAACCAGTACTTCGCCGAGCTGGCGGAGCGGCGCCGCGCCGAGCCCGCCGACGACCTGATCAGCGCGCTCGTCGCGGCCGAGCAGGAGGGCGACCGGCTCACCGAGACCGAGCTGGTCACCACCTGCACCCTGTTGATCTCCGCCGGCTACGCGCTGACCGTGCACCTGCTCGGCAACGGCGTGCTCGCTTTGCTGCGCAACCCCGACCAGCTCGCCTGGCTGCGCGCCAACCCCGACCGGCTGGCCCCGGCCGTGGAGGAACTGCTCCGCTACGACTCGCCGGCGCAGGTGATCTCCCGCGTGGTGCTCGAGGACACCGTGATCGGCGACACCCCCGTGCACGCGGGGGAGGCGCTGCTGCTCGTCCTCGCGGCCGCCAACCGCGACCCGGCGGCGTACGACGAGCCCGACCGCCTCGACTTCGCGCGGTCGTCCGGCACGCGCCACCTCGGCTTCGGGCACGGCATCCACTTCTGCCTCGGCGCCCCGCTCGCGCGCCTCGCCGTCCAGACGGCGCTGGGCGAGATCGCGGCCCTGGATCTGGAGATCGCCGAGCCGGGCCCGCGGCACACCGAGGGCATGGTCATCCGCGGGCTGGCCTCGCTGCCCGTCAACGTGCGCGGGAGGTCCGGCACATGACCGGCGGCGATCCGGACATGTGGCTGCGCCGCTTCCACCGCGGTGCCGCCACGGGCCCGCGGCTGGTGCTGTTCCCGCACGCCGGCGGATCGGCGAGCTACTTCCACGGCCTGTCCGGACTGCTGTCGCCCGCGCTGGACGTGGTGGCCGTGCAGTACCCCGGGCGGCAGGACCGCCGCGCCGAGCCCGGCGTCCGGGACATCCGCGACCTCGCCGACCGCGTCACCGAGGTGCTGACCTCGGGCGGCGAGGCGGGGCCGGGACGGCCGTACGCGCTGTTCGGGCACAGCATGGGGGCGAGCGTCGCCTTCGAGGTGGCGCTGCGGATGGAGCGGCGGGGCCTGCCCGTGGTCCGGCTGTTCGCCTCCGGCCGGCGCGCGCCGGGCCTGCGGCGGCCGGAGCTGCCGGGTGGCTACGGGGACGCGTCCCTGCTCGCCGAGCTGCGCCTGCTCAGCGGCACCGACGCGCGGCTGCTCGACGACGAGGACGTGGTACGGATGATCATGCCCGCGCTGCGTGACGACTACCGGGCCATCGGGGCGTACGAATGGCGGCCGGGCGACGTGCTCGGCTGCCCGGTCACCGCCCTGGTCGGCGACGAGGACCCCCGGGTCGGCGAGGACGACGCCCGGGCCTGGGCCGAGCACACGACCGGCTCCTTCGAGCTGATCGGCTTCCCCGGCGGCCACTTCTACCTCGGGGAGCGCGCCGAGGAGGTGGCCAAGATCGTCGTCGACCGGTTGACGTGATCACGGCCGGGGCGTGTCGGATCGACGCGCCCCGGCCCCGTACGGAAGAACACGCGTTCGCCGGCGGGACGTGCACAGCGATCGCGAGAAACGCCACGCCCTGACCGCTCCGGTCGTCCCCCCCACCCGAAAGATCGCGAAGGTCCCCGCCGCGAGTCTCGGCGCCTCGCGTTCGTCCCACCCCCCAGGAGGGCCATTGTCCGTCTCCGATCGGGATGCGCAGACCGCGTCCCGCCCCCTCCCCTCGCGGGTCGACGCCGTCATCGTCGGCGCCGGCTTCTCCGGCATGTACATGCTGCACCGGCTGCGCGAGATGAACCTGTCCGCGATCGTGTTCGAGGCCGGTGGCGACGTCGGCGGCACCTGGTACTGGAACCGCTATCCGGGCGCCCGGGTGGACGTGGAGAGCCTGGCGTATTCGTACTCGTTCTCGGCGGAGCTGGAACAGGAGTACGAGTGGCCGGAGCGTTATCCGGCCCAGTCGGAGATCCTCCGGTACGCGCGGCACGTGGCCGACCGGTTCGACCTGCGCCGGGACATCCGCTTCGACACGCGCGTGACCGCCGCCGCCTTCGACGAGGGCGGCAGGGCCTGGCGGGTGCGCACCGAGCACGGGGACGTCGTGACGGCCCGCTTCCTCGTCATGTCCACCGGATGCGTGTCGGTGCCGAAGCGGCCGGAGATCCCCGGCATCGGCCGGTTCGGCGGCCGTGCCTACCACACGGCGGACTGGCCGCACGAGGGGGTGGACTTCACCGGCCTGCGGGTGGGCGTCATCGGCACCGGGTCATCGGGCGTGGGGGTGATCCCGCTCATCGCGGAGCAGGCCGCCGATCTCACCGTCTTCCAGCGCACTCCCGCCTACAGCTTCCCCGCTCGCAACCGCACGCTGCGCCCGGAGGAACTCGCCGACATGAAGGCGAACTACCGGGCCTTCCGCAAGGAGCAGCGGGAGTCCCATTTCGGCATACCCGTCCCGATGCCGACGCGGTCCGCCCTGGAGGTCTCCCCGGAGGAACGCGAAGCCGCCTACGAACGGGCCTGGGAGGCCGGCGGCCTGATCACCCTGATGTACACCTACACCGACCTCTACACCTCCCGGGAGGCCAACGACACGGCGAAGCGGTTCGTCCACCACAAGATCCATCAGATCGTCGGGGATCCGCGTACGGCGGCCGACCTCTGTCCCGACTACCCCGTGGGAACCAAGCGCCCATGTCTCGACACGGGCTACTACGAGACGTACAACCGGGAGAACGTGCATCTGGTCAACCTGCGGCGCACGCCGATCGCGGAGATCACCGAGACGGGCGTGCGCACCTCGGACCGGGAGCACGCGCTCGACGTGATCGTGTACGCCACCGGGTTCGACGCGATCACCGGGGCGCTGACGAGCGTCGACATCCGGGGCAGGGGCGGGGTCTCGCTCAAGGAGAGCTGGCGCACGGGCCCGCGTGCGTACCTCGGGATCGCCTCGGCGGGCTTCCCGAACCTGTTCATGATCACCGGACCAGGGAGCCCGTCGGTCCTGTCGAACATGATGGTCTCGCTCGAACAGCATGTCGACTGGACGGCCGACGCGATCCGCCACCTCGAACGCAACGGCCTGACCACCATCGAGCCGACCCGGCAGGCCCAGGACGCCTGGGTGGACCACGTCGGCCTCGTCGCCGCCCACACCCTTTTCCCCGAGACGGACTCCTGGTACACCGGGGCCAACGTGCCGGGCAAGCCGCGGGTCTTCATGCCCTACGCCGCCGGCGTCGGCCAGTACCGCAAGAGGTGCGACGACGTCGCCGCCCGGGGTTACCAGGGCTTCACTCTCTCCGCCTGACGACGGCGGGAGACCTCGCCGTGCCGCCCAACGGCCCCAACGTGGAGGCGCCATCGCGGCGACGACCGCGATGACGCGCCTGGCGAGGGGGAAGGGCCAGGCGGGCCGTGGGCGGTGGCGCTGATGCCTGCGATGGGTGAGCACGCGGCGAAACGAGCCCCATCGCAAGCCCCGAAACTCTACTCTTATGTCGGGATATATAGCAATATTCGGCGGCGCTGACCGAGGCGTGTCTCAGCGGTCGGCGAGGTGCCAGGGCGCCCGGGGGCGGGTGGCGCGGCCCGTCGGCTCCACCCGCAGCGCATAGGTGGGGCGGTCGGCCTCCGGCAGCGGGCCGAGGTAGCTGTGGCCGGTCAGATGACACCAGGCCGGCAGGTCGATCGGCGCGGCCGGGTCGGTGGCGATCAGGTGGACGACGTCGCCCGGCGCCAGGCCGTCCACGAGGCTGCGCAGCTCGATCAGCAGTCGCACACAGCGCCGGTCGCCGCCGTCCAGGACGACCGGTCCGGCGGCCCGGCCGTCATTCGTCTCGTGACTCATGTGGCCACCGAAAGACCGGCGGGCCGCCGTTCCAGCATTCCGTCCTCCAAACGTCAGGGAAACAGTCTAGATCCGGGCACCTCCGCCCCTCGGCGACCGGGGAGCCGCGGAAGCCCGCTCGAGGAGCGGACTCGGGCGGAATCAGAAATCGGAGTCGAAGCTGACCGTCCCGGTCACCCCCACCTGGTACGCCGACACGCGGCGCTCGAAGAAGTTCGTCAGCTCCTGGACGTCCTGCAGCTCCATGAAGGCGAACGGGTTCTTCGAGCCGTACAACGGGTCGATGCCGAGCTGGGCCAGCCGGCGGTCGGCGACGTGTTCCAGGTAGGCGCGCATGTCGGTGACGGACATGCCGGGCACGCCCCCGCCGAGCAGGTCTTCGGCGAACTGGGCCTCGCACTCCACCGCTTCGGCGAGCATCTCCCTGACCCGCGCGGCGAGTTCGTCGTCGAAAAGGTCCGGCTCCTCGCTCCGGACGACGTCCACCACGTCGAAGGCGAAGGCCATGTGCAGGGACTCGTCACGGAAGACCCAGTTGGTGCCGGAGGCCAGCCCGTGCAGCAGCCCACGCGAGCGGAGGAAGTAGACGTAGGCGAACGCGCCGTAGAAGAACAGGCCCTCGATGCAGGCGGCGAAGCAGATCAGGTTGAGCAGGAAGGCGCGCCGGTCCTCCTTGGTCTCGAGCCGCTGGAGGTCGCCCAGCGAGTCGATCCAGCGGAAGCAGAACTCGGCCTTCCGGCGGATCGAGGGGATGTTCTCCACCGCGGCGAAGGCCTCGGACCGCTCCCGCTCGCCGGGCACGTACGTGTCGAGCAGGTTCAGGTAGAACTGGACGTGCACCGCCTCCTCGTAGAGCTGACGCGACAGGTACAGCCGCGCCTCCGGGGAGTTGATGTGCTGGTACAGGTTCAGCACCAGGTTGTTGGCCACGATCGTGTCGCCGGTGGCGAAGAAGGCGACCAGGCGGCCGACGAGGTGCCGTTCCGCCTCGGAGAGGCGGTCCAGATCCTTGAGGTCGGAGTGGAGATCGACCTCTTCGACGGTCCAGGTGTTCTTGATGGCGTCACGGAACCGGTCGAAGAACCGCGGATAGCGCATCGGGCGCAGGGTCAGGTTCATGCCGGGGTCGAGCAGCAGATGAGCGGTCACTGGCAGGTCTCGCAGTAGTCGGGATTCTCAAGAGAGCCGTCGCCCAGGGAGCAGACCCGGGCCTGCTCCGGTACGGGCTCCGGGGCGACGGGAACGGTCGCCTGCTGGATCCGCGTCGCCGGACGGGAGCGCAGGTAGTAGGTCGTCTTCAGGCCCGCCTTCCACGCGTAGAGGTACATGGAGGAGAGCTTGTCGATGGTGGGCGCGCTCATGAACAGGTTGAGCGACTGGCTCTGGTCGACGTACGGCGCCCGCGCGGCGGCCATGTCGATCAGCGCGCGCTGCGGCAGCTCCCACGCCGTGCGGAACAGGTGACGTACGTCGGCCGGCAGCTCGGCGATGCCCTGCACCGAGCCCTCGGCCCGCCTGATCGCGGTCCTGATCCGTTCGGTCCACAGCCCGCGTGCCTTCAGCTCGGCGACCAGGGCGTTGTTGATCTGGAGGAACTCGCCGCTGAGCGTCTCGCGCTTGAACAGGTTGGACACCTGTGGCTCGACGCACTCGTAGCAGCCGGCGATCGAGGCGATGGTCGCCGTCGGCGCGATCGCGACGAGCAGCGAGTTGCGCAGCCCGTGTGCGGCGATCTTCTCCCGGACCCGCGCCCACCGCTCGGGCAGTGCGCTCTCGACGTTCCACAGGTCGTGGTGGAGCCTGCCCCGCGCGGCCCACGTCTGGTCGTACGCCGGATGGGCGCCGTGGCGCTCGGCCAGATCGGCCGACGTCTCCAGGGCCGCCAGGTAGATCTCCTCGGCGATCCGGGTGGACAGCTCACCGGCCTCGGGCGAGTCGAAGGGCAGGCGCAGCGCGAAGAACACGTCCTGCAGGCCCATGACGCCGAGCCCGACCGGACGCCAGCGGGCATTGCCGGTGGCGGCCTGCTCGATGGGGTAGTAGTTGATGTCGATCACACGGTCGAGGAACGTCACCGCCGTCCGGACCGTGGCGCGCAGCCGCGCCCAGTCCATGCCGCCGCGGTCCTCGGCGAGGTGGGCCGCGAGGTTGACCGAACCGAGGTTGCACACCGCGGTCTCGGCGTCGCTCGACACCTCGATGATCTCGGTGCAGAGGTTCGACAGGTGGACCACGTTTCCCGGCTCCGCGGCCTGGTTGCAGAACCGGTTCGAGGTGTCCTTGAAGGTCATCCAGCCGTTTCCGGTCTGCGCGAGCGTACGCATCATCTTGGCGTACAGGTCGCGGGCCCTGACCTGGCGGACGTGGCGGCCGGCTGCCTCGGCCGCGCGGTAGGCGGTCTCGAACGCCTCACCCCACAGGTCGGGCAGCTCTGGGACCTCGTCGGGGTCGAACAGCGACCACAGGTCGTCGCTTTCGACCCGGCGCATGAACTCGTCGGGGATCCAGTTGGCCAGGTTGAGGTTGTGCGTGCGCCGGGCGTCCTCGCCGGTGTTGTCGCGCAGTTCGAGGAACTCCTCGACGTCGGGGTGCCACGGCTCCAGGTAGACGCAGGCCGCACCCTTGCGCCGTCCGCCCTGGTTGACGGCGGCCACCGAAGCGTCGAGCGTGCGCAGCCACGGCACGATGCCGTTGGAGTGGCCGTTGGTGCCGCGGATCAGCGCGCCGCGCGACCGAACGCGTGACCAGGAGATGCCGATGCCGCCCGCGAACTTCGACAGGTGCGCCACCTGGGCGTAGCGCTCGTAGATGGAGCCCAGCTCGTCGCGCGGGGAGTCGACCAGATAGCACGACGACATCTGGGTGTGCCGGGTGCCGGAGTTGAACAGGGTCGGCGAGCTGGGCAGATAGGCCAGCGACGACATCAGGCGGTAGAGGTCGATCGCCTCGCCGGGCGTCCGCGCCAGGCCGCACGCCACCCGCAGCAGCCAATATTGCGGGGTCTCCACCGCCAGCCGGGTGAACGGGTGCCGCAGCAGGTAGCGGTCGTAAACGGTGCGCAGCCCGAAATACTCGAACCGCAGGTCGCCGCGTGGATCGACCGCGTCATCCAGCTCGCGGGCGTGTGCGGCCACGAACTCGGCGGTCGCGTCGCCGATCAGCCCCTCGGCGTGGCCGAGACGGACGGCCTGGCTGAATGACGCGATGCCCTGACCACCCACCTCCTCGCCGATGTAGGCGGCCAGCAGCCGCGCGGCCAGCCGCGAATACTGCGGCTCCTCGCCGATCATCTCGGCCGCCGTCTGGATCGACAGCCGGTCGAGTTCCGCGGTGGTCGCCCCGTCGTACAGACCGCTGATGGTCTTGGTCGCCACGCGCAGCGGGTCGACGTCGGCGAGATCATCCGCCCAGCGCTCGACCGCACGCACGATCCTGGTCACGTCGACGGGTTCCGACAGGCCGTCGCGCTTGCGTACGCGCATCTGGGTCTGCCGCGGCACGGGCTCGTCCACCGTTGCCGATTGAGTCGGCGGGTCCCCGGTGACCGTCATGGTCCTCTCCTCGCGAACTCGGTCCACATGACCGAGGTGCGCGCAGGAGACGCCCGGCGGAGACGCACAGCGGTCGCCGCCGGAGCCGTCGGTCGTCCCGCGCGACCTCGGAGCAGCCGCGCACGCATGGTCGTACGCGGCGCGCCGGCAGGTCTTCGGACTCGTGGGCGCGCTCGTAGCTCCTACTGACCGTCGCTTCCCAGACCGTGATGGCTCAGTGCGTATGACGGCGGTCGTTCCCACTCACCGCTGCGGGGCAGTCCCGGACTTCCACCGGGTTCCCTCTTGCCCCGGCCACTCTGGCTGAGCGGCCGGACCAGCGCAGGGACACCATATATGGGGTGGCGGCTCGATGTCACACCCAACATGTTGCGTCCTAATGAAACGGTGTCGATCCCGAACGCACCACGGCGCTCCCCCGGGCGTGCCACGGTGATCTGTCGCGGCGAGCGGACCGCCGGTACGGACCATCCGGCCACGGGGCTCATGCCCGCCCCTACCGGACGGGTCCGGGTGAGCGGCGGTGATCCTCGGGTTTACTCTGGTGGCGCAGTCGGTTCGCCTCCGCCCGCCAGGCGGGAGCGTCGTAAGAGGGAACCCGGTGCGGTCGCGCTCACCTCGGAGTGGGCAGGCCAATTCCGGGACTGCCCCGCAGCGGTGAGTGGGAACGACCGCCGTCAACGCACTGGGCCAGCACGGTCAGGGAAGCGACGGCCAGTAGATGTCCGGGCTCGGTGAGCCCGTGGCGTGCCCGCGAGTCCGAAGACCTGCCACTGCCCGCGTGCGACCGCGCGCGGTGATGTCGATGGCCTCGTGGGCGGGCCGGCGGCTTCGCGAGCGGTATGCGCGCGTTCGCCGGTGGGCGTTCCTTCACGTCTTCGGGGCCGGTCGGCGTCGTCCGTGACTCGCGAAGGAGAGTTTCATGGCTCACAGTTCCGCCGCCCCCACTCCGCTGGCGACCGTGTACGGCTACCCGCGCCAGGGGCGGGACCGCGAACTCAAGAAGGCGATCGAGGGCTACTGGGCGGGGCGTGTCGGCGCCGACGAGCTGCGCGCGACCGCCGCCGACCTGCGTCGTACGGCCTGGCGCGATCTCGCCGACGCCGGCATCGGCGAGGTGCCCTGCGGTGACTTCTCGCTGTACGACCATGTGCTGGACACCACGGTCATGGTGGGCGCGATTCCCGAACGGCACCGTGCCGCGTTCGAGGCAGACCCGCTCGACGGCTACTTCGCCATGGCCCGCGGCACCGGGGAGGTCACTCCGCTGGAGATGACCAAGTGGTTCGACACCAACTATCACTATCTGGTGCCCGAGCTCGGGCCGGACACCGTCTTCGCCGCCGATCCCGCCAAGCCCGTCGGGGAGTTCCGGGAGGCGCTCACCCTCGGGTACGACGCGCGGCCGGTCCTGGTGGGCCCGGTCACCTACCTCCTGCTCGCCAAGCCGGCCCCCGGCGTCGAGCCGGGCTTCGATCCCGTCACGCTGCTCGACCGGCTGCTGCCGGTCTACGCCGACGTGCTCGCGCGGCTGCGGGCCGCCGGGGCCGAGTGGGTGCAGCTCGACGAGCCCGCCCTGGTCCAGGACCAGCCCCAGGCCGTCCTCGACGCGGTCGCCCGCGCCTACCGGGAGCTCGGCGCGCTGACCCACCGGCCGAAGCTCCTCGTGGCGAGCTACTTCGACCGGCTCGGCGCGGCCCTTCCCGTGCTGGCCGCCGCCCCCGTCGACGGCCTCGCGCTCGACTTCACCGGCCCGGCCGCGGCCAACCTCGACGGGCTGGCGCGGGTCGGCGGTCTGCCCGGCAGACGCCTGGTCGCGGGGGTCGTCGACGGCCGCAACGTCTGGATCAACGACCTGGAAAGGTCGCTGTCCACCCTCGCCACCCTGCTCGGCCTGGCCGGACGGGTGGACGTCGCCGCCTCCTGCTCGCTCCTGCACGTCCCGCTCGACGTCGCGGCCGAGGGCGAGATCGAGCCCGAGATCGCCGCCTGGCTCGCCTTCGCCCGGCAGAAGGCCGCCGAGGTCGCCACCCTCGCCCGGGGCCTGGCCCGCGGCACCCACGTCATCGCCGACGCCCTCGCCGACAACCGGGCCGCCCTGGCGGCCAGGAAGACCTCCGCGATCACCTGCGACCAGGTCGTACGGGCACGCGCGGCCGCGGTGACCGTACGGGAGACCAGGCGGGCTCAGCCGTACGCCGAGCGGGTCGCCGCCCAGCGCGCCCGCCTGGACCTGCCCGTGCTCCCGACGACCACGATCGGATCCTTCCCGCAGACCGACGAGCTGCGGGCGGCCAGGGCCGACCTGCTGGCCGGACGCATCGACGACGCCGCCTACGACGAACGCATCGCCGCCGAGATCCGCGAGGTCATCGCCTTCCAGGAGAAGGCGGGCCTGGACGTCCTCGTCCACGGTGAGCCGGAACGCAACGACATGGTCCAGTACTTCGCCGAGCGGCTCACCGGCTATGTCGCCACCCGGCACGGCTGGGTCCAGTCGTACGGCACCCGCTACGTCCGGCCGCCGATCCTCGCCGGGGACGTCTCCCGGCCCGCGCCCATGACCGTGCGGTGGGCCACCTATGCCCAGTCCCAGACGAGCCGGCCGGTCAAGGGGATGCTCACCGGGCCCGTCACCATGCTCGCCTGGTCGTTCGTACGGGACGACCAGCCGCTCGCCGACACCGCCCGGCAGGTCGCCCTCGCCCTGCGCGACGAGGTCGTCGATCTGGAGGCCGCCGGCGCCGCCGTCATCCAGGTCGACGAGCCGGCCCTGCGCGAGACGCTGCCGCTGCGTGCCGCCGCCCGGCCCGCCTACCTCGAATGGGCCACCGAGGCGTTTCGCCTCACCACGGCGGGCGTACGGCCCGAGACCCAGATCCACACGCACATGTGCTACGCCGAATTCGGCGAGATCCTGGCCGCGATCGACGCCCTCGACGTCGACGTGATCAGCCTGGAGGCCGCCCGCTCGCACATGCGGGTGGCGCACGAGCTCGCCGAGGCGGGCTATCCCCGGCAGGTGGGGCCAGGGGTGTACGACATCCACTCTCCCCGCGTCCCGAGCACGGAGGAGTTGGTGTCCCTCCTGCGTGAGGGGCTGGCGGCCATCCCCCTCGAACGTCTGTGGGCCAACCCCGACTGCGGGCTGAAGACCCGCGGCCGGCAGGAGGTGCACGACTCGCTGCGTAACCTGGTCGACGCCGCCCGGCGGATTCGGGCCGAGGCGACCTGACCCACTGTCGTCCGGCCGGCGCCTTTCCCGGGCGGCGCCGGCCGGACGAGCGGGGTGATCAGGCCGGGGCGGTCTCGGTCTCGGCGTCGCGGCCGCCCAACTCGGCCTCGACCGCCTCGACCGACTCGTTGGCCTTGTCGCGGCGGTACGCACGCACCGAGTAGGCGATGGCGGCGGCCCAGATGACGGCGATGGCGATGTAGGCGACGGACTGCACGCCGCCCGGGGCGTCGATCCAGTCGCTGCGCAGCAGGGTGCGCACGTTGGTCAGCACGATGATGCCGCCCACGGCAGAACCGAGGACGCGCGGCGGAATGTGGCGCACCAGCCAGGCCGCCAGCGGGGCCGCGATCACGCCGCCGAGCAGCAGCACGGCCACCCAGGAGAAGTCGATGTTCTCCGAGCCGATGCCGACGAAGAAACCGACGCTCGCGGCGATCGCGATCGCGAACTCGCTGGCGTCGATCGACCCGATCACCTTGCGCGGCGCCAACCGGCCGCTGGCCAGGATGGCCGGGGTGCCCACCGGGCCCCAGCCGCCGCCACCCGTGGCGTCGACGAAACCGGCCACCACGCCGAGCGGGGCCAGAAAGCGGGCGCGCAGCGGCTTGCCCAGGTTGCCGCGCGGCAGGCCGAGCACGGTGAAACGGACCAAGATGTAGGCGCCCAGTGCCAGCAGGATCAATGACATGACCGGGGCGGCGACCTCGGTGGACAGGCTGGACAGGAAGGTCGCGCCCGCGAACGCGCCGGCGGCGCCGGGGACGGCGATCTTGCCGACCACTTTCCAGTCGATGTTGCCGAAACGCCAGTGCGAGATGCCCGAGGCCAGGGTGGTGCCGATCTCGGCCAGGTGAACGGTGGCGGAGGCCGCCGCGGGGTTGGTGCCGATGGCGAGCAGCAGCGTCTCGACGTCACGCCGTAGGCCATGCCCAGGCTGCCGTCGACGAGCTGGGCGGCGAGGCCGACCAGGCCGAGCAGGACGAGAGAGCGCACGATGCTCCTTTCCGATTTTCCCTACTTAATCAGTCGGGAAAATCGTGATTGCGCCATGGCGATCCGTCAAGTCACGATTCGAGCTCGGCCGCTCCGCCTCGGCTCCGGCTCGTACCCGGCTCCGGATCCGGAGCCGGCTCGGACTTCGGCTCGGACTTCGGCTCGGGCGAAACGGGGGCGGCGTCGATCGCCGTGGATGTGCCGTCTGCCACGTGGGCTGTCTGGGATTACGGGTAGGGGGGTGTGGATGCCCGGTGAGCTGAAGGAGGGGGACGCGGTGAGTCAGCACACACCGGAACACGATCCGCATTCGCGGTTCGAGGACGAAGGCATTCCCGACCTCCAGGACGGGACCCCGCAGCAGCAGTGGGCGGTCGATCCCCAGGAGGCGCCACTGCCCGCGGATCACCCGACCGCCGCGGACGACTATGGCACCACGGTCGACGAGATGATCCAGGGAGAGCCGCTTGACGGCCGGTTGAGCAGGGAGATGCCGGAGGAACAGCCGGTCTACGGCACGGACGGACCACCCGTCGTCCATCAGGAGCGTCCGCGCATCGGACAGGCGATCACCGAGGACGGCGGGCTCGGTGTCGGCTCCGACCTGGACACCGACTACGAGCAGGACAGCGGGGTGCCGGCCGGTTGGGAGGCACAGCCGGAGGAGCCGTCCGGCGCGGTCTGGGACGCGCCACGCCCTGCCGGCCGTCTCGTCGCTCCGGACGAGGGTGCCCATGGCGACGACGAGGCGGAAGAGACGGCCGTGGAGGTCGGCCCCGACGCGGGAGGTTACAGCGCCGAGGAGGCCGCCATGCGAGTCGAGCCCGAATGACCAACTCGACGGAGGACGAGCGATGCCCAGGGAAGAGGACGAAGGTACGAAGTTCGACAGCGATCTGCACAACATGGGCGGCGACATCGGCCCCGGGTCGATCCGCGGCGCCAACCGTGCCCCGAGGGGCAAGCCCGACGACACCGCCGAGCCCGCGAGCGGCTACGCCGAGCCGATGGGCTACGTCACCGGCCGCGACGACGAGTGGGGCGTGACCGCCGGGTCCGGCGAGAAATCGGTGGCGGCCCGCACCGACGAGGTCCCGGATCACCTGGAGACCGCCGGGCCCAGCCCGCATCCGATGCCGCCGGACGCCATCGAGGAGCAGGGCCATGGCGGCCGTCCCGGCTTCCGGGTGCAGGGGCCGGTGGACGAGGCCGAGCATGGTGTCGTCGAGGACGAGACGCCGCGCGGTGCCATGCCGTACCGGGTCGGAGAAGGCGGGCACGTCAGCGGCGACCTGGAATGGGCCGAGCCGGGAGAGGACGACCCCGACGTCGGCTCGGGCCGTACGGACGCCGACGACGGCGGCTATCTGCCCGGCGAAGGCACCGGACGCCCCTACTGATGCGGCCCGCGCGACCACGAGAAATCGGTACGGACGGATCTCGGGTGTCGGCCTCGACCGCCGTGCGGAGAGGCCGGCACCCGCGTCAGGCGACGTTTTGTGACGAGGATCAATATCTCGGTAAAGCGAGTTCGCTGCCGGGCCGGTGGCGGCCGATTTCCGGAGCAGAGCGGATGTAATTTCCAGGGGCGGAACCGGACCGCTGAACGGTACGGAAGATTCCCGCCGGGACAGGGAAGGGGACCATCCGCATGACCGAGACCATCGCCGGCATCGTCATCCCGGATTCGGCGCTCGCCAGGGAGGCGACGGAACTGGTCCGGGACACCGCGACCCCGCTGCTGTATCACCACTCCCGCCGCGTCTACCTCTTCGGCTCGCTGCGAGGTCTCCGGCTCGGTCTGCGTGCCGACCCCGAGTTGCTCTACGTGGGCGCGATGTTCCACGATCTCGGGCTCACCGAGACCTACCGGCGTACCGACCAGCGCTTCGAGCTCGACGGCGCCGATGAGGCTCGCCGCTTCCTCACATCACACGGGGTGCCGGAGGCCGACGTCCGCAAGGTGTGGGAGGCGATCGCCCTGCACACCACGCCCGAGATTCCGTACCGCCTGGAACCCGAGGTGGCCCTCGTGACCGCCGGTGTGGAGACGGACGTCCTCGGCATCGGCTACGCAGACCTGGACACCGGGCAGATCATGGCGGTCACCGCCGCGCACCCCCGGCCGGACTTCAAGCGCCAGATCCTGCTCGCGTTCAAAGAGGGGTTCGAGGAACGGCCGGACACCACGTTCGGCACCGTCAATGCCGACGTGCTGGAACACTTCGTGCCCGGATTCCGCCGCATCGACTTCGTCGACGTGATCCAGAACTCCGACTGGCCCGAGTAGGGCGATCACTGATCGCGAATCTCGGGCGGCCTCGCGAAGAGAGCCCTACCGATCGGACGCCGGTCAGTCCGTCGTCCAATGCCGGAGCTTGTCGGGGTTGAGAATCGCCCAGATGTGCTTGATCTTGTCGCCGGTGACGTCGAACGCCAGCACCGACACGGTGACGCCGTCCTGTCGAGCGACCAGGCCGGGCTGACCGTTGACCGTACACTCCACGATCGTCAAGTCGCGCACCGCGCCCGCCCGATCCGCGAAGAAGCGCGCGACCCGCTCGGCGCCCTCGACCGGACGGAGCTCGGCCCTGGCGAGTCCGCCGCCATCGCCGGTCGCCGTGGCGTCGGAGTCGAGAAGTCCGATGAGGGCGTCGATGTCCTTGGCCGCCCAGGCCCGCTTGAAGTCCCTGACGATGCCGGCGTGCCGGTCCGCCGGGGTCGCGGGAGGCCGCGACGCGCGAACCCGGCGGCGGGCCGAGGAGGCCAGCTGACGGCAGGCCGCCGGGGTACGGCCGACGATCTCGGCCACCTCGGCGAAGGGGTAGCGGAAGACGTCGTGCAGGACGAAGGCGACGCGCTCGGCCGGGGTCATCGATTCGAGCACGACGAGGAAGGCCATGCTGACGGACTCGTCGAGCGTGACCCGGTCGGCCGGGTCGTCGTCCGCCGGCTCGGGCAGCGGCTCGGGAATCCACGCGCCCACGTACCTCTCGCGCCGGGCCCGGGCCGAGCCGAGCAGGTCGAGGCAGATGCGACCGGCGACCGTCGTCAGCCAGGCGCCTGGGGATGCGATGGCCTCCTGCTGCCGCCGGGACAGGGCGCACCAGCGGGCGTACGTCTCCTGCACGACATCCTCGGCATCGGTCAGGGAGCCGAGCAGCCGGTAGGCGAGATTGATCAGGTGACGTCGCTCGCTCATGATCACGTTCAGGTCCGGATCGGTCCTGCCGTCCACCGGCCCGGATGGGTTGGTCCCGGATGGGTTGGTCATGGTGTTGCCGACTCCCTCGGTCGCGTCGCCCTCACCCATTCGACGGGACACCCCGCCGAACTGTCAGGTCGGGCCCCGCCTCACATCTCGCGGGGTCATGTCGTCGTACGGATGAACCGACCCGACGAGGAAGGAAACCGATCATGCGACCCGTGAACGTGGCGATCATTTACTACAGTGCCACCGGCACCGTGCACGCCCTGGCCCTGGCCGCCGCCGAGGGGGCGGAGAAGGCCGGTGCCCACGTGCGACTGCGGAAGGTCGCAGAACTGGCCCCGCCGGAGGCGATCAGCGCCAATCCGGCCTGGGCCCGGCACATCCGGGACACCGCCGACATCGCCGAGGTCGACCTCGACGACCTCGCCTGGGCCGATGCCGTGCTCTTCGGCACCCCCAGCCGCTTCGGCAACCCCGCGAGCCAGCTCAGGGCGTTCATCGACACCACCGGCCCGCTGTGGTTCCGAGGCGAGCTCGCGGACAAGGTCTACTCGGCTTTCACCGCCTCCAACACCGCCCACGGCGGACAGGAGTCCACCCTCCTGGCACTGGGAAACACGTTCTACCACTGGGGCGGCGTCATCGTGCCCCCCGGCTACACCGATCCCGTCCAGTTCCAGTCGGGCAATCCCTACGGCACCTCCCACGTGGTCGGCGATGGCCCGCCCGGCGAGGTGTCCCTGCAGGCCGCCCGCCACCAGGCCCGCCGCGTCGTCGACACCGCCGCCTCGCTCAGGGCCGGCCGCACCGGCTGATCCCGTACCGCACACGTGGCGGCGTCGGCGGCCAGGACGGCCGGCAGCGCGCGGGCGATCACCGGCCGGCGCGGGTTCGTCTTCGGCGGTCACCAGATGACGGGCAGGGCGGTCAGCCCGCCGGTCAGTACGTTCGGGTCGAAGGTCAGCTCGTCGATCGGGCATCCCGGCTTCAGGGTAGGGAAGCGGGCGGCCAGCTGGGCGAAGACCACCCGGAGCTCGAGGCGCGCCAGCGGTGCTCCGATGCAGTAGCGGGCGCCGTGGCCGAAGCTCAGGTGCGGTACGGCGGGGCGGCCGATGTCGAAGCGGTCCGGGTCGGTGAAGACGGACGCGTCGTGGTTGGCCGCGCCGTTGTCCAACAGCACCAGATCCCCGGCGCGCACCCGCACCCCGGCGATGTCCAGGTCCGTACGGGCATAGCGGGGGATCCCGCCCCCGCCCAGGCCGGGCGCACGCAAGATCTCCTCCACCGCCGCGTCGATCCGGGACGGTGCGTCGACCAGGGCCTGCCACTGGCCCGGGGTGGCCAGCAGCCACAATGCTCCCTCGCCGATCGCGGTGACCGTGGTCTCGTGCCCGGCGAACAGCAGGAGCATCCCCATCATGGCGGCCTCGTCGTCGCCGACCCCGTCGGTGGCGGCCAGCCGAGAGATCACGTCGGCGTCCGCCTCGCCCTCGGCCCGCTTGCGCGCCACCAGGTGCCGGCCGTAGCCGAACAGCTCGGCCAGGCCCTGCTCGGAGCGGGAACGGTCGGTGATGTCACCGGCCGCCTGAGTCCATTCCCGGAACCGGGCGCGCTCCTCGTACGGGACGCCGAGCAGCTCGCAGATCACCGCGATGGGCAGCGGCAGTGCCAGCGCGGCGTGCAGGTCGGCGGGCGGACCGGCGGCGGCCATCTCGTCCAGGAGATCGGAGGTGAGCGCCTCGACGCGGCCGCGCAGCGCACGCATCCGCTTGGGCGAGAAGTGCGGCTGCAGCAGCGCGCGCATCCGCCGGTGGTCGGCCTGCTCGGTGTCGAAGTCGCCCAGCGGGCCGCCGAACAGCGCCGACTCCCCGGTGCGGGAGGCCTTGTCCGGCTCCCGGTGGGCCCGGCCGAGGCGGTCGTCGTCCAGCAGCCGGCGCACCTCCTCGTATCCGGTCACCTGCCAGCCGGGGGCACCGACAGCGGTGCGGATGGCGTGGATCGGGCCGCGTGCCTGCAGCTCGCGCAGCAACGGGGCGGGTCGCATGGGATGGGCCTGCTCGTACGGCAGCCGAACGGGGACGGACATGACTCCCCCTCTAGGTAGACGCCGATTTATACACTTCGATGTTTACTAAAACACATATATACTTTGCCGTCTACAAGTGGAGGTGGGATGAGCGATCGCGAAGCCGAGGGCACCGGTCCTGCGACCGTCCCGGCCCCGCCGGTGCGGCGGCTGCGCCGAGCGGAACGACGCGAGCAGATCCTGGACGCCGCCACCCGTGCCTTCGCCCGCGCCGGCTACGCCGCCACCGGCCTGGACGACATCGCCGCCGAGGCCGAGCTGACCCGGGCGATGCTCTATCGGCACTTCGATTCCAAGGCCGATCTGTACCGGGCGGTGCTCGATCGGGCCTGCGTACGGGTGGCCGAGGAGGTCGGTGCCGACGACTTCGGCGACGACGCCATCCCGGCGCTGCTGCGTGCCGCGGCCGCCGACCCGGACGGCTTCCGGCTGCTGTTCCGCCACGCCTCCCGTGAGCCGGACTTCCGCGAGTTGATCGACTCCTTCGCCGCCGCCTCACGCGAGGTCGCCCACCGCAACCTCGCCCGCCACATCCCGGCGGGCCCCTGGCTGGACTGGGCCGCCGATCTGATCCCCACCATCACCCTGGAGGCCGTCATCGCCTGGCTGGACGCCGGTCGGCCCGATCCCGGCCAGGCGGCCGAGCGCATCGGCCAGATCGTGCACGGCGTCATGGCGGCGGCGCGGCCCACCGGCTGACCCGCGGCCGACCGTCACCGCCCCTGCGCGCACCGCTTCGCCGGCGGATGCACGGCCACGGAACCTGACCGATCAGCTGTGGAAAGGCGGGTTCCACGGGTTCCCCAGGTGATCCGGTGACCGGTTCCACGATGACCCTGTGACCGAACGGGCCGATCGACGTGCGACAGCGGGCCTTTCGCCCCTGTCCGAGAAGGTCCAACGGGAGAAGCCTCGGATCGAGGAGCTTCGACCATGGAGGTGCGCCATGTCCTGTCCCGTTGCCACTGAACTTGGCATCCGCAGGCTGCTCACCGCCGCGGGCCAGGCGCCTTCGGTGCTCAACACCCAGCCATGGCGCTTCCGGATCGTCCGGGGAGAATACGCCGAGCTGTACGGCGACCGGGACCGCACGCTGTCGGTCAGCGACCCGCGTGGCCGTTCGCTGCACGTGAGCTGCGGGGCCGCGCTGTTCAATGTGCGGCTCGCGGCGCGGGTCGCCGGTCATCGGCCACTGGTGTGGCTGCTTCCGGATCCGGAGGGGCGGCATGACCTGCTGGCGGCCGTGCGCATGGTCGAGCTGGGGCCGCCCACGGCCGCCGAGCGCGACCTGTACGAACAGATCGGCCGCCGGCGCACGAACCGGCAGCCCTTCGACCGGCGGCATGTCCCCGACCAGGTGATGTCCGAGCTGCGCACGGCCGCCGCGAGCGAGGGCGCCCGGCTGGTGCCGCTCGGCCGCGGCGCCACGGCTGAGCTGTTGGACTACGTCACGATCGCCGAGGACGGCCTGCTGGCGGACCACGACTACCTCGCCGAGCTCGCCGCTTGGACGATGCGGGGCGCGTACGCCGATGGGATTCCCGCCTACGCCTTCGGCCCGCGTTCCGCGGACGACCCTTCCCCCGTACGGGACCTCGGCGCGGCGCACCCGGGACGGCCGTCCGCCTGTTTCGAGCCGCACCCCCGGCTCGCGGTGCTGACGACGCCCGGTGACAGGCGGGTGGACTGGCTACGTGCCGGGCAGGCCCTCCAGCGGATGCTGCTCGTCGCGACCGCGCACGGCGTGTCGGCGTCGTTCCTCAACCAGCCGCTGGATCTGCGCGACATGCGGCGCCGCAGGGACCCGTACCACCGGCGCGGCCACGCTCAAATGATCATCAGGTTCGGGTACGGCCCGGCCGTCGCCCGCGCGCCCCGGCGCCCGCCGGCCGAGCTGATGACCTCATTTTGACCGAGGGAGCGTAGATCACCTTTCACCAACGAGGGTGCGAGGGACCGGGCTTCCCGCGGATGTCTCGGTGAGATCGCATCTTGACTCATATCGATATGCATAGCAGACTGCCGTTATCCTACACATAACTGCGGAGGTCTGCGGTGAAGATCGCTCTAGTAGGCGGGACGCTGGTCGACGGTCGCGGCGGAGCGCCCGTACCGGCGTCGACGGTGGTCGTCGACGGCACACGGATCGTCGGAGCGGGGGCGGACATCACCCCCGATCCGGACGCGACGGTGATCGACGTGAGCGGCAAGACCGTGATGCCGGGGCTGATCGACAGCCATGTGCATTTCGCCGGTTGGGCGCAGCGGCTCGCGAGCCTGCCCAACATCCGCCTCATGTACCTGGCCGCGCGCAGCGTGTACGCGATGCGGCGGACCCTGGAGCTCGGCGTCACCACCGCTCGGGACCTCGGCGGCCTCGAGGCCGGTTTCGTCGAGGCGGCCGACGCCGGGGTGCTCACCGCGCCGCGGCTGCAGACCTGTGTGTCGATCATTCATCCGCGCAACGGGGTGCTGGACAACATCCCGAGCCACGGCGGCCTCACCACCCGGCGCGGTCTCAACCAGATGATCCCGGGCGCGCCTGTGCCGTACTGCGACGGGCCCTGGGAGGCACGCGGCAAGGTACGCGAGGTGCTCAGCTGCGGCGCTCAGGTCATCAAGATCGCCACCAGCAGCCAGAGCGTCAAGGACGAGGTGCAGTGGGAGCTGCCCACCTTCACCGAGGCCGAGGTGGCCGCGATCGTGTCGGAGTCCCACGCGGCCGGGGTGAAGGTGACGAGTCACGCGATCGGCAGCCAGGGCGCCATGACCGCCGTGAAGGCAGGGGTGGACGGCATCGAACACGGCTGGGGGATCGATGACGAGGTCCTGGAAGCGATGGCAGAGCGGGGAACGTGGCTGATCCCCACCTTCTTCATCGCCGACTACCATCGCCGGTTCGATCCCACGGTGGCGGAACGCGAGCAGGCGGACCGGCTGCTCCATGGGGCGCTCGACACGGTGGCGAGAGCGCGTGCGATGGGGATTCGCATCGCGATGGGCAGCGACGCCGGCGAGCACGCCATCGGCGGATCCATCGAGGAGCTGTCCTGGATGGTCGAGGCGGGCATGACCCCGACGGAAGTGATCACCGCGGCGACGAGCGGCGCCGCCGAGTGGCTGGGCGTCGCCGACCACGTCGGCACGCTGGAGGTGGGCAAGGAGGCCGATCTGCTGGTCGTGGACGGTGACCCGACCGCCGACATCACGGTCATGCGCCGGCCGCTGCCGCTGGTGATGAAGAGGGGAGAGGCGGTCTACGGCGCGCTCGCGCCGAGCCTGTCGGAGTGGGAGCCGATCATCCAGCGCTCGTCGTACCAGGCGGCGTGGGCGGGGCCGGACGCGTGATGACGTCCTTCGGTGCCCGGCTACGGCAACTCGCCTCGGCCCACCCGGACAGCGTGGCCATCACGCTCGTCTCCCCCGACGGTGCGGAGGAGCACGTCACCTGGGCCGAGCTGGACAGCGGGGTCGACGCGGCGGCCGCGGGCCTGGCCGCACGCGGTCTGACGGCCGACTCCCTCCTGATCGTCGCGCTACCCTCCGGCAGGGCGCATTTCCACGCCGTGCTCGCGGGCTGGCGGCTCGGCGCCTGCGTACTGCCGATCAGTCACCGGCTGCCGGGGCCCGAGCGCGATCAGATCCTCGATCTGGCACGGACCTGGCGGCGCACGCTCGTCGTCACCGGCGAACCGCTGCCGCGACGCGATCACGTCACGGTCCGGACGATGTACGGCGAGGCCGGCGGGCCCGCGCCGGCCGATGTGGTGCCCCACCCGGGGAAGGCGATCTGCTCCGGTGGCTCCACGGGCCGACCGAAGATCATCGTTGATCCGCAGCCCTGGGCCCGTACAGCGGGCGACCTGGGGGTGCTGGGCCATCAGGGGGTGGCGTCCGGGCAGACCCAGCTCGTCACCGGGCAGCTGTACCACAACATCGCGTTCACCCTCAGCCACGTGGGGCTGTTCGAACGCCACCACCTGGTGGTGATGACCAAGTTCGACGCCGCGCTCGCCGTCGACCTGATCGAGCGGCACCGGATCACGTTCGCGGGCTTCGTCCCGACGATGATGCAGCGCATCGCGCGGCTGCCCGGCATCGCGGAGCGTGACTTCTCCAGCTTCGAGGCGCTCTACCACAGCGGGGCCCCGATGCCCGACTGGGTGAAGCGGACCTGGCTCGATCTGGTCCCGCCGGAACGGCAGTTCGACGTGTACGGCACCGCGGAAGCGGTGGGGCGCTGCCTCATCCGGGGCGACGAGTGGCCGGCCAGACCCGGCAGCGTCGGGCGGCCCCACTTCACCGAGCTCCGAATACTCGACGACGACGGCGTCGAGGTCCCACCCGGCACGGTCGGCGGCATCTACATGCGGCGGACGGACGTCCAGGGCCCCACGTTCCACTACGTGGGCGCGCCCGCCCCGCCGGCCACTCCCGACGGCCTGGTCACCATGGGTGATCTGGGGTGGATGGACGAGCAGGGATACCTGTACCTCGCCGATCGGCGGCTCGACATGATCGTCACCGGAGGCGCCAACGTCTATCCGGCCGAGGTCGAGTCCGCCATCTCCAGCCACCCGGCCGTACGGGACGTCGCCGTCGTCGGACTGACCGACGAGGAATGGGGAAAGCGGGTGCACGCGGTCGTGGAGTTGGTACCGGGACACGATCCCGAGCGGGCCCCGGCCGAGCTCGACGCGCATCTGCGGGCCCGCCTCGCCTCCTACAAGATCCCCAAGAGCTACGAGTTTCCGGCCAGGATGCCCCGCGACGAGTCGGGCAAGATACGCCGGCAGGCGCTGGTCCACGAGCGCGAGAAGGCTCCTCATGCGTAGCCGCCCATGGGACGTGTACGTCACCGGAGTCGCCGAGACGCCGTTGGGCGAGGTCACCGGCCAAACGGAGCTGTCCATGGTGGCGCTCGCCGCCCGTGAGGCACTGGCCGAGGCCGGGCTCGGCCTGAAAGACGTGGACGGACTCTTCGTCAACTACCTGGGTGAGCAGGGATCCGTGCAGGTCGGGGAGTATCTCGGCATCCAGCCCCGGTACGCCGACTCCACCGACCTGGGCGGCGCCGCCTTCGCCGCGTTCGTCCACCACGCCATGCTCGCGGTCGCGGCGGGCCGCTGCGAAGTGGCGCTGGTCGCCTACGCGTCCCGCCAGCGCAGCCGCAGGGTCCGGCGCCTCGGCGAGACGCCGGACCCCTACACCCTCATCGGCCAGTTCCAGGCCCCGCACGGGCTGCCCCGGCCGATCGGCCACTACGCGCTGATCGCGGCCAGGCACATGCACGTGTACGGCACCCGCCCCGAGCACCTGGCCGAGGTCGCGGTCGCCGCTCGCCGCTGGGCGCGGCTCAACCCCAAGGCATGGGTCCGCACGCCGCTGTCCGTCGACGACGTGCTCACCTCACGGATGATCTCCACGCCGCTGCACCGGCTGGACTGCTGCCTGGTCACCGACGGCGGCGGCGCGCTCGTCATCACCGGCCGTGCGGTCGCCTCCGGCGCGGCCAAGCGGCCGGTGCGCGTCCTCGGCGCCGGGGAGAGCCACACCCACTGGCAGATCTCGCAGATGCCGGATCTCACCGTCTCGGCCGGTGCCGTCTCCGGCCGGGAGGCGTTCGCGATGGCCGGAATCGGCCCGGACGACGTGGACTTCACCGAGCCCTACGACTCCTTCACGATCACTCCCCTGCTCGCCTTCGAGGACCTCGGCTTCTGCGGCAGGGGTGAGGGCGGGGAGTTCGTCTCCGGGGGTCGGCTGGGGCCGGGCGGTGAGCTGCCGAGCATGACGTCGGGCGGCGGGCTGTCGTACAACCACCCGGGCGCCCTGGGCGTACAACTGCTGGTCGAGGCGGTCCGCCAGATCCGCGGCGAGGCGGGCGAACGCCAGGTGCCGCGCCACCGCGTCGGCCTGGTCCACGCCGTCGGCGGCTGCTACTCGGCGGCTTCCACCGTGATACTGGCTCAAGACTGAGGGACGACGGATGGACCACGATCCGCTGACCACCTGGTTCTGGCAGGGCGCCGCCGAGGGCGTCCTGCTGGTGCAGCGCTGCGAGGAGTGCCGGCACCACCAGTTCTACCCCCGGCCGTTCTGCCTGCGATGCGAGTCCGACCGGGTGGTGCCGGTCGAGGCTTCGGGTGCCGGCACCCTCTACTCGTTCACCGTCGTGCACGTGAGCACGGGTCTTGACGTCCCGCCGCCGTACGCCGTGGGCCTGGTCACCCTGGACGAGGGCCCCCGGCTGCTCGCCCGGCTGGTCGGCCTGGATCACACGATCGGCGACCGGGTCACCGTGCGGTGGCGGGACGGGAACCCTCATCCGGTCTTCGGTCCGGCTGCCCGCCCAGCTTCGCGGTGATGCGCGCTGCGGTCTCCAGCATGATGCCGGGAAGATCGCCCGACAGGCGTGGTCTCACCCGATAGGAGGGCCCGACCAGGCCCAACGCGGCGACGATCTTGCCGGTGTGGTTCCAGATCGGCACACCGATGGCGTCGGCGCCGATCACGTGTTCCTCCTGTACGGTCGCGTAGCCGCGCTGTCTGATCTCCTCGACGGCGCGGCGCAGCTCGTCCGGCGTCAGCGTGTGCTCGGTGAACCGTTCGACGGGCTGCTGCGTGAGGTAGGCCTCCCTGTCCTCCGGGCTGAGAAACGCGAGCAGCACCTTGGACGCGCCGCCGGCGTGAAGAGGTAACACCACACCCGGTTCGAGGACTCCCCGGATCAGTTCCGGGCTTTCGATCACGTCGAGGCACAGTGCCCTGGTCTTGCCCTGTGCGACGAGAAGGTAGCTGGTCTCGCCGGTCCGCGCGCACAGCGCTTCGAGCTCCGGCCCGGCCGCCGCCTTCACCAGGTCGTGTCCCTGTGTGGCGGTCGATGCGAGCTCGAAGATGCGCAGGCCCAGGGTGTAGCCGTCCTCGACGCGAAGAACGAAGCCCTTGTCCTCCATCGTGCGCAGCAGGCGGAAAACCTGGTTCTTGGTCATGCCGAGGCGCCGGGAGAGCTCGGCCATGCCGAACGTGTGCGGTGGTGCCTCGAACGCCCCCAGTAGGTCCAGCGCACTGGCGACCGCCTCGACCGTGTAGACCGTGCGTGGTCGCGCCGTTTCCGATGCCATGAACGTGCCCTTCCGGGTCTGTCTGAACGTTTCTGCGGTAAGGCCGTGATGCCCGGACCAGCCGTCGGCCGCCCGGGCATCACGGCGAGGAGTCGCTACTTGACGGCGTCCGTCTGGCGGATGTCGACGACATCGCCCACAGGCTGCCATTGCTCCCCGTCGAACTGTGAAATCTGATACTGGAAAACGAGCCGTCCCCCGGCACCGCCATTGAGACGAACGCCCGGTAGCAGCGTATCCAGTTCAAGATCCGATGTGCTGTCGATCGCCTCCAGGAGGGCGGCACGCGTGGGGCTGTTCATCCGCTTCAGCGCGTCGGCGAACGCCTGACCGGCGGCGTACCCGGACAGCGCCTTGTCGTCGGCGGGTTTGACGTCCGAAGCGTACTTGGCGATGACCTCGCGGTAGCGCGTGATGCCCGGGTCGTTCGCCCATCGGGCGTCCGCCGGATCCTTGGCCCACTGGGTGGAGTAGAAGCCCTTCACGTTGTCCAGCCCGGCCGGTTCGAGGATGGCGGTGCGTGAGCTGTTGAGCGCCTCGACGAACCACACCGGACTCCAGCCGATCTGCTTGAGATACTTCGGCGCGGACACGCCCTGCAGGCCGGCGAGGTTGCTGATGACCGCCGTCACACCGGAGTTCTTCAGCTCCAGCAGTTGCGCGCTGACGTCCGGGTTCGCCACGTCGTAGCTGACGACCTTCGCCAACTGGCCCGCACGGCCGGGGCCGAGTGCCTTCTTGATGCCCGTGACGTAGTCCGAGGTGAGCTCGTTGTTCAGCGCGATCACGCCGATCTTCGCCCCGGGCTCCTTCTCCAGGATGAACCGGGTCGCCAGGAATCCCTCGTAGGCGATGTCGTCCCACCAGGCGCGCGACGTGGCGTAGCCGGTGGAGAAGGCGCTCACCGCGGTGCCCACGAAGATCTGCGGGACCTTCGCCCGGTTGAGGTAGTCGCGGACGTTGTTCTGCGGCACGCCGATGCCGCTCACCGCGAAGACCTTGTCCTGCTCGACCGCGCGGCGGACGTTGGCCAGCGTCTTCGCCGGGTCGTAGGCGTCGTCGTAGATCGTGAAGGTGACCTTGCGCCCGTTGATCCCGCCGGCGTCGTTGAGCGCGTCGAAGTAGGCCTTCATGCCCTGGCCGTAGGACCGGCTGGCCGCGAGCGGCCCTGTCTCCGGCCCGCTGAAGGCGACCTTTATCTCGGTGTCGCTGATCCCGGGGTCGGGGTAGCGCTCGGGGTCGCTCTGACCGCCGCCGCGCCCGGCCGATCCGCAGGCCGTCAACAGGCACAGCACTGCGGCGATGGCGACCATTCTCGGGGGTGTTCTCATGGTCTTCCTCATTTCCTTACATGTGCGGGCGGCAGGCTCTGTTGCGGTGCGGCGTCATCGCCGGGGCCGGATGCCGGCCGGGCCTCGGCGGCGTTCTGATCGACAGTGGAATCGGCGGCGGGGCCGGCGGATCGGGTACGGCGCCACCGGCGGATCAGCGGCTTCACGGCGTCGGGAAGGCTCGCGAGCCCGTCCGGCCGCAGGTAGAGAACGAGCAGGACGGCGGCGGCGAACGCGTACTGCGGAAGACTGCGGGGCAGCGTCGCGGTGACCGCGGGCACGAAGCTGATCAGCGCGCCGCCGAGCAGCGCGCCCACCGGTGAGGCGACGCCGCCCACGACCGCGCCCACCAGCAGGTTCGCCGACAGGTTGAAGGTGAAGGCGTCCGGCGAGATGGCGCCGGCCACCAGCGCGAAGAGTCCGCCGGCGAGGGCGGCGTAGGCGGCGCTGAGCACGAAGACGACGATGCGCTCGCGGCCCACGCTCACCCCCATCGCGGCCGCGAGCGGCTCGCTGCGTCTGATCGCCTGCAGGGCCCGGCCCCGCGCTGAGTGCTTGAGGTTCTGCAGCACCAGCACGGCGATCAGCCCGATGACGACGGTGACCAGGTAGAACCACTGGCTGATGGTGAGCGCGCCGACGGGCGAGTCGACCGGCGGCAGGCTGTATCCGCTGGCGCCGCCCGTCAGACCGGAGAAGCGCATGAGCAGCGGCGGGAAGACCAGCGACAGCGCGAGCGTGACCAGGCCCAGGTATATGCCGCGCAGCCGGAGCGAGGGTATGCCGAGTGCCAGGCCGACGAGCGCGCCGAGCGCGGTGGACACGCACAGCGCGAGCGGGTAGGGCAGGCCGAGGCGGTCCATCGTGATGGCGCAGCCGTACGCGCCGATGCCGAAGATCGCGCCGTGGCCGATCGAGATGGTGCCGGTGAGCCCCGTGAGCAGCACCAGCCCGAGGATGGCGATGCCGTAGATCAGGACGATCGTGACGTGGAAGACGTAGAAGTCGGAGTAGAGGAAGGGGAACGCGCCTGCGACGAGGAGACCCCCGGCTCCCGCGAGGTACGTCAGCGGACTACGTCGCTTGCCCATGTCAGACCCTCCCCGAGGTCGCTCGGCCGAACAGACCGGATGGCCGCACCAGAAGGACGGCGAGGATGAGCACGAACGGCACGACAACGTTGAGATCGCTGCCGATGGCCGGGATGTAGGCGGCGGAGAGCGTCTGGGCCAGTCCGAGCACGAGCCCGCCGACAACGGAGCCGGCCATGCTGGTGAGACCCCCCAGGGTCACGGCGGCGAACGCGTACAGCATCGCGTTGAAGAAGATCGTGGTGTCGAGCCCCAGCATCGGGGCGGCGAGCATCCCCACGATCGCGCCCATCGCGGCGGCGAGACCCCACCCGATGAGGAGCATCCGGCTCACCGACACACCCAGCAGGCGGGCGGATTCCGGGTTCTCGGTGGCCGCACGCATGCGAAGGCCCACGGTGGTGTACCGGAAAAGGGCCGCCATCAGGACGAGCGATCCGCCGAGTACGGCCACGGCGCCGAGTTGATGAGCGGTGATCACGACGTCGCCCATCCGTACGACGCCCTCGCCGAACGGGCTGGGCACGGACTGCGGCAGGTATCCCCACAGCGAGCCGATGGTCGCGTTCAGCAGAAGCAGCAGCGCGAGCGTGGCGACGAGGAGGTTCAGCTCGTGCGCGCCCTCGATCGGGCGGATGAGGACACGCTCCACGGCCGCGCCGAGCACGAACGAGACCACGACGACGCCTATCACGATGAGCGGCCACGGCACGCCGTACGTGGTCAGGGTCCAGGCCAGGAACGCCGAGAACGTGGCGAACTGGCCCTGGGCGATGTTGAGGATGCCGCTGCCGTGGAAGACCAGCACGAGGGCGAGCGCCAGGCCCGCGTAGATGAGCCCGATGGAGAGCCCGTTGACGATTTGCTGTGCCAGATAGGTCATGATGTGCCCCCCAGGTAGGAGGACTTGGCGAGATCCGCCAGGGTCAGCTCGCTCGCGGTGCTGACGCGGTCGACACGGCCGGCCGCGAGCACGTACACCCGATCGGTGACGTCCAGCGCCAGCGCGGCGTTCTGCTCCACGAGCAGGACCGAGATCCCCCAGGCGTCGCGCAGGTTGCGCAACTGGAGCAGGATCTCCCGGGCGAGCTGGGGTGCCAGCCCGAGTGTCGGCTCATCGACCATGAGGATCCGCGGACGGGTGAGGAGCCCGCGGGCGATGGCCAGCATCTGCTGCTGCCCTCCGCTGAGGGCCCCGGCGCGGCGCCGGCGATACTCGCCGAGCACCGGAAAGTACTCGAGAACGGAGTCGAGGTCGGCCGCCCGGCGGTGGCGCTCCTGCCGGGGCCGCAGCCCCAGCGCGAGGTCCAGGTTCTCCTGGACGGTCAGCTCCGGGAAGGTGCCGCGGCCCGCGGGGACGTGCGCGACGCCGAGCCGGGCGATCTGTTCCGTCCGCATCCCGGCCGTGTCCGTGCCGAAGACCTCGATGCCGCCGGTGGTCTTCACCATGCCGGAGACGGCACGCAACACGGTGGTCTTCCCCGCGCCGTTGGGCCCGAGCAGGCCGACCACCTCTTTCACCCCCAGCGTCAGCTCGAGATCGCGTACGGCAGCGAGCCCGCCGTAGAAGGCGGTGACCGAGCGCAGCGCGAGGGCGGTCACGCGGCCACCCCGCCGAGGTAAGCGGCGATCACCTGCGGATCCTCGCGTACGGCCGCGGGCGTGCCGAGGGCGATCTGCTTGCCGAAGTCGAGGACCGTGACCCGGTCGGCGATCGCCATGACCAGGCCCACGTTGTGCTCCACCACGACCACGGCCACGTTCTGGGCGCGCGCCAGGGTGGACACCAGCCGTCCCATGGCGACGGCCTCGTCATGGTCGAGTCCACTGGCCGGCTCGTCCAGCAGGAGCAGCCGCGGGCGGCTGAGGAAGGCGCGGACGAGCTCCACGTTCTTGCGCAGGCCGTGTGCCAGCTCACCGGCGGGCCGGTCGGCGAGCCCGGCCATTCCGGCGTCCGCCAGCGACTGACGGGCCCGCTCTCTCGTCTCCGCCTCGAGGTGCCGCTCCAACCTGAGCGCACAGGAGAGGTAGCCGGGCCGCCGCACCAGGTCGGCGCCGAGCAGCACGTTCTCCAGCACGGTCATGGACTCGATCAACACGGGCGTCTGGAACGTGCGTGCGATGCCGAGACGCGACCGCCGGTGGGCGGCCATCCGCTCGATTCGCCTGCCCGCGAACCAGATCTGTCCCTCGCACCGGTAGAGGCCCGTTATGCAGTTGAACAGCGTGGTCTTTCCCGCACCGTTGGGGCCGAGGACGGCGAGGATCTCACCTTCGTCGACATCGGCGGTCACGCTCTGCAGGGCGCGGAGGCCGCCGAACGCGATGCCGACCTCGCGAAGCGACATCAGGTGCCGCGGCGGCCCGGTCGCAAGGTCATCAGATTTGCTTTCCATATCACCGATATAGTAGGTAGAACTTAGTGCCGTCAAGGGCCGCCGTCCGGGTGAGAGGAAGCCGCAATGATCGGATCGGGCGAGCACGATGAGGTGGCAGAGATCTGCCGGGATTTGATCAGGATCGACAGCAGCAACTGGGGAGACGGCTCAGGTCAGGGAGAAAGAGCGGCAGCGGAGTACGTCGCGGGCGAACTCGCGGAGTGCGGCGTGCAAGCCACGATCCTAGAGTCCGCGCCGAAGCGCGCCAATGTGCTGGCCCGCATCACGGGAACCGACCCCACCCTGCCCGCACTACTCGTGCACGGTCACCTGGACGTCGTGCCGGCCGTGGAGGACGGCTGGCGCTTCCCGCCCTTCTCCGGCGAGATCGCCGACGACTGCGTCTGGGGGCGTGGCGCCGTGGACATGAAGGACATGGACGCCATGATCCTCGCGGTCGTACGCCGCTGGGCCCGTGACGGCGTCCGGCCCCGCCGGGACATCGTCCTGGCGTTCCTCGCGGACGAGGAGGCGGGCGGACGCCACGGCTCCCACTGGCTCGTCGACCACCACCCCGAGCAGTTCGAGGGCTGCGCCGAGGCGATCAGCGAGGTCGGCGGGTTCAGCGTCACACTGGCCAACGAAGCACGCCTGTATCTGGTCGAGACCGCGCAGAAAGGGCTGGCCTGGCTGCGGCTCACGGCGCGCGGCCCCGCCGGCCACGGTTCGATGACCAATGACGGCAACGCGGTCGCGGCACTGGTGGACGCCCTCGGCCGGCTGACGGCTCACCAGTGGCCGGTACGGCTGACGCCTACCGTACGGCGCCTGCTCGACGGCGTCGCCGACACGCTCGGACTGGACCCCGCCACCCCGCCGGACGACATCGTGCGACACCTCGGGCCCCTCGCCCGCATGGTCGGCGCGACGCTGCGCAACACCGCGGCGCCGACCATGCTCGATGCCGGATACAAGGTCAACGTGGTGCCCGCCGCCGCCACCGCGCACGTCGACGGCCGGTTCCTGCCCGGACACGAGGAGGAGTTCATGGCCACCGTGGACCGGTTACTCGGCCCCGGCATCGAACGTGAAACGGTCCACCATGACATCGCGCTGGAGACCGGCTTCTCCGGCGATCTGGTGTCCGCCATGGTCAGCGCGCTGCGGGCCGAGGACCCGGAGGCCGGGGTCCTGCCCTACTGTCTGTCCGGCGGCACGGACAACAAGGCGTTCGCCAGGCTGGGCATCCGTGGGTACGGATTCGTACCGCTGCGGTTGCCGCCGGACCTCGACTTCTCGGGAATGTTCCACGGCGTCAACGAGCGGGTGCCGCTGGCCGCGCTCCGGTTCGGCGCCCGCGTTCTCGACCGCCTGCTGGTGGCGTACTGATGGCCACCTACGTTCTCGTCCACGGCGCCTACCATGACGGGTCCTGCTGGGACGCCACCACCCATTACCTGCGCGGACGGGGTCATACCGTACACGCACCGAGCCTGCCGGGGTCCGGCCCGGACGGCGATCACCGGGTCGGCCACGCACACTACAGCGCCCACGTGATCGACCTGATCGTCGGGGGCGACCTGCACGAGGTGACGCTGGTCGGCCACAGCATGGGCGGCTCCGTCGTGGCCGGGGTCGCCGAAGCGGTGCCGGACCGCATCATGACGGTCGTCTTCGTCGCCGGCGTCGTATTGCGCGACGGCCAGCGCCTGGTCGACGAGATCCCATCGGCGGCGCGTGCTCCGCTGGAACAGGCGCTGGCCCGCGGCGAGACCGCCTACCTGCCCCCGTTCGACGCGGTGCGGGCCACCTTCTTCCCGACGGTCACGCAAGAAGTCGCGGCCGACCTCTACCGCCGATACTGGAGGCCGCAGCCCCTGGCGCCGTTGCTGGACCGGGTGCACCTGCCCCGGTTCCACCGACTCGGCCTGACCACCGCATACCTGGTCGGCACCCAGGACGTCCGCGGGGTGAGCCCGGAAGAGAACTGGGACCCCTACTTCTCCTCGCGCCTGCCGGGCACACGGGTCGTCCGCTTCCCGGGCGATCACGAGATCATGCTCACCGCTCCGCGGGTCATCGCCGCCGAACTCGCCAAACTCTCCGGGGAGTGACCACCGCGAGCAGGCCGAGGTCTGATCACTGCTCGGCGGCCGTCACTCCGGGGGCATCCTCGGCGCCGGGGCCATCGGGGCGAAGCCGAGATCGGCCAGCGCGGCCGCGCCGCGGGCGGCGTGGTCGCCGCCGGCGAGCACCAGGGTCCGCATCGACTGATAGCGGCAGCCGGCGGCGTCGAACGCGTCCACCGTGGCGAGCAGCCGCTCCCGGTCGTCGTCGAGCAGCGCCCGGGCCCGCTCCACAAGGGCGGCGGCGACCGGGTTGCCGGCCACGACGGTCCGCGCCTCGGCCAGTCGGTCGCGAGCGCCGGGACTTCCGGCGAGCACGGCGGCCTCGGCGCGCAGCGCCACATACCAGTGAAGCCAGATCCAGGTGACCCACTGCCACACCTCGCCGGGCTCGGGCGCCATCCGCCGCAGCGCCTGCGGGGCCTGACCATGGTGGAGCAGCAGCATCCCGTCGAAGACCGCCCCGTAGCCGTACGTGTTGGCCGGCGAGGGGCCGAGCCGATTGAGCACAGCGCGCCATTCGCGCAGGGCGTCCTGGTCGTCGCGCAGGCCGTGGATCGTCGCCACCGCCGCCGCCGGCGGACCGAGGACGGATTTGGCCGGGCCGTCGGCCCGCTGCCAGGCGTCGAGGAACCGGACGCTGCCGGTGAGCACCTCGTCGAGGTCGCCCGCGAGCGTGTCGGCCACAAGGAGCCAGCCCACGGCACGGTGGCCGACCTCCGCCAGCAGCGGGTGATCCGCGAGCTGCCGTGCCCATCGGCGGGCACCGGGCAGATCCCCCGCGCCGAGGCCGGCCTCTGCGGCCTCGCCGAGTGCCTCGATCAGCTCGTGGGTGCCGGCCGGGGTGGTCGGCGTCGACGAGAGCAGCGTGACCCGGCGCCGGGCCGTGTCCGCGGCGGCGAACGTGTCACCGGCCCAGCTCCGGACGCCGGTGAGCGTGTCCAGCGCGGCGGACTCGGCGAGCGGATCACCCGTGCGGTGGGCGAGCTCGACCGCTCGTTCGGCGCGCGCGATCGTCACCGGCATCGCTTGGTCGTCCGGGCCCTGTGCGGCGCCGAACGCCTCGGTGAGCGCCTGCCCGGCCTCGGCCAGCGCCACCGCCGCCTGGGCGGCCGGGTCGTCGCCCGCCAGCTCCCGCGCCTGGGCGATGAGCGCGGTCGCCTCGCGCTGCGGCAGTTTCCGTACGAACTTGCTGGAGAACCGATAGGCGTTGGCGGCGGCGGTCGCCAGGTCACAGGCGGCGCCGGCGGTGTCGCCGGCCCTGCGGGCGGCGTCGGCGGCCGCGCGGTGCAGGCGGTCCATGTCGTCGCCGCGCATCCGGCAGCCCGCCACGGCCGCGGCCTGCCGGAGCATCGACGCGGCGGCGGCCGGGTCGTCGGCGAGTGCGGCCGCCTGCTCATAGCGCCCCTGGGACTCGCTGATCAGGTTACGGGTGAAGGTCAGTTCGGCCAGGCAGCGGGCGAGGCGGTATGCGTCCGTGCGCTGCTCCGGCCGTTCGGCCGCCCACGCCAGGGCCGCGCGGAGGTCGTCCGCCACCGCGTCGAACCGGGCCCGCCAGTCAGCCCGTGCCACCGCCAGTTCGGCGGCCCTGGCCAGGCACCAGCGAACGTGGCGCGATCGCGTGTCGATCAGCTCACCGGCCTCGGCCAGCCGCTCCATCCCGTACTGGCGGATGGTCTCCAGCGCCCGATACTCCGTACCTCGCGGGGACGCCGTCACCACCAGCAGGCTCTGCTCGGACAGCCGGGCCAGGCCGTCGGCGACCAGGCCTTCCTCCGACCCGGCCACCTCCGCAGCGGCTGCGGCGGTGAACGGCGCCACGAACACCGACACCCGGCGCAGCAGCGCCCGGTCGGCGGGCTCCAGCAGGGCATGGCTCCAGTCCAGCGCCCCCCGCACCGAGCGGTGCCGTTCATCGGCACGGGAGCCGCCGGTGAGCATCCGCAGCGGGTGGGACAGTGCGGCGGTGATGCCGTCGAGCCCGAGCGTGGGGCAGCGGGCGGCGGCCAGCTCGATGGCCAGTGCCATTCCATCCAGCCGCGCACAGATCGCGGCGATCTGGTCGCGCAGCGGAGGGTCGAGCGGACGGCCGACCGCGGCCGCTCGCTCCATGAACAACGCGACCGCGTCCGACTCGCCGTCGACGGCCAGTGACAGCGGCGGGACCGGATAAACCCGTTCGAACGGCACCATCAGCCGTGCCCGGCTGGTCGCCAGCACCGTCACTCGAGGGCACGTCGCCAGCAGTCGCTCGACGAACAGCGCCACCCCGTCCACCACGTGCTCGCAGTTGTCCAGCACCAGCAACGCGTGACGGTCGGCCAGCGCGGCGGCCACGGACTCGGTCATGTCGCGGCCGGGCTGCTCACCGAGACCGAGCGCCCCGGCGACCGTGGTCGCGATCAGCACCGGATCGGTGACCGGGACGAGGTCGACGAACCACACTCCGTCGGCGTACTCGCCGGCCGCTTTCGCGGCCACCGCCAACGCGAGCCGGGTCTTGCCCACGCCACCGGGACCGACCGCGGTCACCTGGCGGTGCGCTTTGATCATCTCGGTCAGCTCGGCCCGCTCGTCGGCCCGGCCGATGAACGAGGTCAGCGGGGTCGGCAGCACCGGTGCCGGGTGAGACGGGCCGGCGTCGGCCGGCTCGGGCGCACGCCGGGCGAGTGCCCGCCGGTCCGGCACCTCCAGCTTGCGCAGCAGTGAAGAGACGTGGCTCTCCACCGTACGCACCGAGATGCACAGCCGCGCCGCGATCTCGGCGTTGCTGAGGTGCGCGCCGATCAGCTCCAGCACCTCGGCCTCGCGAGGTGAGATGTCCACCGTTAGTGCCACTTGCCCAGTTTGCCGTTGTCCGCTTCCGTCTCCTACCCGCAGTGGCCACCGTACGTGATCCGTGCCGCCGATCCATGCCGCCGATCCATGCCGCCGATCCGTGGCGCCGATCCGTGGCGCCGGTTCGTACCGTCGTTCCGTGGGTGATTCCGTGGTCACCACGGATGCCGGTCGGCCCGGCCGCGAGAGAGGCTGTGACCACGCACGACAGCGGGTCGATGCGAACCACGACGACAGGAGTGACCATGAGCGGCTCTTCCACCCAGGGCATCAAGACCGTGCTCCATCCCGTGTCCGATCTGGCGAAGGCCAAGGCGGTGTACGCGGCCCTGCTCGGTATCGCACCACAGGCCGATTCGTCCTACTATGTCGGCTTCGATGCCGAGGGTCAGCACATCGGGCTGGTGCCGGGCGGCGGACCGCAGGGGATGACCTCGCCGGTGGCCTACTGGCACGTATCGGACATCGAGGCGAAGCTGGCCGAGTTGACCGCCGCGGGGGCGGTCGTGCGGGAGGCCGCGCACGAGGTCGGCGGCGGCCGCCTGGTGGCCACCGTCACCGACCCCGACGGCAACGTCCTCGGGCTGATCCAGGACCGGTGAGCGTGAAGCGACGGCGCGGCCGAGCAGAGGCCGCGCCGTCGCTTCACGCGAGATTTCGAATTTCAAGATCCTCAAAGAGGGAAACGTGCCATGAGCAGCACCGAAAGCGGCAAGTACGACGGATTCACGGCCGCGGAGCGGGCCGCGATGAAGGAGCACGCCCAGGAGCGGAAGAAGGCGGCGAGCCGCAGCGCACATGCGGACAAGGCGGCGCAGGAACTGCAGGACGTGCTCGCGCAGATCGCCGAGATGGAGGACTCCGACCGGATCCTCGCCGAGCGCGTCCACGAGATCATCACCACCGGCGCCCCGGCCCTCGCACCGAGGCTCTGGTACGGCATGCCCGCCTACGCGCTGGACGACGAGATCGTCTGTCACTTCCAGGGTGCGGCGAAGTTCAAGACGCGTTACTCGACGATCGGGTTCAGCGACCAGGCGAAGCTGGACGACGGCCCGATGTGGGCGGTCGGGTTCGCCCTGACCGAGATCACGGCCGAGGTGGAGGCGCGGATCAGCGCGCTGGTGAAGCAGGCGGTGAGCTGAGGCGCGCACGCACTGCCACCTCACGGCGAGGCGGTGGCGGAGCCGTACGGCCCCCGTGCTCGACGGCGTACGGCGTGGCTGGTTGGATGAGGCTCTCGCGATCGAACATGGAGATCGTCCGTGCCGCGAGCGGCTGCGGAGCTGACCGGGAGGACCTGTGCGACTGCCCTTCGACGCGGTGCTGTGCGACTTCGACGGAGTGATCCGCTTCTACGACACGGCCGGGGTGACCGAACTGGAGCGCGGCTTCGGCGTCGAACCGGGCACGACGGCGCGGGCCGCCTTCGCGCCGGGTGTGGACGGCCCCGCGCTGGTGGGCGAGATCACCGTGGCGCAGTGGGTGGACTCGATCGTCGCCGTGCTCGTCGACCGGATCCCGGAGGAGCAGGCGCGGAAGCTGGGCGAGGCGTTCACCGGTGTGCCGTTCCGCGTGGATCAGGACGTCCTCGACCTGTTGCGGCAGGCGCAGACGTACGTCCCGGTGGTGCTGGTGTCGAACGCGACGCTCAAGCTGGAAGAGGACCTGGACGCGCTCGGGCTGACCCACTTCTTCGACGAGGTGGTCAGCAGCGCCCGGGTCGGTGTGGTCAAGCCGGATCGGCGGATCTACGAGATCGCGGCAGAACGGGCGGGGGCAGAGCCCCGCCGGTGCCTGTTCGTCGACGACCGGGCGGAGAACGTCGAGGCGGCGGCCGGTCTCGGCATGACGGGCGTGCTCTATCGAGAGGTTTCGGATCTACACGCCGCGCTGGCCCCGTTGCTCGGCCGGCCGACGGCGTGAAGCGTTCCGTCGTCGTCCGCTCACCCGGCGCGGCTCCCCAGGAGATGGGACGACGACGACCCACGCCCAGCGCCACGTGCTCTTCGACCCGGTGATAATCTCCGGCGAGGTCGCCCGCGCGATCAGCCGGGGCCGATCCTCGGGCTGTCGCGGTCACCGCTTCGGCCCTCCCCCCACTGGGGTTTCTCGTCGCCGACACCGACTCCGACCTTGCGCCCCATGGGCCGGGCCACTCACGTGGTCGACCATCGGGACCTCCCCTGAGAAGAGAGAATCAAGGAGACGACATGAGCAACAGCAACGGCCGTACCGCGATCGTCACCGGGGCTGCACGCGGAATCGGCGCCGCCATCGCCAAACGACTGGCCGCGGACGGCTTCGCCGTGGCGGTGCTCGATCTCGACGAGGCATCGGGTAAGCCGGTGGCCGACGCGATCGAGTCCGCCGGTGGCCGCGCGTTGTCGGTCGGCGTGGACGTCTCCGACGCGGCCGGCGTCGAGGCCGCGGTGACCCGGGTCGCCGCGGAGCTCGGCGGTCCCACGGTGCTCGTGAACAACGCCGGCATCACCCGCGACAACCTGCTCTTCAAGATGACCGACGAGGACTGGGACTCCGTGATGAACGTCCATCTGCGCGGGACGTTCCTCATGAGCCGGGCCGTGCAGCGCCACATGACCGAGCGCAAGTGGGGTCGCATCGTCAACCTCTCCAGCACCTCCGCGCTCGGCAACCGCGGTCAGGCCAACTACTCCGCGGCCAAGGCCGGCATCCAGGGCTTCACCAAGACCCTGGCCATCGAGCTCGGCAAGTTCGGCGTCACCGTGAACGCGATCGCGCCGGGCTTCATCGAGACCGAGATGACCGCGGCGACCGCCGCGCGGATCGGCGTCACCTTCGAGGAGTTCAAGGCCATGGCCGCCGCGCAGATCCCGGTCGCCCGCGTCGGGAAGCCGGAGGACATCGCCCACACGGTGTCGTTCCTGGTCAGCGAAGGGGCCTCGTTCGTCTCCGGCCAGGTCATCTACGTCGCCGGCGGCCCCCGCGCCTGAGCGCGACAGGAGGGGAGGGGTCGTGAAGGTCTTCCAGGGCATCGAGGAGTTCGAGCAGGCGGTCGGCGGCCATCTCGGGTACAGCGACTGGCACACCGTCACCCAGCAGCAGATCGACCTGTTCGCCGAGGCGACGGGTGACCATCAGTGGATCCATGTCGATCAGGAGAAGGCGGCGCAGGGCCCGTTCGGCACCACCATCGCGCACGGATATCTGACGCTGTCACTTGTGCCGAAGCTGGTCGGGCAGGTCTACCGCGTCGAGGGTCTGAAGATGGGGATCAACTACGGCTGCAACAGGGTGCGGTTTCCCTCTCCGGTGCCGGTCGGTTCCCGGGTACGTGCCGGCGTCGAGCTGGTGTCGCTGACCCGCGGCTCGAACGGTGTGCAGGCCGTCGCCCGCGTCACCGTCGAGCGCGAGGGGTGGGACAAGCCGGCCTGCGTGGCCGAGACGGTCACCGTGCTGATCCCATGAAACGAGGGTCTGATCCCATGAAACGAGGGGCTCCCGAGGCTCGGGGAGCCGCTCGGCCGTGACCCGTTACCGGCCCTGACGGGTCCCTCCCACCGCATCCACGATCGGGTCCCGATGGACAAAGGGAGTGCCGGGACCGTTCGCTCTCGACAAGTGTCCGATGACACGGCGGGCGACCGGCCAGTACTTCTTGGAACCGAGCTCAGGATGAGGAGCGGGATGAAGAGTCGTCAGAACAGCGAGCCCGAATCGACGATCGACTACGTGGCCGAGGCCGGAGTGGCGCGGATCGCCCTCAACCGCCCGGCCAGGCTGAACGCCGTCGTTCCACAGCTTGTGCGCGAACTGCTGGACGCGATCGAACAGGCGCATCGCGACGGCGTACGGGTCATCGTGCTCAGCGGGCGGGGCCGCGCGTTTTGCTCGGGTTACGACCTGAAGCACGAGGTGGTCGGAAGCCCTTCGGCGGACGAGCGCGTCGAACGATTGGCGCGAATCCAGGCGTTGACCACCACCCTGCGGGGTTCGCCGTGCTGCGTCATCGCCCAGGTGCACGGGTACGCGTTGGGCGCGGGGGCGGAACTCGCCCTCGCCGCCGACTTCGTCGTGGCGGCGGAAGACGCGGTTTTCGGGTTTCCCGAAGTCGAAGCCGGTCTGAGCGTGACCGGAGGCGTCTCAGCCGTTCTCCCCCGGCTCGTCGGGCCGGCACGTGCTCGGCGACTGATGATCCTGGGCGAACGGATCGACGGGAAACAGGCGTACGACCTGGGTCTGGTCAGCCATGTCTCCACCGCCGGCGAGCTGCCCGCGGTCGTGGACGCGCTGGCCGACACGGTCCTCAGCCGTCCGCGGCGGGCCGTCGAGGGCGCCAAGCTGCTCCTCGAGCAGGGTACGTGGGCGGACCTGGCGGACGCCCTCGACGCCGAGGTGCGCTCCGCCCTCCGTGCCCAGGACTCCGGAGAGGCGCGGGAAGCACAGGAGAGATTCGCCGCGGGCCGCGGCCTTCGAATGGCTGGAGACGCGTGATGGCGGGGAACCGCGACGACGACGCCGCAAGGGTGCAGGATCTGGCCACGCTCGTACGACGGGCGGCGAGGCTGTGGCCGGAGCGGCGCGCACTGCGCTTCGACCAACATGACCTCGACTATACGTTCGCCGAGATCGACGGGCTGACGGACCGCTACGCCGCCGTCCTGCACGCCCTCGGGATCGGGTACGGCGACCGCATCGCGCTGGTCTTCGACAACCGTCCGGACTACCCGCTGCTGTGGTTGGGCGCGGCCAAGATCGGTGCGGCGGTCGTCCCGGTGAACCCGAGGTACTCGGTCAGGGAACTGTCCCGGCTCCTGGACCACGCGGATCCCGCCCTCGTCGTCACCTGCGCCGACTACCTCGATCTCGTCCTCGAATCGTCGAATGGAGGCCGCCGGGTCGCCGTCACCGCTGCTGCGGACCGGCCGGGGGCGATCGTGCTGGACGACGTGGACGTCGCCCCCGGCGTCGCGCCGGGCGGGGCCGCCTATCCCGAGACCCTGGCCAACATCCAGTACACGTCCGGCACGACCGGGCATCCCAAGGGATGCATGCTGTCGCATGGCTACTGGACGACGATGGTGCGCAAGTACGCGGACGGCTTCCCCCATCTCGGCCCCGACGACGTGCTGCTCACGGCCCAGCCGTTCTACTATCTGGACCCGCAGTGGAGCCTTGCCGCCTGCCTCCTGGTGGGATCGTCACTCGTCGTCCTGGACCGCTTCCACCCCACGACATTCTGGGAAAAGGTGCGCACATACCGCGTGACGTACCTCTATTGCATCGGCATGATGCCCACCCTCCTGCTCCGGCAGCCGGAGAGGCCCACGGACCGTGTCCACTCGCTCCGCGCCGTCGCCTGCTCGGGCATCCCCAGGGATCTGCACGCCGCGCTGGAGGAGCGGTTCGGGGTCCCCTGGTACGAGGGCTTCGGCATGACCGAGACCGGCGGCGACCTTCGGGTCCTCCCCGACGACCATGACGAGCTCGTCGGCACCGGCTGCGTCGGCCGCCCCAACCCCCACCGGGAGGCCCGCATCGTCGACGAGCAGGGCGCCCCCGTGCCCCGCGGCGCGACGGGTGAGCTGATCCTGCGCGGAGCCGGCATGATGGACGGCTACTACAAGGACGAGGCGGCCACTCGCGCCGTCTTCCGCTCCGGGTGGTTCCACACCGGCGACCTGGCCAGGATGGACGGACTCGGCCGGGTCTACATCACCGGCAGGCTGAAGGACATGGCACGCCGAAGCGGGGAGAACATCGCGCTGAACGAGGTTGAGGCGGTCCTGTGCTCGTCCGCCTCCGTCGGCCAGGCCGCCTGCGTTCCGGTCCCCGACGACGTGCGGGGCGAGGAGGTCCACGCGTTCCTCGTCCTCGACGGGGCCGCACCGGAAGCGGCGACCCTGGCCGAGATCGTGGCACACGCGAACGCGAACCTGGCGCCGTTCAAGGTCCCGAGATACTGGAGCTTCCTCGACCGGCTCCCCCTGACCCCGTCCCAGCGGGTCGCCAAGGAGAAGCTGCGCGCCATGGCGGTCGCCGCGTTCGACCGCACCACGGGTGAGCACGTCCGTCTCGGGCCGCCCTCGGCCGTACCCGACCTCGTCGCCGAGCGCGCCGATGGCTGAGCCGCAGCTGAAGATCGCCGGGCATTCGATAGGGGTCTCGGATGCCTGGGTGCTCCTCCAGCTCCCACCTGATCTGGAGTTCATCGGGTTCGACTACGCCGGCGACCTCGGCAACGACCCGCCGGGCGGGAGCGACACGGTGGAGCTGCCCGACTTCGGCCGCCTGCTGCTGCTGGGGATCCCCCTGGACACCGACCACGTACGCTCGTGCCTGATGGCGGCCGAGCATGCCCCGTGGTCGGCCGTCCCGCTGGAGGCACGCCTGGCCGACACGCCTTATGGCGGAGCGGGCACGCCGTACGCCCATGCGACCGCGTTGTACCGGCACTTCCGCTACCGCTACCGGCTCGGGGTCACGATCGCCTCGGCGATCCTGCACCTGAAGCGCCCCGCTCTCGTGCCGCTGCTCAACAACGAGATCCTCGCCTTCTACAGCGAGCGGGCCGTGGATCTCGCCGCCTCGAGCGACAGCGAGTCCCCGCTGTACTGGGAGGTGTTCCGGCGCGACCTCATCGACAGCGCGCCCGGTGTCGCCGCACTGAGGCGGAAGCTCGGCTCGGCGGACGACGCGGTCTCGCATGCGCTGTCGCGGCTGAGCGATGTGCGGCTCTTCGGTGTCGTGGTGAACGGCCTGGCGGCGAGCGCGACGTCCAGCTAGAGGGTGGATCGCAGGATGGCGTGCATCTGCAGCGCGATCCCGAAGCTCAGCATCCATTCCGGGCTGCGCGGATCCTTCCCGGTCAGCTGGGCCACGCGATCCAGCCGATAGGAGAGCGTGTGCCGGTGGATGCACAGCTTCTCCGCGGTGGGTCCGGGACGGCAACCCGTATCGAAGAACGCGGTCAGCGTGCTGACGAGGTCCGTGTTGTTGGCGGCGTCATGGCTGATCAGCTCGCCGAGCAGGTTGTCGGCGAACGGCTTCATCACGTTCTGCGGATCGAGACCGGCGAGCAGCCCCGGCAGGCCGAGCGAGGTGACGTCGTGGATCCGGCCGGCCGTCGATCCTGAATATTGGCTGGCGGCCGCCGATTCGCGGATCGCCAATGCGAGGCTCTCCGCGTCGGTCTTGGGCCGGCTGCGACCTATCGTGATCGCCTTCCACCCACGGGCCTGGCAGGCCTGGAGGAAATCCTCGGGAACCGTGCTGTCGACCGGCTGGACCAGGCAGAAGATCTTTCCCCACAGGCTGCCGACGATTGGTCTCGTGCTCGCCGCCGCGACGTCCTCGAGCAGTGTGAACGCCCGAGCCTCGGGGGTGCTGCGGTCGAGCCGCACCGCGAGAACCCGGTAGCCCTCGGCGGGCTCGAGCCCCAGCCCGCGTAGCGTCAACGCCAGCTCGCCGTGGTTCATCGATCCGTCGACCGCGGCCCGCAGGAGCTGCCCGACGGTGGAGCGCTGGGCATCGCGCCGGGACTTCTCCCGCGCGAAGCGGAGCAGTACGGCGGAGCGGGCACGCTCGACGAGGACGAGCTCCGCGGCGGTCAGCCGACGGGGGCCGACGTACACGATGGCGCCTTCCGCCTGATCATGAAGACCCACGCCGACCATCACGGCGAACCGGCCGTCGCCCAGCTCGATCTGCGTCGTGTCGATGGGGGGCGGGGTCTTCAGCGCGATCTCGAGCTCGGCGGGCACCTCCAGGCTGCGCCGGCCACGATGACTCCACGAAGACACGACGATGCCGGTGTAGTCGACGAACATCGCGTCGAACCCGGACACCTGACGGGCCGTCAGTTTCAGGATCGTTTCGAGATCGGCGCCCGCCATGACCGCGGCGACGAGCGAGTCGTGCAGTTTCAGGACTCGCGTCAGGCTCGTACGCCGAAGGGTCTCCACGAGCCGCCGCAGGTCCTGCGTGAAGGCTTCGGCGTCGACGCGACGGGGACAACAGGCCAGGGAGAGCCCGGAGGTTCCGATGCCGGCCGCCAGTGCCGAGGTCGCCTCACCCGCGTCCGCGCCGACCACCACGAGTGTCCCGGCGGCGTGGGGCGGCAGCTCACGGACCCTCGCGAGGGCGGCCGGGACGGCGGCGGCGTTCACGACCAGGACGTCTCCGCGTCCGTGGAAATCCGACGGCTCCGCCGTCACGGCCTCCACCGGCAGCATCGCGTCGGCCGTTTCGCGGACGAACGTGGTCGGGTGTTCGAGCGCACCCAGCGCGACGGCCGCGGACACGTCGAACACGCTGGGCATCCTGGCATGCGTCAACGTGTCTCCTCGGTGCCGTGCCTCCGGCGGGAACCCTTCATCACCGGGGTCCGTACGATCCTGTGTTTCCCTGGCGTCGACGGCGTTTCTGCGGGCTCTGCCGCGGCGGCTGCCACCGACCGGCTGGTACCCGTACTTTAGCGTTCTTGTCCAAAGGGCCACGAAGGGGGACAGAACGCTCGCCAGGACCAACGGCTATCCTGACACCACCGGCGTCGAACCCGAAAGCTCCGGGCGCACCGGCGATCCCATCGCCCCTTGGCCACTTGGCCATGTACGCGCCGTTGAGACTGTCCATCCGTCGGCTGACGTGATTCCTGTCACGTGTGACTCTCTTACGACCGATCCATCGCGGTGATGCCAGTCGCCACCGCGATGGATCGTGACAAGCCAGACGAGCCGGTGATCGATGGGCGAGCGACCGGCTGCCGCACTCACCCAAGAGCGGGAGATCGACCGTGACGAAAAGAATGTCCAGGAGAGCCGTCCTGCCACTTCTGCTGGCTCCGGCGGTGGCGCTTTCCGCGTGCTCGACCGGCACCACATCGGATGAGGCGAACGGCGGCGAGACGACCATTCGCCTGATGGCGTACGCGACCGGCGGATTCAAGGAGAAGTACATAAAGGCGGTCA
Organism: Sphaerimonospora mesophila; assembly: GCF_001417795.1. Taxonomy (NCBI): domain Bacteria; kingdom Bacillati; phylum Actinomycetota; class Actinomycetes; order Streptosporangiales; family Streptosporangiaceae; genus Sphaerimonospora; species Sphaerimonospora mesophila. Next base: position 99,144 of record NZ_BCBX01000035.1, on the reverse strand, counting down.
TCGAGCCGTTCGAGCAGGCGAACCCGGGCATCAAGGTGGAGTACGACGGCGTCGTCTCGTCAGCGGAGATGCTCGGCCGGCTGCGCACGCAGAAGAGCAACCCGACGGTCGACGTTTCGATCATGGACCTGTCGGTCGCGGAAAGCGCCAACAAGGAAGGCATCTTCGCGCCGCTGGACCCCGCGAAGGTCCCCAACATGAAGGACCTCAGCGAGCAGGCGAAGGTCCGCGACAATTTCGGCCCGGGTGTCACGTTCGACAACCTGACGCTCGCCTACAACACCAAGGCCGTGTCCACTCCGCCGACGTCGTGGAACGACCTGTGGGATCCCGCGTACAAGGGGAAGATCTCGATCAGTGCTCCACCCCAGCTGGACGGGATCGGCCTGACGGTCATCCTGAACAAGATGCTGGGCGGAGACTACACGGCCTCCATCGAGCCGGCGATCAAGCGTCTCCGCGAGCTCGCGCCGTCCGTCCAGACGTGGAACCCCCAGCCCGACACCTACACGCTCGTCAAGTCGGGTCAGGTCGAGCTGGCCCTGGCATGGAACGCGCGCAGCCAACTGCAGCATGACCAGTCCAACGGTGCACTGGGCGTCGTCCTGCCGAAGGAAGGCAGCATCATGCAGGTCAACACCATCAACCTCGTCAAGGGCGGCAAGCAGGCGGACGCCGCGCAGAAGTTCATCGACCACGCGCTGAGCCCCGACGCGCAGGCCGCGTTCTCCGCTGAGATGTTCTACGCGCCGACCAACATGCTGACCAAGGTCAACGACGAGGTCGCCCAGCGGACCGTCATGACACCGGAGAAGCTCAAGACCATGATCGCGGTCGACTGGAACTGGCTCGCCGAGCACAGGGCCGAGTGGACCGACGTCTGGCGCAAGGACGTCATCTCGAATTAGTTCAGGGCCGCGAGGAGTCCAGCGTGGAAGACGCGTATCTCGTTCTCAACAAATTAACTAAAACATATCCGAACCAGCCCAGGCCGGCCGTGCACGAGGTCGAAATCGATGTCGCGCGTGGCGAGTTCATCTCCCTGCTCGGACCGTCGGGTTGCGGCAAGACGACGACGCTGCGAATGATCGCGGGTTTGATCACCCCCACGTCAGGCCGCATCAGCGTCGACGGGACCGACATCACCAGCCGTCCGGTCCACAAGCGTGACATGGGCCTGGTGTTCCAGTCCTACGCGTTGTTTCCACACATGTCGGTGGGGCAGAACGTGGAGTTCGGGCTAGAGATGCGGCGCATCGCCAGAGGCGAACGTCGCCGTCGGGTCGCCGAAGCCCTCGACATGGTTCATCTGAGTCACCTCGCGAACCGCCGGGTGAGCCAACTCTCCGGTGGGCAGGCGCAGCGCATCGCGCTGGCACGGGCGTTGGTGATCGAGCCGACCGTGCTGCTCCTCGACGAGCCACTGAGCAATCTCGACGCGAAGCTGCGTGAGGAGCTTCGCGTCGAGATCCGGCGGATCCAGCAGGAGATCGGAATCACCACGGTGTTCGTCACCCACGACCAGGACGAGGCGCTGGCCATGTCGGATCGGCTCGTGGTGATGTCCGAGGGGCGCGTCGAGCAGGTGGGCGAGCCCTGGGCCATCTACGAGACGCCGAAGAACCGGTTCGTCGCCGACTTCATCGGGCGGACCAACATGTTCGACGGACAGGTGGTCGGCCGCGACGACGGCGTGCTGCGGGTGGAGATCGCCGGGGTCGGGACCCTGTCCGTACGCGCGCCGGAGGCCGACCTGGCGACCGCCACCGTGATGGTCCGGCCGCACCGGGTGCGGATCGAGCCCGCTCAGCAGATGGCGAACGAACTGAAGGGGCGGGTCGTCCAGTCGAGCTATCTCGGCGACGTCGAGTCCGTCGTGATCGATGTGAACGGCACCCGCGTCCTGGCGGAGCGGGCGCACAGTGGTCGACCACTGGCGGCCGGCGCGACGGTCGGTCTCGGATGGGGTGACGCGGATGCGTACGTCATCCCCCAGTAGGTCGTCACCCGCCGGAGGATCCCCCGAAGGACCCCCCAGGAGATCCCGTGGGGGTGTCCCCAGCGGCGAAGGCGGCTCGCGCAGAGCGGCGGTGGCCCTGCTCACCCCCGGGCTGCTGGCCCTCGGGGTCAGCTTCCTGGTGCCCCTGGTCTGGCTGGCCCGGATGTCGCTGAACAGGACCGTGGGACCGGCCGAGCTCCAGCCGGCCGTGAGCCCGCAGTCCTACATCGACGTGCTGACCGACGGCTTCATGTGGAAGGTCGCCTGGCACACGTTGTGGCTCGGCCTCCTGGTGACCGTCCTGACGATCGTCGTGTCGTACCCCATCGCGCTCTTCCTCGCACGCACGCGCTCGCGGCTGCGCGGACTGCTGATGGCGCTGGCGATCGCACCGCTGTTGACGTCGTCGGTCGTACGGACCTTCGGCTGGCTGATCCTGCTGTCCGACGACGGCGTCGTGAACTCGGCGCTGCGCACGCTGGGGATCACCAGCGAGCCGCTCGTGCTCACCAACAATGTCACCGGCGTGGTCATCGCCCTCGTCGAGATCATGATGCCGTACGCCATCCTCGCCATGATCGCCGGGTTCGGCCGGGTCTCCAAGAATCTGGAGGAGGCCGCCGGATCGCTGGGCGCAGGACGGCTGCGCTGCTTCGTCCGGATCACGTTCCCCCTGAGCCTGCCGGGCGTGTTCACCGGCGCGCTGATGGTGTTCGTGCTGACCATCTCCGCGTTCATCACGCCGCGGCTCATGGGCGGCGGCCGGGTCTTCGTCATCGCCACCGAGATCTACGACCAGGCGACGACGACGCTGGACTGGCCACGTGCGTCCGCCCTCTCCGTGCTCCTGCTTCTCCTCTTCGGAGTGTTCCTGGTCCTTTACCAGCGCCTCTTCCGCATGGTGGAAGGAAAGTAAGCGCCATGAGATCTTTCTCCGAAGCGATCTACAGAACCGTCGCGGGCCTCGTCGTCCTCTGCAGCTATCTGTTCCTGCTGGCGCCGCTCCTCGTGGTCTTCCTCATCTCGTTCGACGCCAGTCCGAACCTCGAATTCCCGCCCAAGGACTGGTCCCTGCGGTGGTACGCCGGGCTGGCCGACAACGGGGAGTTCCTCGAGGGCCTGCGGGTGTCGCTGCTGCTCGGTCTGGTCGTGACGGTCATCTCGCTCGCCGTCGGCGTCACCGCCGCTCTCGCGCTCACGCGGCACCGCTTCGGCGGACGGGACGTCGTGATCGGACTGTTCACCTCGCCGTTGCTGCTTCCGAGCGTCGTCCTCGGCCTGGCTCTGCTGCTGGTGCTCGGGCCGATGGGGCTGGTCGGCACCTATCCGGGCCTGGTCGTCGCGCATCTCGGCCTGACGATTCCGTACGTGGTCCGCACCGTGATGATGAGCCTCAACGCGGTCGACGCGGCCTGTGAACAGGCGGCGCGGACCCTGGGAGCCGGTCCGGTCACGACCTTCCGCCGGATCACCCTGCCCCTGATCACACCCGGTCTGGTGGCCGGTGCCGCATTGTCGTTCATCATCTCCTTCGACGAGGCGGTGGTGTCGCTCTTCGTGGTCGGCACCGGCCGCACCACCCTGCCGGTGGTGGTGTTCCGCTACGTCTCCAACAACACAGATCCCCAGGTCGCCGCGTTGTCGGTGGTCCTCATCGTGTTCTCGCTCGCGGCCGTCGCGTTGATCGAGCGGGCACTGGGTCTGAAACGTGTGCTGAGTAAGGCCTGATCGCTATGACACAGATCATGACCGTGACCGGAGCCGTGGAGGGCGGACAGCTCGGCATGACCCTCATGCACGAGCACGTCTTCATCAACCTGTTGCGCGAATATCGGGGCACGGGGCTGATCCAGGATTTCCATCTGATGCGGCATGAGCTCGACCGCTATCGGGAGGCCGGCGGGGTGACGCTGGTCGACGTGACACCCGCCGAGCTGACCTGGGGCGCGAGTCCGGACCCGGGCGGCGTCTACCGCGCGGGGAGGCCGGCCGCCGCGTCGGCCGAGCACACGAGGGCGCCGGACAACGTCGCCGCCCTGCTCGAGCTGTCGGCCGCGACCGGCGTACGGATCGTCCTGGGGACCGGCCACTATCGCGATCCCTATCTGGCCTACGAGGAATTCGACCGCAAGAGCATCGACGCGATCCGCGATCTGCTGGTCAGAGACCTGCTGGAGGGGTTCGCCGGAACGCGGATCAGGGCGGGCCTCATCGGCGAGGTCGGGGCGGACCAGTGGTTCGTCTCGCCCAGGGAGGAGCGCAACCTGCGTGCCTCGGCCCGCGCGTGTCGCCGTACCAACGCGGCGATCAGCACGCACGCGGCGCGCTGGCCGGTGGGCCGCAGGCAACTCGACCTGCTGCTGGAAGAGGGCGTGGCGCCCGATCGGGTGATCATCGGTCACTGCGACACGGTGAACATCCCCGAGTATCATCTCGATCTCGCCAGAAGCGGATGCTACGTGCAGTTCGACACGATCCGCCCGGGCTCGGAATTCGCGCTGAACACGCGGGTCGCCCACATCGTCTCGCTGATCCGCGCCGGTTTCATCGACAACATCCTGCTGAGCCACGACGTGTGCGGAAGAGACCACCTGCAGGCGTACGGCGGCGGCGGATTCGGCTACATCCCCCGGCACTTCTCCCGGCGACTGTCGCAGGCCGGCGTCGACCAGGGGGAGCTCGACCACATCCTGATCGAGAATCCACGGCGAGCCCTTTCGGGGGAGGCCGGGTGACGATGCCTCGCGACCCTTGGCGGGCCCGGCTGGCCGTACGGTTCTCCGATCTCGACGTCGCGGGGCATGTCAACAACGTCGCCTGGCTCAGGTTCGTCCACATCGGGGTGTCGCAGGCGCTCGCCTCCTGGTCGCCGCCGGACACGGCGGAGCCGGGGAGCGCCCGGCGTGCGCCCGGCGAACTCGTGTGGCGGTCGGTGGACATCCGCTACCGCAGGACGGTCCAGGCGGTGGGGACCCCGATCGAGGTTCGCGCGAAGCCCGTCGAACAGGTGGACGGCGTGCTCGTCGCCTGCGACGCGGGCGTGGTCGAGCCCGGCGGAGGCGTGGCCGATTGCGTCTCGGCGGAGGTCTTCCTCGCCCCGCCCGTGACCCTGGGCGGACCCGACATGTCGTGGGCGGGTCTCGGCTCCGGGGCGCAGGCGCGTACGCCGCCCCGCCCCTCGCCGTGGACCGTGGTCCTTCCGGTGCGCGTGACGGACCGGACGGCCGGCGGATGCCTGTCGCCTGTCGCAGCGGCCGACCTGCTCCAGGAGGCGCGGCATGACGCCGTGTCCACCTGGCGACCGGGGATCGGCGGTGTGCTGGTGGTGGCCAGAACCGCGTTCGGCCTGACCCAGGCGACGGTCGGGGAGGAGATCCGCTTCGAGTCCTGGTGCTCCCGCGTCGGCCGCGCGTCCGTGGACCTGGTCTCGCGCGGCGTCGATCTCGCCGGTGGGGCGGTCGTGGTCCGGTCGACCACGAGGATCGCCCGGCTGTCGAGCGGCGCCGACCGATCCGCCACGCCGTGGTCGGACGCCGAGCGTGCCCTGCTGCACGGGGGCGGGCCATGCGCCGCGGCTCCAAATGGCCACGCATCCTCGGCCGGTTGTGGACAGTTGGCTATATGTCCGAACAACTCCGGTTCATAAAGTTACCGAAGACGATGAAGAGCCGGGGGCGTGTCGAAATCGCGTGATTCTCGAAATGCGAGCTCTCGGCGCTCGCCAAGGCCGGAATCGAGCCGCGCGACCTTCGCGGCGGCCCGCCTGCGCTGTCTTGACCAGAGAAACTAGGGAAAACGGATGTACCGACTTGGTATCGACACTGGCGGAACACATACGGACCTCGTGTTGCTGGACGAGGAGACGGGGGAGATCTGGTTCGAAAAAGTTCCCTCGACGCCCCGAAGAATAGTTGACGCCGTTTTTTCGGGAACCGCGCGAATCCTCGACAGCGCGGGGGCACGACCGGCGGACGTGCACACGATCGTGTACGGGACCACCGTCGCCGTCAACATGATCCTCCAGGGCGAACGCATCTCCGCCGGCCTGCTCACGACCGCCGGGTTCGGCGACGTCCTTGAGGTCAGGAACTCCTACCGCAGCGGCAACATCTACGACGTCCAGTGGGAGCCCGGCCCGCCGATCATCGAACGTCGGCACTGCTTCGAAGTCCGGCAACGCCATGATTTCCGCGGCCACGAAGTCGAGCCGCTCGACGAGGAGCAGGTCCGGCAGGTCGCGCGGGCCATCCGGAAACTGGGCCTGGAGAGCGTGGCGGTCTGTTTCCTCCACAGCTACAGCGAGCCCGCCCATGAGGTGCGGGTGGCGCAGATCCTGGCCGAGGAGGCGCCGGAGATCCCGGTGTCGCTCTCCTCGGTCGTGAGCCCGCGCGTCTCCGAGTACGAGCGTGCCAGCACGACCGCCCTCGACGCCTACGTCAAACCGAAACTGAGCGCCCACTTCGTGGACTTCGCCGAGCAGGCGGAAACGGCCGGTTTCGGCGCCACCCTGCTCACGATGCAGGGCAGCGGCGGCACTTTCAGCCTCAGGCAGGCGGCGGAGCGGCCGATCCGCGTGGCCAACTCCGGCCCGGTCGCCGGGGCCATCGCCGGCGCGTACTTCGCCGCCGAGGTCGACTGCGCCAACGTGATCACCTACGACATGGGGGGAACCAGCACCGACCTGGCGGTGGCGATAGACGGGGCCCCCACGGTCGTGCCGCGCGACGAGTTGCTGGGGCACCCGATCCAGCTGTCGAGCATCGAGATCACCCCGATCGGGTCCGGCGGCGGATCGATCGTCTGGATCGACGAGGGCGGCGCGCTACGGGTCGGACCGGACAGCGCGGGAGCCAGCCCCGGGCCCGTCTGCTACGGCGCCGGCGGGACCAGGCCCACCCTGACCGACGCGGCCGTGGTCACCGGGCGGCTCAACCCGGACTACTTCCTCGGCGGGCGGCAGCGACTCGACCGGCAGGCAGCTCGCCGTGCGCTGGCGCTGTCCAGGCACGACACCGACGACTGGGATCCCGAGCGCTGGGCCGCCGGGGCCATCGCGATCGCCGCTGCCGACAGCGTCCGCGCGATCCGACGGGTGTCCATCGCCCGCGGGCTGGATCCCCGTGATTTCGCGATCGTGGGATTCGGCGGAGCCGGCGGCCTGATCGTCAGCGACGCCGCACGTGAACTCGGCATCCCGACGGTGGTCGTCCCGCCGAGCCCCGGCAACGTCTCGGCGATGGGCCTGCTCCTCGCCGACCAGAGCTGCGACGCGGTCGCCTCCCGGCTCTGCCCGCTGGACGAGGTCGACGTCGGCATGGTGAACGAGTGGTACGACCAGCTCGAGACCGAGGCGGCCAAGGAGCTCGTGTCCGAAGGCATCGCGACTGACCGGATCACGGTGCTGCGGACCGCGGAGCTGCGCTATCGCGGCCAGAGCTTCGAGCTCGTGGTCCCCTTCGAAAGGGGGTACGGAGACCGGGCGCTCGACCGGCTGGCCACGTCCTTCCACCGGCTCCACGAGCAGCGCTATGGCCACGCCTCTCCGGACGACCCGGTGCAGCTCGTGAGCCTTCGGGTGTCCGCGGTCGCCGCGACGGCCAAGCCCGGCTTCCCCCGGCTGGAGCCGACCGCGACCGCGTGCGCCGACGAGGCGCTCAAGGAACGGCGTCAGGTCGTGTTCGACGAGCCGACGGACACCCCCGTCTACGACCGCGCTCTGCTGCGGCCGGGCCACGTCATCGAGGGCCCCGCGATCATCGAGGAGTCGGGTAGCACCACCGTCATGTGGCCCGACCAGCGCCTTTCCGTGAGTCCCATCGGCACGCTCGTGCTCACCATGCGGTGAGCGCCCCCTTCCGACGGCCCGACACATGAAAGAGAATTTCGTGAATTCAGCGGATACGCGAGACGGCGCCTCAGGTCGCAGCCTGGACGTGGTGACCGTGGAGGTCATCCGGAGCGCGCTGGAATCCCTCGCCGAGCAGATGACCGAGACGATGACCCGGACGAGCTACTCCCTGCTGTTGAAGGAGGGCAAGGACTGCTCGTCCTCGATCTTCGACGCGACCGGGCGGCTGGTCGCGGAAGGCGCCAACGTGCCGGTCCACCTCAACGCGCTCGGTCCCTGTCTGAAGGGGATGCTGAAGCGGCATTTCCCGCCGCACACGCTCGTCCCCGGCGATGTCATCCTCACCAACGACCCGTACGTCGACGGCAGCGTCGGAGCGCACCACACGGCCGACTTCATCGTCTACGAGCCGATCTTCTACGACGGCGAGCTGGTGGGCTTCTCCACGATCTTCGCGCATCTGGCGGGGGCCGGTGGCCTGGATCCGAACGACTGGCACACCAGCATCTTCGAGGAGGGGCTGCGGATCCCGCCGGTCAAGCTGTACTCCGCCGGGGTCCTGGACGAGGACCTGCTCAAACTGATCCTGACCAACACCAGCGTGCCGTACGCGCAGCGCGGCGATCTGCTGGCCCAGGTGTCCGGGGCGCACGTGGGCGCCGAGGGGTTCCTGCGTCTGCTGGAGCGGTACGGCAAGGACGTCGTCCTCCAGGCGGTGGACGCGCAGATCGATTACGCGGCGCGGCGCACGGCCGACTACATCAGGCGCGTTCCGGACGGTGTCTATCGGGCGGAGAAGTCGCTGCTCGAGGACGGCAGCATGGGCGGGCCAGTCACGCTCCGGCTCGCCATGAAGGTGGCCGGCGACCGGATCACCTTCGACTTCTCCGGTTCCGACCCGCAGATCGCGGGCCCGATCAACTGCCCGAAGTCGGCGACCATCTCGGCCTGCCTTTTCGGCCTGCTGGCGATGATGCCGCCGGACATCCCCAAGAACCAGGGCCCGGCCGACCTCGTGACGATCGAGGCGCCCGAGGGCTCCATCGTCAACCCCACTCCTCCGGCGGCGGTGTACCAGCGGATGGCGGTGACCCATCAGATCGTGGACATGATCTTCGAGGCCATGGCCGCGGTGCTGCCGAAGGCGGTGGTGGCCAACTCCTGCGGTCTCATCTACGGTCGCGGATCCGCGGTGAACACCACCACGCATCCGGAGGGCGGCGACGTCTCGGCTCGCCAGGAATGGCGGATGGGCACCGGACCGAGCACCGGCGGCCTCGGCGCCCGGGCGGACCGGGACGGCCTGAGCGCGATGCCGGGATGGATCACCAACGTCGCCAGCCCTTCCATCGAGAGCTCCGAATGCGAAGCCCCCGTGCTCTACCGCTCGAAGGCGCTCTACCCCGACTCCGGCGGCGCCGGCCGACACCGCGGCGGGCTCGGCCTGAAGTTGAGCTGGCAGGTCAGGGGTGAGGCGGCCAGGTTCTCGCACACCTCCCAGCACTCGGCCGTACCCCCGAAGGGCCTCTTCGGCGGGCACAGCGGCGCACCGAGCCGGTGGGTCATCAACGAGGGCAGGGAGTCCGAGCGGGAACTGCCGTACCAGACCGGCCCCACGATGAGCCTCGACTACGACGACACGGTCACCCTCTACACGCCCGGCGGCGGGGGGTACGGCGATCCGCTGCTGCGTGATCCCGCCCTGGTGCTGGCCGATGTGCTCAACCGCATGGTGAGCGTCGAGGCCGCGCGTGACGTCTACGGGGTCGTGTTCACCGACGCCTTCGAGGTCGACGAGCCGGCGACCGCCGCGCGCCGTGCCGCCGTCGAGTCGGCGCGGAGCCGGGGATGACGACCGTGAACAGGAGCACGCGGGAAGCGGCGTCGCGGCCGACGGTCGTCATCGGGGGCGGTGTGCTCGGGCTCTGCGTCGCGTGGGAGCTCGCGCACCGGGGCCATCCGGTCGTCGTCCTCGAACGGGACCGGGTCGGCAGCGGCGCCTCCCGCGGGAACGCGGGAGAGATCTGCTCGTCGATCGTGGGCCCGCTCCCGGCGCCCGGCATCGTCGGCACCGCGCTGAAGAACATGTACCGCAAGGACAGCGCCCTCTACGTCCATCCGACGGCGGCGCTGACCATGGGGACGTTCCTCCTGCGCATGGCCGCCAACGCCACCGCCGGCCGCTTCAGGACCGGTGTCCGGGCGCTGGCGAGGTTGGGAGCCGACACCTATGAGCGGTTCGCCGCGCTGTCGGACGGCGGGGTGGGCGTCGAGCTCACGAAGCGTGAATATCTGTACCTCTTCCCCTCCCGGGAGCGGGCCGAGCGGAAGCGCGCGTTCCTGCGCGAGCACTACCCGGTCGAGCGCGACCTCGGCGAGATCCTGGACGGGCCGGAGCTGCGTGCCCTGGAGCCGTGCCTGGGTGAGCGGGCGCGATCCGGGTTCGTGCTGTCCGGCCAGGGGCAGGTCGACCCGAGCGCTTTCGTGGACGCGCTCGCCGATGCCCTGCGCGCCGACGGCGTCGTGATTCACGAGGGCGCGAGGGTGACGCGCGTCGTCCCGTCGTCTCAGGACGTACGCGTCGAGTCCACGGTCGGCGGCTTCGCCGCCGCGCGTGTCGTCATCGCGGCCGGAGCAGGTTCCGCCGACCTGACCGGCGATCTCGGGCTCGACCTCCCGGTACGCCCCGGTAAGGGATACAGCTTCGGCATCGCTCCGGCCGCGCCGCTGACCCGCGTGCTGAAGCTGGAGGAGGCGCACGTCGGCGCCGTCCCGCTGAACGGAGGCGTGCGCATCGCCGGAACGATGGAGTTCGACGCCAGGGACGACAGGTTCAACCGACGCCGCATCCGGGAGGTCGTCAACGCGGCCGCGCCCTACTTCACGGGCGTCGACTGGGCCCGGCGTACGGCCGAGTGGATGGGGCCGCGTCCGATGACCCCGGACGGGCTTCCCTTCATCGGCGCGGCACCGGGATGGCCGCGGATCTTCCTGGCGACCGGGCACAACATGCTCGGCGTGATGATGGCGCCCTCGACCGCGCACCTGCTCGTACGGCTCATCGAGGGCCGAGACGTTCCGGAACTGCGGCCGTTCGACCCCGCCCGCGCGCCACGGCGCCGAGGGGCGCGGCCGGCCGCTCCGGGCGTTCCGGGCCCGTCCCGCCGGAGGGGGAAGTAATGCCTGAGGCGGTCATCGTCGCGGCCGTGAGATCGCCCATCGGCCGCGCGGTGAAGGGGTCACTCGCGACGATACGCCCGGATGATCTGGTCACCCAGGTCATCCGGCGTGGCTTCGAGCTCGTGCCGGAGGCCGACCCGGCGGACTTCGAGGACCTGCTGCTCGGCTGCGCGCAGCCGGCGGGGGAGTCCGGCTTCAACCTGGCCCGCATCGCGGCGATCCAACTGGGTCTGGACGGGCTTCCGGGGACCACCGTCAACCGCTACTGCGGCTCGTCGATGCAGACCACCCGGATGGCCTTCCACGCGATCAAGGCCGGTGAGGGCGAGGCGTACCTCTCGGTCGGCGTCGAGACGGTGTCCCGGTTCGCCAGGGGAACGGCCGACGGGTGGCCCGACACGAGAAACGAGATCTTCACCGCGCCCGGCGAGCGGACCAGACGGCGGGTCGACCAGGGCGCACACGGCTGGGACGATCCGCGGGATCTCGGGCTGCTCCCCGACGCGCACATCCCGATGGGCCAGACCGCAGAGAACGTGGCGCAGTTGAAGGGGATCGAGCGGGAGGACATGGACCGTTTCGCCGTACGCTCGCAGCGGCGTGCGGAGGAGGCGGCCGACAGTGGATTCTGGGCCCGGGAGATCTGCCCGGTACGCCTGCCGGACGGGCGGGTCGTCACCGCCGACGACGGGCCCCGGCGCGGCGTCACCTACGAGGTGGTCTCCCGGCTTCCCCCGGTGTTCCGTCCCGACGGCCGGGTCACGGCCGGCAACAGCTGCCCGCTGAACGACGGCGCGGCCATGTTGGTCGTGATGAGCGACGCCAAGGCACGTGCGCTGGGACTCACGCCACGGGCGCGGATCGTGGCGACGGCCGTCAGCGCGCTGTCACCGGAGATCATGGGCCTCGGGCCGGTCGAGGCGACCCGCAAGGTGCTCGGACAGGCCGGCATGACCATGGCGGACATCGACCAGGTCGAGATCAACGAGGCGTTCGCGGCACAGGTGCTGGCCTGCCAGAGAGACCTGGACATCCCTGACGATCGGCTGAACGTGAACGGGGGTGCGATCGCGATGGGGCATCCGTTCGGCATGAGCGGCGCACGGCTGACGGTCACCCTCCTGAATTCCCTGGAGTCCCACGACGGCCGGCTCGGGTTGCAGACGATGTGCACGGCCGGCGGACAGGGCATCGCCATGATCGTGGAACGGCTTTCGTAGGGGCAGGGCGGCATCCGGCGGTCGAGGCGCCGTCGAGGTGTCGTCGCCCGGGCCAGGGTGAGGGCCCTCCGCATGAGAAGGCCCCGGACTCGGTGAGAGCCCGGGGCCTTGTCGCTCATCGGGTGACGGGCCAGGCCACTGCCCGGCCGTCACCTGCCGCTGTCACGGCACTGATTACAGCGGTCGTACGCGCTCGGCCTGCGGGCCCTTGGCGCCCTGGCCCGCGGTGTACTCGACCCGCTGGTTGTCCTCCAGGGACCGATAACCGCCGGCGTCGATGGCCGAGTAGTGGACGAAGACGTCCGCGGTCCCGTCGTCGGGGGCGATGAAGCCGAAGCCCTTCTCGGCGTTGAACCACTTGACGGTTCCCTGAGCCATGCTCTCTCTCCTTGTTGAAACGATCTCCGAGAGCCACGGAGTGATCTCGGGGCTGCTGCGACCGACCGCCTTGGAAAGCCATGGCTTCATCCGGTAGACGCCCGCTGTCATAGCTCCGCAGACGCTGTTACGCATACCGGGACTTCGACACAACCTGTTTTCCCCAACACTACACGCCACGGACGGCTCCATCACCGGGTACGGCAGAACCGTCCGTCCGTGCGCGTCGTCTCCCCCGTGCGCTTCGGCCGGGGCGGCGGAGGAACGGCCGCCCCGGCCGCCGCCTGCCGTTCGATCGCCGGGCTCAGCCCATCACGGTCCCGGATGTCTCGTTCATCTCGCGCCTGCGGCTGTAGTGACCGAGATCGGCGACGTGGCCGGTGTACGGCAGGCGGAGCTGGACAGGGTCGGTGTCGTGGTCCCGACCGTTCTCGCACGCGGTGATCAGGGTGTGCATGATCAGCCCGACGATGGGGGCGTTCTTGAACTGGTTGCCACTGGTGCCGATGGCGACGTAGTAGCCGTCGACGGCGGTGCGGTCATAGATAGGAGTCCAGTCCGAGCTCACGTCGTAGATGCCGACGATGCCGCGCGGCGCGTGCGGCAGCGCGAGATCGGGCAGCCGCCGGGCCGCCCGGCAGGTCTGGGCCTCGTATACCGCCTGCGTCGGCGCACCGTGATAGTCGTCCGGGTCGTCCAGCCAGTGCAGGGGGTCGCACCGCGGTTCTGTACCGCCGACCAGGAGGTTGCCGCCGGGGGTGCCGCGGAAGTAGACGCCCAGGTCGAGGTCGGCCACGATCGGACCCGGAGCACCGTAGCCGGGAGGGGCGGGGACCTCGTGGACCTCCTGACGCAGCGGGCGGGTGGTGACGGTGAAGTCGTCCAGCACTCCGTCGACCAGGGCGTTGATCGCGGCCGAGTGCGGACCCGCGCAGTTGATGACGACGGGGGCGTCGATCCTCGTTCCGTCCGCGAGCGTCACCCCGATGATCGTCCGGCCCTTGCTGCGGATCTCGACGACGGCGGTGCGGAACGCGACCTCGACCCCGCTGCGCCGCGCCGCGTTCAGGAGATTGCGCGCGGCCAGTGCGGGGTCGTCGATGAAGCCGGAATCCGGCGTCCACAGGCCGAAGAGCTCGCCCTGCGGGTCGTCCCAGAAGGCCTTGTCGTCCAGCGACTTCGGTGGATAGTGCCGGTCGGGGGACAGGCCGGGAATCTTCGCGCGGATGTCGTCCGGCGACAGCACCTGATAGGTCACGCCGGCCTGCTGGAAAAGGTCCCGTACGACCGTGAAGTCTTGATCGGGGGAGTCCAGGGCCAGCCCGCCGGTCTTGAAGTACTTCGCCAGCGGGCCGTCGTCGAGCCCGTCGAGGTGCTCGCCCCACCGTTCCCAGGCGTGCTTGGACTCCCAGGCGGTGACGACGCCCGTCCATGTCGAGTAGTTAAACCGGACGATCGCGGAGGACGCGCTGGTGGATCCGTGACCGGGACCGGGACCGCGGTCCACAACCACGACGCGCCGACCCGCCCGCGCGAGCTCCAGCGCTACCGAGTTGCCCATGACGCCGGCTCCGATGATGACGACGTCCGCGGTCTGCCCGGACATGGCACCTCCCCTTGGCTCAGCAATCACGTTAGGGCGCGGCCGGCCCGGGCCGACACCGCCCGCTGTCGAGAGTGTGCGGGGCGCATTGCGACAGGTGACGAAGTCAGATGTCATACTTTTGGGGTGTTGGCGCAGTTAGATGGGCTTGCTCACTCTTTGGCTGCCCGCATCCACCGAACCGTCGCTGTCGACGACCCCACCCTGCGGCTGCTCGTCCACACCCCGCACCACGGGCCCATCGACCAGACGCGGATGGAGTCGATCCTGCACCTGCGGGCCCAGCCGGAGGTCGTGACGTGGGTCCTGGGAGTGTTGGAGAGCTCCAGCGAGGACATCGTGCGGATCCCGGCACAGAAGCGCTGGGAGATGCTGTCCCGGGTGTGCGTGCCGCTGCGGCACGCGGGACGGCTGCTCGGCTACCTGTGGATCATCGACGAGGACGAGTCGCTGACAGACGCCGAGCTCGACGAGGTCGCCGCGGCCGGGAGGGCGGCCGCACGCATCATGGCCCAGGGCGGGATGCCTCGCGACACCTCCCTGGTGTGGGAACGCTCCATCCTCGAAGACCTGCTCTCCGACGACGTCCGGGTGCGTACGGCCGCCATGCGCCTGGCGGGCACGCGAAGCGGTGTCGACGGGCCGCTGCGAGTGCTCGCCTTCGGGCCGCTGCCGGAACCTCCGCTTTCGCAGGACCTGAAGGACGCGCTCTACCTGGGCCTGGACGGCGTCGCGGCCAACACCGCCCATCTACGTTGCCTGGCACTCGTGACCGACCAGGCGGCGGTGCTGCTGGTGCCGCAGCGCACCGGCGGGGACGGAGCGATCGGTGCCCTGGCCAAGGCCGGTCGCGCCGCCTGCACGCGGGCACTCGGGGGGACGCCGGTCGTCACGGGCATCGGCGAGGTCCGCACCGGCCCCGACGCGGTGCTGACCAGCTATCGGCAGGCGGTGGCCACGGCGCACGTCGTGAAGACGACCGGACGGTACGGCGCGCAGGCCGACTGGTCGGAGATCGGCGCCTACCGTTTCCTCGCCCACCACGCCGAGGCCGCTGCGGCCCTGCGGGATCTGGTGCCCGACAGGTTTCGCGAGATGCTGGCCGATCCCGCGGCGGCGGAGATCGTCCGTACCGTCGAGGTCTACCTGGACCACGCCGGCGACGCGCTGTCCTCGGCGAGCGCCCTGGCGATCCACCGCACCAGCCTCTACTACCGGTTGCGTCGGTTCAACGAGGTCTGCGGACTGGATCTGCAGGATGGCGACGCCCGTCTGACGCTGCACCTGGCCTTCCGGCTGGCCCGCCTGCTCGGCTGGACCCCGGGCAAGCCGCTGTCCGCACCGGGCGGGGAGTGACCCGGCCGAGGGCCCGGCGCTTCGACAGATGTAGGTGCCCGAGCGGGAATGTTGCGGCATTCTTCGGTAGCGATGCCGCGACGGCGATGCCTAGCGTTGACGGATGTCACGAACTTTCCCCGCGGCGTCGTACCGCCGGCTCGTAGAGGACTGGTTGCAGCGCACCGAGGGCCCGGCCTTCGGACAGGTCAGCAGGATGGGGGCGGTCCGGGTCCGGCCCGACGGCTCGACCGCGGCCGCGATCGGCACCGTTCTCACCGACATCTCGCGTCCGGCCCACTCCGTCGTATGCCTGGTCGACGTGCCCTCGGGGGCGATGCGCACCCTGCACCTGGAGCCCCAGTGCCTGGGCTGGGCCGGTGACCGGCTGCTGATCGGCTCGGGGGACTCGGTGCTGGTCTGCGACGAAGACGGTCATCCGGTGCATCGGATAACGACGCCCGGCCGGGTGGAGCACCTAACCGGATCGCCGTCCGGTGGCCGCCTGCTGGCCGTCACCAGCCCCTCCCAGGACGAGCATTACGACGTGGCCCCGGCCGGCGGTGACGGCGGCGACGGCCCCCTGGCGTACACCGACGACCCGCAACGCCCGCGGGAGCTCGTGCTCGTCGAGGCGGCCTCCGGGCAGAGCCGGACGTTGGACCTGCGGGGTCGCGACGTCTGGGAGGCGGAGTGGATCGACGAGGACCGGATCGTCGCGATCATGTCCGACAGGGCCGGTGAGGGCGCCTGGTACGCCGCGTACCTGGCCGTCATCGACACCCGTGACGGTTCGGTGGACGTACGGTACGACCCCGTCGACGGGCGGCAGCTGTCGCATCCGGTCGGCCTGGGCCGGCACCTGCTGGTGATCGAGTCGATCAGCAGCGACCGGGGGGTCGTGGCCGGTGACGTGGTGTGCGTCGACGACGCCGGGTCGAGCACCCGGCTCGACACCGACGGGGTCGACGTCTCCTGCCTGATGCGCGCCGGCGACCGGGTCGGCTACGTCGGGCTGCGCGGGCTGACCACCGTGGTGGGCGGCATCGACGTCTCGGCCGCCACCTGCACACGACTGTGGGCCGGACCGGAGACCCTGTCGGGGTTCACCCCGATGGGCGACATCGACGTGGACGGGCGCGTACACGGGGTGATGGAGTCCTTCACCCGCTATCCCCGGTTGGTGCGGATCGAACCGGGACGGGTCCGTACGACCCACGACCTGCGTCACCCGGGCGCCGACGCCTACCTCGCCGCGGGTCAGACGGCCATGGAGGTGTCCTGGCGGGCGCCGGACGGGCTGGAGATCCAGGGCATCGTGGTCCTCCCGGCGGGGCCGGGTCCCTTTCCGCTGCTGCTGAACGTCCACGGCGGCCCGGTGGCGGCCTGGCGCAACCGGTGGGGCATCGCCAACGGAAACCGTCATCCCTACGTGGGGCTGCTGGCCGAGCAGGGGTACGCCAGCCTGTACGTCAACCCGCGCGGCAGCCACGGCAGGGGACAGGACTTCATCGACCGAGTCCGTGGCGACATGCTCGGGAAGGACGTCGACGACCTGCTCAGCGGCATCGACCACCTGATCGGGCAGGGCCTCGTGGACGGTTCCCGGGTGGCGGTGACCGGCAACAGTTACGGCGGGCTGATGTCGGCCTGGCTGGCGGCCACGACGGACCGGTTCGCGGCGGCCATCGCCACCTCTCCCGTCACCGACTTCATCAGTCAGCACTACACGTCCGACATCCCCGAGTTCGACGAGTTGTTCCTCAGGGACGACATCACGGCACCGGGCAACGCCTATCACGCCCGCAGCCCGCTGACGCACGTGGCGGGTGCCCGCACCCCGACCATGCTGACCGCCGGCCTGCTGGACAAGACGACCCCGGCGGACCAGGCGGTGATGTTCCATCAGGCGTTGCGCCGTCAGGGCGTGCCGACCAGCCTGGTGCTGTATCCGCGGCAGGGGCACGGCATCGCCGGCTTCCCCGACACGGCGGACTTCCTGCCGCGTATGTTGGCCTGGCTGGGGCGCCATCTGAAGAACGAGGCGGAGTGACCCGGTTTCCGCGCAGCGGTGCGCTCCGCCTTTCAACGGACGTCGAACCGGGGGTCCGATGATTTCATCAAGGGTCGGTACCCTCCTGACCAGCCCTTCGGCAGGATTGCGCTATGACTCCACTAGCTGCGGACACCCCGATCTGCGTCGTGGGCGCCGGAATTCTCGGCGCGAGCGCGGCTCTTCATCTGGTCCGGGCCGGTGCGCGAAACGTCACGCTGATCGACGCGGGTGACCCGCTGAGCGGCACCACCCCCGCGGGAGCGGGGTTCGTGGCGGCGTTCGCGGCCGACACCAACCGGCGGTTCCACCGCGGGTGCGTCCCACTGGAGATCTACGGCATCGAGTTCTATCGCAGCCTGCACGAGGCCGGTCACGATCTCGACTTCGCCGCCAACGGCAACCTCGTCCTGGCCCTGACAGAAGAGTCCCTGGACCGGCTGCGCGCCGGGATCATGGAGCACCCGGACCGGCTGCCCGGCACCCGGGTGCTCGACCCCGCGCAGATCCAGGAGATGACCTCCGGGGCCGTCGACGCGGACAAGATCGCCGGTGGGATCTTCATGGCCGAGGGCATCCAGCTCACCACGGGCAAGGCCGTCGTCGCGATCCTGGACGACCTGGCCGGGGCCGGGGTGAGCGTGCGGCACAACACCAGGGTCACGGGGATCCGTACCCAGGACGGGGCGGTGACCGGGGTCGAGACGGCCGACGGGGCGATTCCCGCGCAGGCCGTGGTCATCGCCTGCGGGGCGTGGAGCAACGAGGTGCTGGCGACCGTGGGCTGGCGGCTGCCGCTGGTGCCGGTCGTCGCGACCCGCTTCGTGACCCGCGACGTCGGGCTGAGCCCCACCATGCCGACCGTGCAGTGCCCCGACCTGGGCCTGTGGATCCGCGAGCTGGACGGTGCCTACTCCTGGGGGGTGGGCACCGCCTACCGGCGGGCGTCGCTGCTGCAGGATGACGGCGTCGACCCGTCGGCCATCGGCCGACCCCACTCGCCGAGCCTGATCGAGATGCAGCGGGGGAGCCAGCCCGACGTCGCCGAGGTGTTCCCCGCGCTGAACGGCGAGGAGCCGGAGCTGATCACCCAGGGCATGCCGTGTTACTCGGCCGACGGCAACCTGTACGTCGGACCCGTTCCGTCCTGTCGTGGGGTCTGGTTGATCGGCGGGGACAACGAGTCGGGGGTGACCCACGGGCCGGGGATGGGCCGTCTCGTCGCGGAGCTGATGATGGGCGACGAGCCGCTGACCGACCCCGCGCCGTTCCGGTTGGACCGGACCACTCCACAGGACTTCCCCGACGAAGAGGCGGCCGTCCGCGCCATGGCAGAGGACCGCATCGCCACCGCCATGGGCTGACCACCCGCCGATCGCGGCGGACTCGGCTTCCGCCGTCCGTTCACCATGAGGAGATGACATGAGGGTTGATCGGCTTGCGCTCGCCCTGACGGGCACCCTGCTTGTCGCACTGTCCGCCTGTGCCCAGGTCGATTCCGACCAGGCGGGTGGTGGCAGCCCCTTGACCATCGGCACCACCGATCAGGTCACGGGACTGGACCCCGCCGGCACCTGGGACCTGGGGTCGGCCACCCTGCACGGGCAGGTGTACCGCTGGCTGATGACCTCCAAGCCCGGCAGCACCCAGCCGGTGCCCGACATCGCCGAATCGGCGGAGTTCACGTCGCCCACCGAGTTCACGGTCAAGATCCGGCCCGGCCTGACCTTCGCCAACGGCCACAAGCTGACCGCCTCGGATGTGAAGTTCAGCTTCGAACGGATGCGGCGCATCAACGACCCCAACGGTCCCTCGCAGCTGCTCGCCGACCTCGACGACATCACGGTCCAGGGCGACGACACCGTCGTCTTCAAGCTGAAGTCGAAGGACAACGTGCTGTGGCCGCAGATCCTCACCAGCCCGGCGGCGATGATCCTCGACGAGGAGGTGTTCCCGGAGGGGAAACTGGCCGAGGACGCCGAGATCGTCAAGGCCAACGCGTTCAACGGCCCGTTCGTCATCACCGCGTTCAAGAAGAACGAGGTGGCTCAGATGAAGCGTAACGAGAGCTACGACGGGATCCTGGGCGAGGCCAAGAGCGCGGAGCTGGTCGCCAAGTATTACGCGGAGCCCAGCAACCTCAAGCTCGACATCGAGCAGGGCAACATCGACATCGCCTACCGCACCCTCGGCCCGACCGCCGTGGCCGACCTCGAGAGCAAGCCGGGCATCAAGGTCTACAAGGGGCCCGGCGCGGAGATGCGGTTCATGGTGTTCGACTTCACGGCGATGCCGTACGGATCGAGCACCGGCCAGGCCGACCCGGCCAAGGCGACGGCGGTGCGCCAGGCGGCGGCCGACCTCATCGATCGAAACGCGCTGGCCAAGGACGTCTATCTCGGCACGTACAGCCCGGTTTACAGCCAGGTCCCGGCCGGGTTGGACGGCGCGGCCGAGCCGTACAAGAGCCTGTACGGCGACGGCAACGGCGGCCCCGACGTCGAGCGCGCCAAGAAGCGGCTGGCGGACGCGGGTGTCGAGACCCCGGTCGCGCTGAACCTGCAGTACAACAACGATCACTACGGGGACACCTCGGCCGAGGAGTACGCCCTGATCAAGGCCCAGCTGGAGACCGGTGGGCTGTTCGAGGTGAACCTCCAGACGACGATCTGGAGCCAGTACATCCAGGACCAGGCGAAGCACGAGTACCCGGCCTACCAGCTGGGCTGGTTCTCCGACTACCCCGACTCGGACAACTACCTCAACATCATTTACGGCTCCGACGACGTCAGCTCGCTGCTCGGCAAGGAGAACGAGAAGCCGGAGCTCAGCAAGCTCATCGAGGAGTCCCGCGTCGCCGTCGACCCGGCCGCCCGCACGGGCCTGATCGAGAAGGCTCAGCAGATGTACGCCGAGTACGTCCCGACGCTGCCGCTGCTGCAGGGTTCGGACATCGTCATCGCCCGGGACACGGTCGAGGGCGTGGAGACCACCCTCGACGCCTCCTTCCGGTTCCGCATGGGAGTGCTCAGCAAGTCGTCGTAGGGACGTGTGCTCGGGGCCCGTACGGCAGGAGCCGGCGGGCCCCGGGCGTACCGGGCTTATCGCGCGTACCCGGGCGTATCGGCAGGAAGACGTGAGGGAAGCATGGCGACGACGTCACTGGAGGACAAGGCCACGGTGGCCGTCAAGACGGGCGGTGGCCTGGGCCGTTACATCCTCGTACGTTTCCTGCTCATCCTCCCCACCGTCCTGGTGCTGGTCAGCCTCGTCTTCGTGCTGATGCGCGTGGTCGGCGATCCGATCACGGCTTCGGCCGGCGGTCGGCTGACCCAGGAGCAGTTGGCCGAGCGCCTCGCCGCCGCCGGCTACGACCGCCCCATCGCGGTGCAGTACGCCGAGTTCATCCGCGACATCTTCACCGGCGACTTCGGACGCACCGTCACCGACAACCGGCCGATCTCGGAGGTGCTGCTCACCTACGGCGCCGCCACCTTCGAGTTGGTGTTCTTCTCGGTGATCGTGGCCCTGGCCGTGGGCATCCCGCTCGGGCGCTGGGCGGCCTACCGCCGCGACCGCCTGCCCGACGCGGTGCTGCGGGTCCTGGCGATCCTGGCCTATGCCACCCCGGTGTTCTTCGCCGGGCTGCTGCTCAAGCTGGTGTTCTCGGTCTGGCTCGGCTGGCTGCCGCTGGGCGGCCGGGGCACGACCGCCACCCAACTGACCCTGTCCGGCATCGACGGCGCTTCCGGGATCTACACCCTCGACGCGCTTCGCACCGGGCGGTGGGACCTCATCTCCGACGTGCTGTCCCACGCGGTGCTGCCCGCGCTCGCGCTCGGACTGATCACCGGAGGGGTGTTCCTGCGCCTGGTCCGCATCAACCTCATCGGCACACTGTCGATGGACTACGTCGCCGCGGCCCGGTCTCGTGGGGTCCGGGAGCGCCGGCTGGTCCGCAAGCACGCCTACCGTCCGGCGCTGATCCCGATCATCACGGTGATGGGCATGCAGATCGCGCTGATGCTCGGCGGGGCCGTACTGACCGAGACCACCTTCGAGTGGCGTGGCCTCGGCTTCGAGCTGGCGCGCTATCTCGCGGCGCGCGACTACGTCGCGGTGCAGGGAATCGTGGCGCTGCTCGCGGTGATCGTGGCCGTGACCAACTTCCTGGTGGACGTGATCGCCGCGTTCATCGACCCCCGGGTGAGGTACTGATGGAGAACTCGCAGCGCGTGGCCATGACGCGAGCCCGGTCCTGGCGTTCCCTGCCGATCGTGTGGCACCTGCGCCTCAGCAGCGGGCTGCAGCGCGGCATGCTCATCGCCGGTCTCGTTCTCGTCGGCGTCTTCCTCCTGGCGGCCGCCCTGGCCCCGCTGATCGCCCCCTACTCCTATAACCAGTTGTCGGGTCCCGGCGGCGCCTTCCCCCGGCATGCGTCCCCGTCCGCCGAGTTCCTCTGGGGGACCACGGTGGGCGGCTACGACGTCTTCTCCAGGGTGGTCTGGGGCTCTCGGACCGCCCTGCTGACCGTGGTCATGGCCATCGCGCCGTCATTGGTGATCGGTGTCGCGCTGGGACTGATCTCCGGCTATCTGGGCGGAGCCCTGGACCGGGTGCTCGCCATGATCGCCGATGCGATCTACGCCTTCCCCTCGCTGCTGCTGGCGATCGTGGTCTCGATCGTGATCTCCGGCGGGCAGTCGAGTTTCCTGGGCGGGATCCTCGCGGCCGCCCTGGCGATCAGCGTGGTGTTCGTGCCGCAGTACTTCCGGGTCACCCGGGCCGAGACGCTGCGGATCAAGGCCGAGCCGTACGTCGAATCGGCCCAGGTGATCGGCACCTCGACCCGGCGCATCCTGGCCAAGCACGTGCTGCGCAACGCCACACGGTCGCTGCCGCTGATCATCACGCTGAACGCCTCCGAGGCGATCCTGACCCTGGCGGCCCTCGGCTTTCTCGGCTTCGGGATCAACCCCGCGGCGGCAGCCGAGTGGGGCTACGACATCAACCGGGCCATCTCCGACGTCGCCAGCGGCATCTGGTGGACCGGCGTGTTCCCCGGCCTGGCCATCGTCCTGCTGGTCATGGGGATCACCTTGGTGGGAGAGAGCTTGAACGATCTGGCCGACCCGCGGCTTCGGCTCCGTCGAGAAAGCCGCCGGGCCAGAACGACGGAGGGCGCGGCATGACCCCGGTCGTCACCATCAGCAACCTGTCGGTGGAGTTCGCCACCGACACCGGCCGGGTCACCGCCGTGGCGGACGTCTCCCTGGAGGTACGCCCCCGGGAGGTGCTGGCGATCGTCGGCGAATCCGGTTCCGGCAAGACGGTGACCGCCAAGTCCATCCTGCGGATGCTGCCGGAGAACGCCACGATCGGCGGGCGGATCCTGCTGAACGGCGAGGACGTCGTACGGATGGACCACCGTAGGCTGCGCCGCGCGCGTGGGACCGACATAGCGATGGTCTTCCAGGAGCCCTCGACCGCGTTGAACCCGGTGTTCACGATCGGCTGGCAGATCGCGGAAGGGCTGCGGGCGCACCGCAGGATCACCCGGCGGCAGGCGCGCGAGCAGGCCGTGGAGTTCCTGCGCCGCGTCGGAATCCCAGAACCCGAAGTGCGGGTCGACTACTACCCGCATCAACTGTCCGGAGGGCAGAAGCAGCGGGTGGTGATCGCCATGGCGCTGGCGCTCGACGCCAAGGTGATCGTGGCCGACGAACCCACCACCGCGCTCGACGTCACCGTGCAGGCCGAGATCCTCGATGTGCTGCGCCGGGTGCGGGACGAGTTCGGCCGTTCCGTGGTGCTGATCACTCACAATATGGGCGTCGTCGCCGATCTCGCCGACCGGGTGGTCGTCATGAAGTCCGGTCAGATCGTGGAGGTGGCCGACACGACCACCCTGTTCCGCACGCCGGAACACGACTACACCGCGGCGCTGCTGGCCTCGGTTCCGTCGCTGGAGACGACGGTCGTCGCGGATCCACCGCGTACGGCCCTGGCCGAAGCGGGCGGCGATCAGCCCGTGATCAGGGCGCGGAACCTTGAGGTCACCTTCCCCGGCCGTTGGGGGCAGGCGCCGTTCCGTGCCGTGTCAGATGTGTCCTTCGACCTCGGCCCAGGCGAAGTGCTGGGGCTGGTCGGGGAGTCCGGTTCGGGCAAGACGACCATCGGCCGCGCCATCGCCGGGCTGGTTCGTGCCAGTGGCGGCTCGCTGCGGGTGCTGGGCCGGGAAATGATCGGCGGCAAAGAGCGGGACATCCGGCCGATCCGTTCCCAGATCGGGTTCGTCTTCCAGGACCCGGCGACGAGCTTCAATCCCAAGATGACGATCGCCGACTGCATCGCGGAACCGCTCATCGTCCACGGTCGGGCCGCGAGCATGTCGCAGGCCTGGCCCAGGGTGACGGAACTGCTCGACGCGGTCCACCTCTCGGCGACGCTCGCCACCCGCTACCCGCACGAGCTGTCCGGCGGGCAGCGGCAGCGCGCCAGCCTCGCCAGGGCCCTGGCCCTGGACCCGGCCCTGCTGATCGCCGACGAGCCCACGTCGGCCCTGGACGTCTCCGTACAGGCCAGGGTGCTCGAGGTGTTCTCCGAACTCCAGGAGCGGCTGGGCTTCGCCACCCTGTTCATCAGCCACGACCTGGCCGTGGTCGGCATGCTCGCGCAGCGGATCGCGGTGCTGCGCGGCGGCGAGCTGATCGAACTCGACACGGCGCGCCGGGTGCTCGCCAGCCCGGCCCACCCCTACACGCAGCGCCTGCTCGCCTCGGTGCCGGTGCCCGACCCGGTCGCCCAGGCACAGCGCCGCCGGCACTGGCAGGAGCTGGTGGCCTCGGACCGGCCTGCCCCCGCGGTCACGGCGGAGGGACAGGCCCCGGCCGTACGGGAGGCCTGACAAAGGCCTCCTCACCTCGACCCCGAGGCCTCCGGTTCTGTCGATCTAGTGCCCCTCCCGCCAATCTTTGCCCCGTCGCGTCGTCCAGGGCGGCACCTCGCGGCGTTGGAGTCGTCGCTCGTAGCTCCGCTACTCAGCTCCTCCTCCGCCTTGCGATGCACCACCCTGGCCGCCGCTCCTTCCGGGCAAACCTTGGCGGTCGCGGCACTAGGTCGATCGACCGCTTACCGGAGGCCTTGTTCGTCGTCGATCTACCACCCGGGTTTCAGGGGGTGGTCAGGTCGAAGCGGCGTACGGTCACCGAGCCGCCCAGGGACTGGGTGGCGTAGTTGAAGATCCCGAACCGGTAGCCCATGAAGAACTGCCAGGCGTTGTTCAGGGTGAAGGCCGGACCGAGCGTGGTGAAGTTGGTGCCGTCCGTGCTGTAGGAGAACCGGGCCTGCCGGCCAGTACCCGGCCGGATGTCGGCGTTGACGCGCAGCCAGATCCGGCCGCCCGACACCGCGGCCGAGGCCGCCTCGCTGCCGGTCGACGTGGTCTGCCAGCTGCTGTTCATCGTCAGGTTGTTGGTCATCACGACCCGGTACGCGCCGTTGTCGCGGCGCACCCCGATCCAGGCCGAGGAGTCGCGCAGCATCGCGAGACCCGCCCGGTCGCCGTTGGCCATCGCCGAGTAGTCCAGCTCGATCGTCGCCGTGGACGATGGGCCCTGGATGCGGTGGGTCAGCGTGTTGCGCGCGTTGTAGAGGTCGTTGGTGACGGTCGCGGTCTGCAGCCGCAGGCCGCTGCCGGACGACCACCTGCCGTTGTCGGGGTTGTGGTTCCACTCCCAGCGTGGGTCGAGCGCGCTCGTGGTGAACGTGTCCGGGCCGATCATCGACTTGACGGTCTTGGTCGTGGAGATCGCCGGCTTCGGGTAGGTGGCGCCCCAGCCGCCGTTCACGGTCTGCACGGAGGGCCACCCGTCGGAGCTCCACGAGATCGGCGCCAGCACCGGCACCCGGCCGCCGGGGAAGGCGTCGACGAACGCCATGTAGTACCAGGCGCCGTTCTGCGTCTGCACCAGGCCGCCCTGGTGCGGCACCCCGCCGCCGGAGATCGGGCTCGGCATGTTCAGCAGCACCTGGCGCATCTCGTACGGCCCCCACGGGCTGCTCGACCGCAGCACGTACTGGCCGTTGGCCGGGCGGGTCAGCCAGATGTAGTAGTAGCCGTTGCGCTTGTAGAAGCGGGCGCCCTCCAGCGTGCCGACGCTGGACGGGGTGCTGAACACCTGCTGGGCGCGCACCTGGCTGAGTCCGTCACCGGACAACTGCGCCACGCTGATGTTCGAGTTGCCGTAGGCGACGTACATGGTGTCGTTGTCGTCGATCAGCAGACCGGCGTCGTAGTAGCAGTTGTTGATCCGCGCTCGCTTGGTCCATGTGCCGTCGACGGCGGTCGCGGTGTAGACGTAGGTGCGGTTGAACTCGGTGCAGCCGAGCCAGTAGAAGGTGCCGTTGCTCTTCCGGTAGTTGAACGCCGAGGCCCAGATGCCCTTGACGTAGGCGCGCCCGCCGTTGAGGTCGTAGGCGTTGGAGTCGAAGTCCAGCCGCGGCACGGAATGGCCCGCGTACTCCCAGTTGACCAGGTCATAGGAGCGCAGGATCGGCGCGCCCGGCGAGTAGTGCATCGTCGAGGCCGAGTAGTAGTAGGCGTCGCCGACCCGGATGATGTCGCCGTCGGCGAAGTCCTGCCAGACGACGGGGTTGTCGTACCGGCCCGATGGCGTGGAAGGGGTGGGCGTGGGCGTGGGCGTGCCGCCGCCGTCGTCGACGCGGACGAGCTGCCACTGCTGGTTGTTTCCGCCCCAGTCGTCGTACTGGACGATGTTGGCGTTGTCCGCGGTGGAGGCGTTCTGGACTTCCAGGGCCTTGCCGCTGTTGCGGTTGATGAAGCGGACGTGGCCGCCGGAGCTGTCGGCCAGGCGCCACTGCTGGTTGGCGCCGTTGTGGTCGGTCCACTGCACGATTTCGGCGGCGTTGGCGGTGGACCAGTTGTAGACGTCGAGGACCTTGCCGGAGTGGCGGGATTTGATGCGGTAGTAGCCGCCGCCGGAGTCGACGAACTGCCATTGCTGGTTGGCGTTGCCGCCGCGGGTCCACTGGGTGATGCGGGCGCCGTCGTTGGTGGCGAAGTTGTAGACGTCGAGGGCCTTGCCGCTGTTGCGGTTGACCAGGATGTACCAGGCGTTGGTGTCGACGGTCGCGGCCGATGCCGGGCCGGTGCCGAGCACGAGCGCGGAGGCGGTCAGGACGACGGCGGCCACGGCGGCGATCAGTGATCGCCAGTGGCGCCGCACAGGGAGGGCTCTGGGGACCTCACCGATGGTGATCATGAGTTTTTCCTTCGATCTCCGGGCCGGGCGGCCCGGTGGGGGGATGTACGACGGGCCGACGCTGAGCTTTCGTCGCGTCGGCGGCTACACGAATCGCCAGAGGTGATCATTGGCTCCGTTGTCGTCGGAGAGTACGATCTGGGCGCCCTGAGCGGTGGAGCCGCCGCTCACGCCGAGGACCCGGCCGCCGTTGGCGCACTGGATGCGGAAGTACCCGTTGGATCCGTACCGCAGCCGCCACCGGTGGTCGGCGGTGCCGTTGTCGTCCCACTGGATCACCCGGGCGCCCACCGTGGTGGACATGTTCTCCACGCCGAGCACCTTGCCGCTGTTGGAGTTGCGCAGGCGCAGGTAGCCGCCGGAGTCGACCACCGCGGTCCACAGATGGTCGGCGGTGCCGCTGTCGCCCCACTGGATCACCAGGCCGCCGTTGGTGGTGGACATGTTCTGCACACCCAGCACGAGTCCGCTGGCCAGGTTCTGGATCCGCCGCGCCCCGTTGGGCACGAACCGCCACCTGTTGTCCGCGCTGCCGTTGTCGGAGTCCTGGGCGGCCTGCGCCCCGTTGGCGGTGGAGCCGTTGAGAATGCCGAGCAGCTTGCCGCTGTTTACGTTGCGGATCTTGTGGGATCCGTCGCCGGCGTCGATGATCGTCCAGCGGTGGTCGGCGGTGCCGTTGTCGGTCCACTGCAGGATGCGGGCGTTGTCGGCGGTGGACATGTTCTCCACGCCGAGCACCTTGCCGCTGTTGACGTTGCGCAGCCGTACGGCGCCGCCGTCCACGATCATCTCCCAGTCGTGGTCGGCGGTGCCGTTGTCGGTCCACTGCAGTGCCGTCCCGCCGTCGGCGGTGGACATGTTCTGGATGCCCAGCACGAGACCGCTGGCGGCGTTGACCAGACGGTAGCTCGCGTTCCCGCCTCCGCCGCTGCCGCCGCCGGTGTTCCAGTAGACGGTGTAGTTGTGCCCGTGCGCGTCGTAGAACGGGCCGAGGTTCACCGACGATCCGTTGGCGGTGGCCGTGAACGCCAGCGACGTGGTGCTGGTCCGGGTGATCGACGCGGTGTTCAGGGCCGGCAGCGCCGACAGAGCGGTGTTGCCGTAGTTTCCGGACAGGACGACCGGGCCGTACGTGATCGCCGCGACGTTCGGGTTGTCGTTGGCGGCCTTCATGAGCACGCGCATGGGCAGGCGCACGGTGACGGTGTCGCCGGAGGACCAGGTGCGGGTGAGGGTCGCGTACGTGCCGGGGGTGGTGTCGACGTTCTGCTGGACGCCGTTGACGCTGATCGTGGCGCCGGTGGTCCAGGACGGGATGCGGACGCGCATCGACCACGACCCGCCGGCGTTCCCGGTGACCTCCAGGGTGGTGGTGTCGCTCGCCGGGTAGGACGTCGTCTGGGTGACCGTGATCCCCCGCTGGGTCCAGTTCAGCACCGACGGCGTGAACAGGTTCACCGTCAGCGTGGTGCCGTTGTAGAAGTAGATGGAGTCCATCAGCGCCGTGTTGACCTCCACACCCGTGCCCTGGCAGCACCAGAACGAGTTGTAGTCGGTGCTGTAGGTGCCGCCGCCCCACGCCGGGCCCACACCACGACGGCCACCCGGCTTGAGCGGCGTGAAGTAGGTGATGTGCCCGTGGGAGTCGGCCGGGTTCTGCGCGCCGATGACGTGGTTGAGCAGCGCCTGCTCGTAGAAGTCGAAGTACGCCACCCGGTTCGGGTCCAGCAGCCACAGCTCGCGGGTCAGCTTGAGCATGTTGTAGCTGTTGCAGTGCTCACAGGTGTCGTTGGCGAGATATCCGGCGATCGCGTTGGGGGCTCGGAAGTGCTCCGCCTGGCTGTTGCCGCCGATCGCGTAGGTGTGCGCGCCGACGGTGATGTTCCAGGCGTTGGTGGCGATGTCCCGGTAGCGGGTGGTGCCGGTGGCCTTGTACTCGCGGGCCGCGCCGACCCACTTGGGCACCTGGGTGTTGGCGTGCAGACCGTTGAGCTGGTCCTGGTTGGACGCCAGCGGGTTGAACACGGCGGCGTGGTCGAACCGCTGGGCGGCGGTCAGCCAGCGGGCGTCGCCGGTCTGCTGGTACAGGTCGGCCAGTACGGCGTTCATGCCGCCGAACTCGGTGCCCAGCATGGCCTGCATCTGGGCGGCGGACAGCCTGCCGGTCCGCCAGTCGACCCAGCCGGCGAGCGCCAGCAGCACGTCACGCGCCTGGGTACTCCCGATGTGGCGCCACACGTCGAGCAGACCGGCCATGGTCTTGTGGATGCAGTAGTACGGCACGTTGCCGTTGTTCAGCGTGCGGGCCTCGAGGGCGTTGAAGTCGGACTCGGGAAAGCCCGACAGGTAACCGGTGTTGAATCCGGCCGCGCCGTTGTTGGCCTGGCACTTGGCCATTTCGGCGACCATGTAGGTGGCCTTGTCCCGGCACGTGGTGTCGCCGAGCACGGCGTACGCCTGCGCCCACGCGCTGAGGAGGTGCCCCTGCATATGGGTGCGGAACGGGAACGAGGGGGCGTCCCACCCCCCGTTCGTCGCCGCCCCCTGCGTGGACAGGCGGTGGTTGGCCCGGAAGTTGTACAGCATTCGGTTGACGTCGACGAACCGCAGGTACGACAGCGTGCGGTTCTGGTTGTCCATCCAGCGTCCGGCGGTCAGCCGCACCTGCCCCAGCTCGAACGGGTACATGGACACGCCGATGTCGGGCCGTGCCGGGGCGACAGCGGCCTGAGCCGTGGCGGCCTGGGCCGTGGTGGCGGCGGCTACCTGCCCGGCGGCGGAGGCGACGACGGCGATGCCCGCCGTCTGAAGTAACTGTCGGCGGCTGAGCGGTGATAGCGACATCTGAACTCCTGTGGGCTGGGTGAACCGATATGGGCGGGCTGGTAGTACGGGTGGGCCGATATAGGCGGCTGGTACGGCCGAGTCGGCACCGTGGTCGGGCCTGTTGTTGTTAGCGCTAACACGACCCCTCCAAGGCGTGCTTCACGCGGGGCGGTCGTGCCGTCGCCGCCGACGAGAGCTGCTCACTTTAGAGTTAGCGCTAACACTAAGGCTCTAACGCTAAGGCTCTTCCGGATGCGGACTCACCCGTGAGGGGACGGCGAAACGCATCGGGCCCGGCGTCGTGCTCAGGCATCCATTTCCGCCTCCAGGCCTCGTGGTGACGTTCGGTGATGGAAACCCGGTCCACCGGGGAGCACGCCACGGGAGCCGGACGTGACATCGGAGGTCCAGGCTGCGGCTCCTCGGCCAGTGGACCGGAGCGCCACTATGCGCGAGCGAACATCGGCGGGAGGGAACGCGTCAACGACGGGCGTTCCTGCCGTCTGCCCCGGTGCTTCGCCGATGGTCCTGACCTCGGTGTCGAGGACGATCGGAGAGCGCGGGGAAATGAAACTTTCATATCACGCGGCGCTAGGTTTCTCGGCCGAAGAAGGTGAGCGAAGCACTCCTCCAGGCGGTCGATCCCGTAGACCGATGTGGACCCGGGCGCTTCCGCGAATCGGAGCACGCTTGGGCTGGGTGCCGCAGTCGGTTCGCCCTGCCCGCCAGGCAGGCGCGTCGTAAGAGGGAATTCGGTGTGATTCCGGGGCTGCCCCGCAGCGGTGAGTGGGAGCGTCCGCCGTCACACGCACTGGACCTGAAGATCCGGGAAGCGACGGCCAGTAGGAACGAGCATCACGCCCACAAGTCCGAAGACCTGCCGCTGCCCGCACGTTCCCCGCGTGCGGCGACGTCGACGGCCTCGAGGGAGGGCCCGGCGAGACCGGGCAGGCCCATGCGCCTGTCCACCGGTTACGCCCTTGAGCCGCTCAGCGGCCCTGAGCGGCTCCCTCGGTTCCCCGGCGGGCTGTCCCGGGGAAGGTGAGCGGGCGGGCGAGTCTTGTGTGAAGGCGTGCCGCCTGCGCCGGAGTGACGAGATCGCGCAGCGCGAGCCACGCCGCCGCTCCCGCGCCGTCCCCCGCCACGGCGACCGCCACGTCCGGTTCGAGAAGGTCCCGTACGGCCCGCCGCACGGGACCTTCGCTTGTCAGCACGCTCCCGGCCAGCACCACGGGCGCGTCGTCACCATGGGTGTGGACCTCGAGGGCGGTGCGCGCGAGCCTCCGCGCGGCCTCCCGCACGATGCCGAGCGCGGGGGGATCGCGCTGCAGCGCCGCCCGGCTGACCAGCGGCGCCAGCTCGGCGAGCAGGAGCGGAGGCCGCCCCTGCACGATTGTGGCAAGTCTGTCGACGATGTCCCCGCCTGAGTCCGCCCCGTTCGTCAGGAGGTGCCGTACGACGAGATCGGTCAGCCGGCTCACCCCCCGCGGCACGTGAGGCACGTCCGCCAACTCGTGACCGGCGTCCGCCGCCCGGCGGACCGCATCCGCCCGTTCGGTGTGCCACGTCCTGCCCGCCCGGGCGGTCGCTTCGGCGAGTTCGCGTACGGCGAGGCGGCACGCGGCGCGGCCGAGCCAGAACGCCGATCCCTCGTCGCCGAGCTGCCAACCGAATCCGTCGGCCAGAGCGACGGATGTGTGGTCAATAATTTTTGCCGAGATGGCTCCGGTGCCGGAGATCAGTACGGTGCCCGAGGGGGATGCGGAACCGGCGGCGAAGGCCACCACGACGTCGCCCACGACCCGCGGCGCGCACGTGAGGCCCGCGTCGGCGCACACGCGCTCGAACGTCGCCCGGACGGCGGCCTCGCGCAGCAGGCCGGATCCCGCCATCCCGACGACGACGGCCCGTACCTGCGCCGGATCCTCCCCGCTCAGGGCATGCCGTACGGCTGCGCCCACGTGTGCGAAGGCGTCTGTGGGATCGAGTGCCATGGGATTGCCGCCGCCCGCCCTGCCGCGTCCGACGACGGTGCCGTCGAGTGTGCTCACCACCGCGCGAGACGACGTACCTCCCGCGTCCACTCCAACGATCAGAGTCATGTAAAAAATTATTCACCGATTGTCTTGACGAAGCCAGTGTTCGAGCATAATTTTCACCGCAAGGGCGAGATGGAGGAGCGACGTGGATCTACTGGGCCGGATCCGAGCCGAGCAGCCGGAGCTGCCCGAGGCGCTGCGCCGGGTGGCGGAGCTGATTCTCAGCAATCCCGGCGAGGCCGCGCGATCGACGATCATCGACCTGGCGGAACGCAGCAGCACCTCGACCGCAACGGTCACCCGTTTCTGCCGGGCGCTGGGCTTCGGCGGCTACGCCGAGCTCAGGGTCGCGATCGCCACCGAGCAGGGCAGGGTCGCCCAGCAGACATGGGAGACCGACATCGGCCAGGAGATCCTGCCCGGCGACAGTCTGGAGCGGGTGCTCGGCGTGGTGTCCGGGAACGACATCCGGCTCATCCAGGAGACCGCGGCCCAGCTCGATCTCGCCGCGGTCGAGAAGGCCGCGGCCGCGATCTCACAGGCGGGCCGGGTCCTGCTGTTCGGCGTCTCCAGCAGTGCGGCGGTGGCCAGCGAGATGGAGTATCGCCTCCAGCGCATTCGGATCCCCACCTGGAGCAGGTCCGACGCGCACAGTGCGCTCACCGACGCCGCGCTGCTCGGCGAGGGCGACGTGGCCGTCGGCATCTCACACAGCGGCAGGACGCGCGAGGTCATCGAGGTGCTCGCCGAAGCGGGCAGCCACGGAGCGATCACGGTGGCGGTCACCTCGCACCCGCGGTCGCCCCTGGCCGAGGTGGCCGAGCTGGTGCTCACGACGGCCAGCAAGGAGACCATGTTCAGGGGCGACGGTTTCGCGGCGATCCACTCCCAGCTGCTCGTCCTCGACGTCGTTTACGTCTCGGTCGCGCAGCGCACCTACGAGCGCACCCGGCAGGCGTTCGACCTGACCTTCAGGGCCGTGGCCGGCCACCGGCTTCCCGAAGGAGACATGTGATGATCGACCCACGCCGCTACGCCGAGCACGTCGAAGGGCTGGTGCACACCATCCCCGCCGACCAGGCCACGTCCATCAGGCGGGCGGCGGCCCTCGTCACGACGGCCCTCGGCAGGGGCGGCATCATCCAGGCATTCGGCTCAGGCCACTCCGAGGCGGTCGCAATGGAGATCGTCGGCCGGGCCGGGGGCCTGGTTCCCACCAACCGGCTCGCACTCAGGGACATAGTCCTGTACGGCGGCGCCGACCCGAAAGAGCTCCAGCGCTACGACCTGGAGCGCGACCCCGCCATCGCACACCGCATCCTGGACCTCGCGCCCGTCGAGGACCACGACCTGTTCGTCATCATCTCCAGCTCGGGCGTCAACGGTGTCGTCATCGAGCTCGCCACCCTCGTGAAGGAGCGCGGTCACGACCTGATCGCGATCACTTCCCTGCAGCACAGCTCGGCGGTCTCCCCGAAACACCCCTCGGGCCGCAAACTGTGCGACCTCGCCGACGTCGTCCTCGACAACCGGGCTCCGTACGGCGACGCCGTGCTCCCGCTGCCCGGTGGAGGAGCCGTCGGAGCCGTCTCCACCATCACCTCCGCCCTGCTCGTCCAGCTCGTGATCGCCGAGGCGGTACGTGAGCTGCTCGCCGCAGGACAGGTGCCGCCGGTCTACCTGTCGGCGAACGTTCCCGAGGGCGATGCGCACAACCTCGCCATCGAGGCCCGCTACGCCGGCCGGATCCGCCGGGGCGCCTGACCCGTCTCGGGGGAATCCCGGTCGAGGCCCGCACCGCCGGGGGAGGCGGCCCCGACCCGGTCACCGACGGCGGCCCTCGCCGCCGTGCCGTACAACCAGCCATGTCGTACAACCAGCCGTGCCGTACAACCACTCGGGGGTCCCCGCAAAGGAGATCACTTCATGTCCCGACATTTCCTGAAGGTTCTGCTGGCCTTAGTCCTCCCGGTCTCCCTCGCCTGCATCGCCCTCGCGACGCCGGCCTCCGCCGTCCAGTCGGTGCGCCTGCAGTACAAGAACAGCTCGACCGGCGCCACCACCGCGCAGGCCGAGCCGTGGTTCAAACTCGTCAACACCGGCACCGAGTCCATTCCGCTCAACCAGGTGAAGATCCGCTACTACTTCCGTGGGGAGACGACCTACCGCTTCGCCTGCTCGTGGGCCGTGGTCGGCTGCTCGACGGTGACGGGACGGTTCGTCGACCTCGCCACCCCTGTGCCGACAGCCGATCGCTACCTGGAGGTCGGCTTCACCTCGGGGACCCTCGCGGCCGGTGCGAACACCGGAGACATGCAGCTGCGCTTCTACCGTGCCGACTGGCAGAACTTCTCCCAGAGTGACGACTACTCCTTCGGCACCCAGACCGCTTACGCCGACTGGAACAAGGTGGCGGTGTTCGTGAACGGAAAGCTCGCCTGGGGCATTCCCGCGGCCGGCGGTGACGACCCGTCGCCGAGTCCGTCGCCCAGCCCCTCGGACGATCCCGGCACCGGCCAGGGCGTCCTCTTCGACGACTTCGCCTACACCGGTTCCGCCGACCCGCGCCTGGCCCAGCGTGGTTGGACGGTGCGCTCCAGCTCCGGTGGTCCCGGTGTGCCCGGCGCCACCTGGTCGCCCGCCGCCGTGACCTTCCCCACGGTCGACGGCGGTCAGGTGCTCCAGCTCGCCTCTTCCACCAACGGCACCGGCTCGGGCACCGTCCAGACCGAGCTCTCGACCACCGACCGCAAGTTCTTCGAGGGCACCTACGCCGCCCGGGTGAAGTTCAGCGACGCCCCGGTCAGCGGCCCCGACGGCGAACACATCGTGCAGACCTTCTTCACGATCACCCCGCTGGCCCACGACCTCGACCCCGACTACGGTGAGCTCGACTTCGAGTACCTCCCCAACGGCGGATGGGGCGAGCCGGGCAACATCATGTACGCCACCAGCTGGGAGACCTACCGGAACGACCCCTGGCTGGCCGTCAACACCCACACCGAGGAGCGGGCGAGCTTCGCCGGGTGGCACGACCTGGTGATCCAGGTCGCCGGGGGCCGGATCAAGTACTACATCGACGGACGCCTGTTCGCCGACCACGGCGGCGATCACTACCCCGAGACGCCCATGTGGATCATGTTCAACCAATGGTTCATCGACCTGCAGGGCGGCAGCACCCCGCGCACCTACCACCAGCAGGTCGACTGGGTCTACTACAGCAAGGGCGAGGTCGTCTCTCCCGCCGAGGTGGGCAACAGGGTCGGCGCTTTCCGCGCCGCCTCCACCACGTTCACCGACACGGTTCCCAACTCCTGAGCCACCGTGCGGCTCGCGCCATCCGGCGTGAGCCGCACTCCATACTTTTTCGCCCCAAGGCCGACGCCAGTCGTACCCCCCGAAAAGAGAAGCACCATGAAGCACCGCCTCCTGGCCGCAGCGGCCGCTCTCGTCATGACCGCGGGCGTCGGCGCCTGTGGTTCCGGCGAGTCGTCCGACGGCACCCCTACCGGCGCGGGACCGACCAAGCTCACCGTCTGGATCATGGACGGCAGCGTCACGGACGAGCTGCTCGAACAGTTCGAGACCGAGTACGAATCCGCGCACGAGGACGTCGACCTCGACATCCAGATCCAGGCATGGGACGGCATCGGCGAGCGCGTCACCGCCGCGCTGGCCAGCACCGACGCGCCGGATGTGATCGAAGTCGGTAACACCCAGGTCGCGCAGTACTCCTCGAGCGGCGGGGTCAAGGACCTCACCGACAAGATCGCCGACCTTGGGGGTACGGACTGGATCCCCGGCCTGGCCCAGCCCGGCAACATCGACGGCAGGCAGTACGGCATCCCCTGGTACGCGGCGAACCGCGTCGTCATCTACAACAAGGACCTGTTCGCCAAGGCCGGGATCGACTCCCCGCCCAAGACCCGTGAGGAGTGGCTGGCCGACACCGCCAAGTTGAACACGGGCGGCGACCAGGGCATCTATCTGACCGGGCAGACCTGGTACGTGCTGGCCGGGTTCATCTGGGACGAGGGCGGCGATCTCGCCGTGAAGGACGGCGACCGGTGGAAGGGCGCGCTCGACACGCCCCAGGCTTTGGCCGGCATGGACTTCTACGCGAAGCTCCAGGCGCTCGGCAAGGGCCCGAAGGACGCCGACGAGGCCAACCCGCCGCAGCACGAGGTCTTCGCGAAGGGCAAGGTCGCGCAGATGATCAGCGTGCCCGGCGGCGCCGCCCGAGTGCTGGAGGTGGAGCCCGGGATGAAGGACAAGATGGGCTTCTTCCCCATCCCCGGCAAGACCGCCGACAAGCCGGGCGCGGTGTTCACGGGTGGCTCGGACCTGATCATCCCCGAGGCGTCCAGGCACCAGGATGCCGCCTACGAGGTCGTCAAGGCACTGACCGGCGAGAAGTTCCAGAGCGACCTGGCCAAGGCGATGAGCTTCGTGCCGAACAGGACGTCGCTGGCGCATGTGCTCGACTCGAACGAGGGGACCGCCGCGATGGCCGCGGGCGCCGCCAACGGCAGGGCCACCCCGAACACCCCGAACTGGGCCGCCGTCGAGGCCACCCAGGTCGTCAAGCAGTACATGACCGCGGTGCTCACCGGTGGAGACCCCGCCACCGAGGCGCGCAAGACCTCCGAGGCCATCACCTCGACGCTCAACAACGGCTCCTGAACGACCCCGCGTCGCCCGGCCGCACGCCGGGCGACGCCCGAAACGGAGGGAGGGCGCCGTGCCCACCGTCCACGCCCCCACCCGGGAAGCAGGAGCCGACCACCGACCCGCGACGCCACCCGTCATTCGCGCCGGAGGCCGACGGATTTCGCGGGCGTGGCCGTACCTGCTGATCGCCCCGGCCGTGGCCGGGGGCGTGTTCCTCCTGCTCTACCCGCTGCTGCGGGCCGCCCTGATCTCCTTCCAGCACTTCAGGATGGGCGAGCTGATCAGGGGCGGCGCCGCCTTCATCGGCCTGGACAACTACCGGGAACTGCTGGCCGCCGGCGAGTTCTGGGCCGTGGTGCTGCGCACCTTCGTCTGGACCGCGATCAATGTGGTGCTCATCGTGGGCATCTCGACCGGCATAGCGCTGATGCTGGTACGGCTCGGTCGCCGTATGCGTACGGCCCTGATGAGCGTGCTCGCGCTGGTCTGGGCCACTCCGATCATCGCGGCGACGACGGTCTTCCAGTGGCTGTTCCAGTCGCGGCTCGGCATCGTCAACTGGCTGCTCGTGCGTGTCGGGTTCGACTCCTTCGAGGGATACTCCTGGTTCGCGAACGGCACGGCCATGTTCGGCGTGCTGGTCGTCCTGGTGGTCTGGCAGTCGGTGCCGTTCGCGGCACTCACTCTCTACGCGGGCCTGACCACGATCCCGGTCGAGCTCTACGAGTCGGCCAGGCTCGACGGCGCGGGCGGATGGCAGGTCTTCCGGCAGATCACCTTTCCGATCCTGCGCCCGATGTTCGCTCTGATCACGTCTCTGGAGGTGATCTGGGTCTTCAAGTGCTTCCCGCAGATCTGGGTGCTCGGCCAGGGCGGCCCCGACGGCGCGACGACCACCCTGCCCGTCTACGCCTTCAAGATCGCTCGGGCGCTGCACCGCTACGACCTCGGCTCGGCCGTGGCCATCCTCACCGTCGTCATCCTCACCGTCGCTCTCGTCGGCAACCTGCGGCGGATGCTCAAGCAGGAAGGAGCCGACACGTGAGACCACGCCGGATCGCGCTCAACACCGCGGCCCTCGCCGTCCTCGCCGTGATGATCTTCCCCGTCTACTGGATGGTCGTCACCGCGTTCAAATCGTCCACCGACATCCAATCCGAGACGCCCACCCTGTGGCCCGCGCATCCGACGATCGAGCACTTCGCCACGGCCGTCGGCGCCGACGGGTTCTGGACGTTCTGGCGCAACAGCCTGATCGTGACCGGCGGCGCCGTCTTGATCGCGCTCGTCGTCTCGCTCCTTGCCGCGTTCGCGGTCGCGCGGATGCGCTGGAAGGGGAGGGGGGCGTTCATCGTGGCGGTCTTCGCCGCGCAGATGGCGCCTTGGGAGGCGTTGCTCGTGCCGATGTTCATCATCGCCCGCGACAGCGATCTCCTGGACTCGCTCGCCATGCTGACCGGTGTGTACTTCACGATCACGATGCCGTTCACGATCGTGACGCTTCGCGGCTTTCTGGCCGCCATCCCGGTCGAAATCGAGGAGGCGGCGCTGGTCGACGGATGCACCCGGTCGGCCGCCTTCCGCAGGGTGATCTTCCCGCTTCTCGCGCCCGGCCTGATGGCGACTTCGCTGTTCGGCTTCATCACCGCCTGGAACGAGTTCGCGTTCGTCAACGTCCTGATCATCAAGGATCAGGACAGGCGGACGCTGCCGGTGTGGCTGTCGTCCTTCCGCGACGTGTTCGGCGCCGACTGGGGGGCCACCATGGCGGCGGCCACGCTGTTCGCCCTGCCCGTTCTCATCGTCTTCCTGTTCCTGCAGCGCAGGGTGGGTACGGGAATGGTCGCCGGGGCGGTCAAGGGGTGATCCGGCGCAGGCGGCGGTGTGCCAGGACGCCGGCGATGAGGCCTTTCCATGGGCTGACGTACGCGGCGCTTCGCCTCCGCGTGCCCGTCAGCGGCGCTTCGCCTCCGCGTGTCCGTCAGCAGCAGAAGCACAGGTAATCCCGCAGGTCGGTGAGCATGCGCATCGCGCGTTCACGGTCGCCGCGATACAGCACTTCCTTGCCATCACGGCGGGAGGTGACGATGCCGCCGCGGCGGAGCAGGGCGAGTTGCTGGGAAGCCGTGGACTGGCTGATGCCCGCGCGTTCGGCGACCTGGCCGACCGACAGTTCTGCGCCACGTGCGAACAGCAGCATGATCTGCTGGCGGCCCGGGCTGGCCAGGGCCTTGAGGAAGTCGTGGACGTCCTGGCCGAGTTCCGGCACCGTGCACGGGTCGCCGCACCCGCAGCCTGGCCCGGCGGCCGGCGGTGTGCAGGGGACGGTGCTTTCCGCGTCGCCGACGGTGTCGCGGTGTGTTGTCGTCTCGGCCATCTCATCCTCCTGAGGCGCACCCTACTGCTCGCATCGTCATATTGACATATTAGAAGATGACGATATGTTTTCCCGCATGACTTCTCACAGGGACTCCGTGGTCATCGTCGGGGGCGGGCAGGCGGGCCTGGCCGCAGCGCACGCCGCGCTGGGGGCAGGGTGGCATCCGCTGGTGCTGGAGGCCTCCGATCGGCCGGTCGGATCCTGGCGGGGCTATTACGACAGCCTGAAGCTGTTCTCGCCCGCCCGCTACAGTTCCCTGCCGGGCCTGGCCTTCGGTGGTGACGGCGAGCGGTATCCGTGCCGAGACGAGGTGGTCGACTACCTGGAGCGCTACGCCGCCGGTCTGGTCGGACGCGGTGCCGAGATCCGTACCGGCGCCCACGTGACGGCGGTGGAGGCATCGGACGGCGACGGTTTTTCCGTACGCCTGGCCGGTGGCGAGGTGCTGACCGCGCGCATCCTGATCGCGGCCAGCGGCTCGTTCGCCCGCCCGCACCGACCCGTCCTGCCGGGACTGGACGGCTTCACCGGCCAGGTCCTGCACGCCGCCGACTACCGTTCCCCGGCGTCGCTGTCCGGCGAGCGCGTGGTGGTCGTCGGAGCGGGCAACTCGGCGATCCAGATCGCCTACGAACTGGCCGCGCACGCGCGGGTCACCGTGGCCAGCCGTGACCCGATCCGGTTCGTGGCCCAGCGTCCGCTCGGACGGGACCTGCACTTCTGGCTCCGCCTGACCGGATTCGACCGGCTCCCCCTGCGCCGAGCCGATCGCCCGCCGACCGTACCCGTGCTCGATGACGGCCGCTACCGCCAGGCCCTGCGCCAGGGGCGGTTCGACCGCCGCCCGATGTTCGACCGGCTGGACGGCGATCACGTCGAATGGGCCGACGGCCACCGTGAGCGCATCGACGCGGTGCTTCTGGCCACTGGATATCGGCCCAATCTGGACTATTTGGCCGATCTCGGTGCGCTGACCGCTGACGGACGGCCACTGCAGCGCGGGGGAGTGTCGCACACGCACCCGGGGCTGGGCTACCTCGGGCTGGAATGGCAGCGCACCCCCTCCTCCAACACCTTGCGCGGGGTCGGCGCCGATGCCCGTCACCTGGTCCGGAGCCTCGCCCGCATGGACGGCGCGGGTGGTTAGGCCTGTCAGACCCGGCCGGGGCCGGTCACGGGCTTGGTCGCCTGGACGATCGCCGAGTGGACGCCGTCGCCGTGATCGGCGGTCAGGCGGATGGTGAGGCCGACGAAGCCGGCCCGGCGCAGCAGGTCGTGGTACTCCGCCACGGTCAAAGACCCGGCCACGCAGCCCACCCGCTGCTCGGCGGTCTCGCGCCGTACCGGATCGACCGGGCCAACAGTGACCACGTCGCTCACGCCGAACCGCCCGCCGGGGCGCAGGACCCGGAACGCCTCGGCTATGACGGCGGCCTTGTCATCGGACAGGTTGATCACACAGTTGGAGATGACGGCGTCGACCGCGTGATCGGGCAGTGGGACGGCCTCGATGGCGCCGTGCAGGAACTCCACGTTGGCCACCCCCGCCTGCTCGGCGTTGGCGCGGGCCAGCCGGACCATGTCGGGACTGGCGTCCAGCCCGTAAACCCTGCCGTACGGACCGACCCGGCGGGCCGACAGCAACACGTCGATGCCGCCACCCGAGCCGAGGTCGAGTACGGTCTCACCGGCGCGCAACTCGGCGACGGCCACCGGGTTTCCGCAGCCGAGGCTGGCACGCACCGCGCTCTCCGGGATGCCGGTGGTGTCGTCGTACCCCGCGGCGCCGAAACAGCCCTGATCGAACTCCTCCGCACTGCAATCCAGGGCGATCTGTCCCTCGAGGGCGGCGCGGGCCAGTCCTGAATAGCGCTCGACGACCTTGTCATGTGCCATCGCGTTCTCCTTCACTCGCAGACGGGAGCTGCCGGAACCGGGTTGCCCATCACCACGTCGGCGGCGGTGGGGAAGCAGCTCACGCAGCTGTCGTTGATCCGGTAGAAGGCGGAGGTGCCCTGCCGCTCCACGAGGACGAAGCCCACCTCGGCCAAGATCTTCAGATGGTGGGAGACCGTCGACTGACCCACCCCCGACGCGGTCACGATCTCGCCCACGCTCATCGGCTCGCGCCGCCGGGCCAGCAGCGACACGATCTGGATCCGCGTCGCGTCCGCCAGCGCCTTGAACCAGCTCGCGTACTCCTCGGCCTCGGCCCGGGGCAGCGGACCCTTCTTTTCACCGTTCATCGAAAATCGACGATAATCGATAAATCAACGGAGGGGAACCCCCGCCCGGGAGCGGCTGGGGCACGCGAGCCCATCGATCACGGTGAACATCTACGCGCACGTCACAAATCCGCCGCCGCACGGGAGGGTAGCCGTGGAGGTCCCTTGTATCGCATCTCCGCGATTGTCGATAATGTCGGTTCAGGTGAGCCGGGAAGTCTGGTCGGCACGTCATGCCGCCTGGAGCCGGAGGTCATACCGTGCGCGCCCGTGATCTGCTCATCGATCTTCCGACGATCGATCTGGACTCGACCGTTGTCGACGCGGTGAGGCTGCTCACCGAGCAGGACCTGCCCGGCCTCATCGTGGTCGACGATGACGGGTCGCCGGTCACGGTCCTGTCGGAGACCGAAGTGCTACGTCTGGTCGTCCCCGGCTACTGCCAGGTGGATCCGGTCCTGGTCCGGGTGGTGGACGAGGCTCACGCTGACGGGATTCTGCACCAGACGAGCGGCCGAACCATGCGTGCCTGTCTGTCTGCCCCGCCGCGCGAGCTGCCGATCAGCGGCCCCGACGCCACCGCGCTGCAACTGGCCGAACTCATGATGCGCACCCAAAGCCCATTCGTCGCGGTCGTGGACGAGGGCCGGCTTCTGGGCGCGCTCACCCTCAAAGCCCTGATGAGGCGCGTTCTCGCCGCATGACAGTCCTGGTCACGTTGGCGATGGGGTCGGCTCAACGACGCGAAAGGCGCCTCACCGCCTCTGCGTCAGCGATCGGCCGCTTCGGACCGGCCGATCTGATAAACGTCCGGCACGCCATCCTGGTTGACGTCGGCGGTCTCGATCTCATGGATGCGCCGGTAGACGCGGTTACGCAACCGCAAAACCACTGTCGCCAACAGCGCTGCGGTCACCGAACCGGACAACACCGCCACCTTGACGTGCTCGTCGTTGCCCAGGCCGAAGGCAAGTTCGCCGATCAGCAGCGAGACGGTGAACCCGATCCCTGCCAGGATTGACAATCCCAGCATGTCCACCCAGGTCAGGTCCTCGTCCAGGTCGGCGTGGGTGAAGCGGGCCATGAGCCATGTCGCCGTCATGATGCCGATCGGCTTGCCCACCACCAAGCCCACTGCGACCCCCAGCACGACCGGATCACGGAAGGCGCTCCCCAGGCCGTCCAGCCCGCCGAGGGACACTCCCGCCGACAGAAACGCGAACGCCGGTACGGCCACTCCGGCCGAGATGGGGCGGAACCGGTGCTCGAAATGCTCGGCCAGACCGGGCCCGGCCTCAGGGCCTCCGGCCTTCTGGCTCCGCAAGACCGGTACGGCGAAGCCGAGCAGAACGCCGGCGACGGTGGCGTGCACACCCGAGGCATGCACCAGCGCCCACGTGGCGGCGGCCAACGGCAGCAGCAACCACCATGATCGAACCCGGCGTTGCACCAGTACGGTGAAGACCGCCAGCGGTGCCAGTGCCGCCAGCAGCGGGACCGGTGACAAGTCCTCGGTATAGAACAGCGCGATGATGGCGATGGCCACCAGGTCGTCGACCACGGCCAACGTGAGCAGGAAGGTGCGCAGCGCCGTGGGCAGGAAACGGCCGATGACCGCCAGCACCGCCAGGGCGAAGGCGATGTCGGTGGCGGTGGGGATCGCCCACCCGCGGGCCGCGCCTTCCACGCCCCGGGTGATGAGCAGGTACAGCAGAGCCGGGACGATCACCCCGCCCAGCGCCGCCGCTATCGGGACCGCGGCTCGCCGTGCGTTGCGGAGGTCACCGGCGACGAATTCACGTTTGAGCTCGAGCCCTGCCACAAAGAAGAAAATCGCCAGCAGGCCGTCAGCGGCCCAGGTGGCCAGGCTCAGATTCAGATGGAGCGCTTCGGGCCCGAAGCGGACGTTGCGCAGCGTCTCATATGCGTCCCCCCAGGGGGAGTTGGCAAAGATGATCGCCGCCATCGCGCCGACCAGCAGCAACACCCCGCCGACGGTCTCCTTGCGAAGGATGGCGCCGATCCTGCGCGCCTCGCCCCAGGAGCCCCGATCAAGCAGGGCCGGCTTATGTGGCGAGGCAGGGTTCGTCATGCGGCGCTCCAGGCTTTCCGGGTACAGATCGGCCATTGCCGACCAGGCTTCCCGGCGCACCCCAGGTCACTCTACTAACACGTCGGTGGCATCTGTCGATCGGAGCCCCAACAAACCCAGGCGCCTGGCCGGCCCTCGGGAAGCACGTCGGCAGCCCTGCTCGCGGCGATCCACCCACGACCGCCCTTCGGAGTGAACAACGGCTCCGGTACGGCGGGCTCGATCAGCACGAGCGATCCGTCGGCCAGGCCGAGGATCCGCTCCGGTGCCATGCCGGCCACGCATAGCAACCACTCTGACTCGCAGACCAGCCCCTGCCGGTGCCCGAACTCACCGGCATTTCCGCCTGCCAAGATCCCTGAGCGGTGCTCATAGCAGCACGCAGATGGCGTTCCGCTTGCCTGCATAGCCACCGAGCTGTGAGCCGGCGTGCCATCGTTCGCAACGGTGAGCGAATTGTCGGGAGTTCACCTGACATCGGCGTGGCACGGTCTTCTCTAGCCTGGGTACGGCTTTGGGGCCGTTGTTGCCGAATGCGGGAAAGCGGGCGGCACCGGCTGTTGTCGGCTGTGGCAAGGCGCTCGCCGGGCGGGCCCCCACCGGCCATCAGCGGGGGAATCCTGATATCAACCGGAAAGGGACATATCGATGTTCAAGGTTAGAGGCGGCACGTCGTTGGCCAAGATCTGTGTCACGGCCGCGATCGTGGCGGTGGCGAGCGCGGCGATGCCGGCGGCTCAGGCTGCGTCCGCACCGGCGCGATCCACCGGCGCCCCGACCAAGGCCACCGGCGTCTCCAGTTACAAGCAGTACAGCGGCTCGCTGGGAACCCTGCAGCTGCGCACCGGAACGTACGCGGGTCATAAGTACTACTGGGCCCGAGTCACCAGCCCGAGCAGCACCATGAACTCGAAGTACAACATCAACCTCATCGTCAGGGGCCCCAACGGCTACAAAAAGGTCGAGACCAAGGACATCAGCGGCACCAGCTACACCGCCGCCTACTCCATCAAGCGCGGCTACACCTACTACGCCTGCTACACCAAGAAGACCAACGCCGTCGCGGAGAAGTGCTTGAGCACGACTGCCTGACCGCGGCGGGGCTCTCGCGGCCGAGGCGGTGGATCAGACCTCCACGTGGTGCCGCGAGCTGAGCGACCGTCAGCCTGCCATGAAGGCCGCCGTTCCTCACGCAGGAGGGGCGGCGGGCCGCAGGCCGGCTCTCAGGACGGCGCCGCCCCGTCCCCGCCCGCCGGCGACATCCGCCCGCACACCGGGCCGCCGCGCCCGCCCGGGCTACGACCGCGCCCGCGTCCTGCTGGACAAGTACGCTCACCGGCCTGGGCTATGAGAACCTCAGCCCGGCCCTGCGTCACCCGGTCAAGAAGGTGTCGTGACCGGACTCACACCCGCTGACCCGCTCGTTCCCGGGGACAGGCGGCAGGGTCATCTGACGATCTGGAGCAGGGCCTGGTTCCGCGCCTTCGC
This sequence comes from Sphaerimonospora mesophila, assembly GCF_001417795.1. Lineage (NCBI taxonomy): Bacteria > Bacillati > Actinomycetota > Actinomycetes > Streptosporangiales > Streptosporangiaceae > Sphaerimonospora > Sphaerimonospora mesophila. Next base: position 54,523 of record NZ_BCBX01000035.1, on the reverse strand, counting down.
CGGCTCGGCGAGCCGCTGCAGTTCCCGGCCGGTCGAGTCGAGCACGACCAGGGTGTTGTGCGTGCGGCCGCGGACGCGGACCACGAGACGGCCGTCGGGGAGGTAGAACGCACCCATCTTCGTCCCCTTGACCGGGATGGGGACCCGCTTGCCCGTGACGGTGTCGACGATCGTCGGGGTGGACCCGATCGGCCAGACGTAGTCGCCTTCCGGGTCATTCCCCGAAAACGTGTGCACAACGACCTTCCTGGCGTCCGGCGACAGGCTGTGCACGTGGTTCGCGTACTTGATGCCCTTGACCCGGACCGACCGCCCGGTCTTGATGTCGAAAATGAAGACGCCGTCGCCGGCCGCCCCCGCGAGGTGGCGTCCGTCCGCGGACCAGGCGAGGTGGCAGGCGCCAAGCGGTACGCCGACCTTGCGTACGCCCGTGCCGTTCGCGTTCATGACCATGAGAGGTGTCCCGGTCTTGGCGTTGGCGTGCTTGCCGAAGAAGGCGACCCTGGTGGAGTCCGGGGACCAGACCGGGGTGAAGCAGGGGAAGTTGGCGGCGATTCCCTTGGCCACGACCTTCGACGTGCTCCCGTCCCCGATGTGGAGCTTGCCCTTCGGCAGGCGGTCCAGCGTGACCCAGGCGAGCTTCGTGCCGTCGGGCGAGGCGGCGACCTGGAAGGTGAGATCCGGTGCGCTGCCGAGCTTGATGAACCCCTTGCCCGGTTCGTAGCGGCTGATCGGATAGCCCTTGCCGTAGCTCAGGTAGACGGCGACACCTGCGAGCGGCTTCGGCGTCGCGCTCACGGACCTGGTGGCCGTCGTGGTGCCGGCGGCGGCCGCGGAGGGGAGGACGGCGAGGCCGGCGATCGCGGTGACGGCCAGACCGAGTGCGGTGCGCTTCATGGTGAACTCCTGGGTGCGTTGCTTCCCGGCGTGATCGGCGCCGGGAATGATCGCGCCCAGTGAAAGGTCGGCCGCTTGCACGTCCCTTGATTACGACATATCGGGGCGCTGCAATCGGCCTGCAGGGGCGGCCGTGCACGGCCCTGACCAAGAGTTTCGTTGCCGTGGTCCGGCACGCCCACGCCCCCTCGTCCATGCCGGTGCCGCTCTCGGGGCGGCACCTCTTCGCATTACGTGACGGTCGGCCGTTCGCCCGTGAATTCATGAGGTCGGCGGTAATCGCCGATCAAGAGGTCTGCAAGGGGTCCGTCTCAGACTGCGTCTGTCCCACCGCAGACGAAAGGACCCCTGCCATGGACATCCCTCGCGCCTCGGCCCGCGTCACGCTCGCCGTCGCCATCTCGGTCGTGACCGTCCCGGTAGCCGGCTTGACGATCGGGGCCGGCACCGTGCAGGCGGCCCCGGCGCAGTGGCGGGTCGTCAAGGGCGCGGCCCTCGGGCCGAACGGCAGTGCCCTGCTGGACGTGACGGCGACCGGGGCCCGGGACGCGTGGGCCGTCGGGTACGGCTGCGGGCGGGAGAAGGCCGTGAGCTGCCCCGCCGTCGCACGGTGGAACGGCACCCAGTGGAAGAGTGCGACCATGCCCGCCTATCGGCCGCCGGCCGGGTACGACTCGGACGTCCACCATTTCGACGCCGTCAGCGCGACCTCCCCCGACGACGTGTGGACGGTCGGCAACGGCCTCAACGTACGGGTCGGGCACTGGAACGGCAGGAGTTGGAGCATGTACCGGCCGTTCGGCAAGACCGGGAACAGAAGGCTGTCCGACGTCGAGGTCGGCCGGGGGCGGGTGTGGTTCGCCGGGAGTCTCGACGAGACCGGTGACCGTGCGGTCGTCCTGAGCTGGAGCGGCCGCGCCGGGTTCGTCAGGGAGTACACCCACAAGGGCTCGCTCGCCGCGCTGTCGGCCCGCCGCGGGACGGGTGAGGTCTGGGCGGTGGGCGCGCAGAAGACCGGACCGTTGGTCGTACGAGGGACCGAGCGGGGCGGTCGGGTCCGCTGGGAGGAGAGCCGGACCCCGGCGATTCCCGAGGGGAAGCTCAACCAGGTGCGGGCGATCGGCGCCGACGACGTCTGGGCGGTCGGTCAGATCGGCAATCCGTACGACTGGAGTGACTTCAAGCCGCTCGCGCTGCACTTCGACGGCAAGTCGTGGCGCCAGGTGCCCCTCCCGGTGGCGAAGGGCCGCATCACCGGCCTCACCGCCGACGCCTCCGGAAACATCTGGGTGAGCGGCGTCGACCTCTCCCACCCGAAGCAGGTCCTCTTCATGCGGTATGTGCAGGGCGCCTGGACCACGTCGTACGGCCCCAAGCTGAGGCTTCCGGTGCGGCACGCGACGATCAGCGGGATCCCCGGTTCGAGCGGCATGTGGGCGGTCGGCCGAATGATGGGCGACAGCGAGGACTCGGAAAAGGACTTCATCCTCCGGTACGGCTGACGCCGCCCCACCGGGGTCACCTCGCGGCTGCTCAGGGCGACTTGCGGTACGCCGCCTCTAGCGTACGACGATCGCCGGTGTTTTCCTCCTGGCGGCAATCGCTGCGGTCGTCTCGTTCAGGCACATGCACGAGCTTTGCCTGCGCCACGGTGAGGATCACCTGGCAGCGGTGCTCATCCCGCTCGCGCGACGGCCTGATCGTCCGTCGCCTCGATGTCCATCCCCCTGGCCAACCGATACGGCTCGCGCGGCGGCCTCCTGGCCTGGGACCTGCTCGTGGTCGGCAGCTTCGCCGGCCTCGGAGCGGACGTCTCCATTGCGGAACTCAGCCTGATCGGCCGAATCATCGCCGCGTGGCCGTGGTTTGATGAATGCGGTGGTGCCCACGGTCGAGGCGATAGCCCCTGTAGGCCGTGATCTCCGCTGGAGATCAGCGTGCGAAGTTTCAAGATGGGTTTGGCACCTGGTAATCCCCAGCGGGCGCCGGCGATGTCGAGGCGGTAGCCGAACGGGTAACGTCAGGCTCCTTCGATGACATCTCGCAGGTCTCCCGCCTGATCGCGGTTCTGATCGCGTGTTGACCGGGGTGGTGGGGGAAAACGGTGCGGGGAAGTCCACGCTGCTGAAGATCCTCGTTGGGGAGCTGCGCCCGACGCGCGGCACGATCCGGCACAGCGGCCGGGTCGGGTACTGCCCGCAGCAGGTGGTGCTCAATGACGCGCTGACCGTGCGGCAGCACCTTGCTTTCTTTCAGGCTCCCGGTTGCGCGGCGGCGGATGGTCAGGGGGCCACCAGGGGCCGGATCGGCAGGTAGTGCGCCCCGTCATGGCGAGTGCCTGGGGCATCGGCGCAGGCGGACGTGCGGCAGGCGCGGGTGACGGCCGCGGGGTGCGCTGCCTGAGATACGGGGGGTGGGGCGTGCGGAGCTGCGCGGAATGCTGCTCATCCAGGCGGGTAGCGGCGGGGTGTGCGTATCACGCCGCACGTGTGCTAGGTTAGACACAGTTGCAGTTGTGGTACCCATAATGAACTTGTGTGCACCTGACGGTATGTAGCCTCAGGTGCATTTTTGTTTGCCGGTCTTCTCCGGGTGTGGGCCTATCGCGGCAACGCGGAATTCGTGACAGTGCGGATTTCGGCTACACCTATCAAGAGGAGATCGACATGGCTTCTGGCACCGTGAAGTGGTTCAACGCGGAAAAGGGCTTCGGCTTCATCGAGCAGGACGGCGGCGGCGCCGACGTCTTCGCACACTACTCCAACATCATCTCTCAGGGCGGCTACCGCGAGCTGCACGAGGGCCAGAAGGTGGCCTTCGATGTCACCCAGGGCCAGAAGGGCCCTCAGGCCGAGAACATCGTTGCCGCCTGACAGAATAGCGCCACGTATCAGGGCTCACACCTTCACAGGTGCGGGCCCTGATTCGTTTCCGGCTGCTGCATCACTGCCGCACGAGAATCGACGGCCCGGGATGTCGACCACAGCCGCGCAGCTCTTGATACCGGTGATCGACAGCGTATGAAGCGTCATCACACCTGGTAGGAGGTACGTCATCCGGGAGATATGAGGCCGGTGACAAAAAGCGCGACCAAGCGCGACCACGTCGCCACGCTGCACGCCAAGACCCGGTCAGCTTCACGCTGCCGGGCCTTCTCTCTACCGGTGTTAGTGTCCGGCCGGGCGGTCGCGCGCGTTGTTGATGCGCAGTGCCTCGGCGAGCTGGTCTTCCAAGGTGATGATCCGGCAGGCGGCTTCCACAGGAGTGCCCTGATCGACGAGTTCCCTGGCGCGTGCGGCCAGCCGCAGCTGGTAGCGGGAGTAGCGGCGATGGCCGCCGCTGGAGCGTTTCGGCTCGATCAGTTTCACGGCGCCCAGAGCTCGCAGGAACGCGGGGCTGACACCGAGCATCTCCGCGGCCGCGCCCATGCTGTAGGCGGGGTAGTCCTCATCGTCGAACCGATCCTCGAACCGGTCTTCGGCCCTGGATCCAGCTTTGGACCCGGTCGTGTCCGCATTCCTGCCGTGAGCGAGCGTGTCACCTTCGGCGGCCGAGTGAGGTTGATCCATGCATTCCTTTCCATCACGAGCACAGGGGGCCCCGGCACCTGTCGTGCCGGGGCCCCGAAGAGTTCAACACCATCTACCGGCCATATCCGGCCGGCTCACTGTTTTCCGCATCCGCCGTACTGAGCGGCGGTGATGCGGGGATCGCGGATGCGTGACCGTAGACCACCTTCCTATCTGTGGAGCTGCGGTACCCGAGCGGCGAGACTCAGCCGGCAACGGGCGATCCTGATGGCGTCAAACACTCCCTTCATTTCTTTCCCGGACCCCTGTCCGGCTTCACCTGCGGCAGCGCGTCCACGATCAGGGCCTAACCACTGCGCCGGCCCGTCACGTCCGACCTTCTGCCATCAACTTCCAACTTCATCTTGCTCCGGGCAGTTCATCGTGGTGCCAGTACTTCCGCTGCCCGGCCGAACCGTTCCTTACGATGTGAGAAACACTAGCCCCAGCGGCCTCAATTGTCTACTGCGGCGAACATAGATTTTCGGGGGTCGCCGGTTCCTCGTCGGAAGGCGTGCCGTGGTCCACCTGCGGCTTGTCTGCGGAGAGTTCCGCAGGCGTCGGCTGCCGTACGGTGTGGGCCCGCCGGACGTCGGGGTAGGCGGTGGCCAGCAGCCGGAACGAGGTCGAGGACTCGGCCGTTTCGCGGTACGGGGATGCGGGTCTACTCTTGCGAGGCTTCGGCCAGGAGTGCCGCAGCGGCTTGGGGTCCATGAGGTTCGACCAGATCACCTCGCCCGACGCGAAATCGCGGCGAGGCATGACATCGGGATACCAGCTGTCGCGATCGCAGCCGGGCACCGCGTCGAGGATGGCGGCCTGATTGGCGATGGTCACTTGGCCGATGACGCGGACGCCTACGTAGGTTTCATGCCCCTTGTCGGCTCGGACCAGGACGGCGAGCGTGTGACCGGCGAGATCGTCCCGCTGTTCATGCCCTTCCCCGGCGAACTGAGCGGACGCCTTGCGGACGCGATCGGTTTCGGAGTCGACCTTCAACCACGGCCTGCTCACCCATGTCGAGCAGGACGCCGGCATCCTGACCATCCCTGTCCCACGCCGCTCACCGGATGAGCCCGAGCAGCACGCCGGCTACCGCATCACCGGCGAACGGGTGCGCTACTGGGGTCAGGCCACCTCGTACATCGCCCTGCGCTGGGCCGGCCCGCGAGCGGCCACGGCCGTGTCGTAGCTGCCGCGTTGCGGCGGCATCAGCTGCGACACGGCGGTGGCCCCTCGGCCAGTGAAGGTCGCCGAAGGCGGCGCGGTAGCGCCGACGGTCGCCGCCGTGGTGGCGATGAAGCGTCGACGCTTCAGTGGCATTACATCGCAACTCCTGAGGCCAGGTAGATGATGATTGCGGCCTAATGCCACCTTGTGCCGCCACGGCTGGTTCATCGCCCCGGTAGGGGCATGCGGGCAAGACGTCGCTTCTGGCCGCGAGACAAACGATGTGGTTTGTCAACGCGATGAGGCATTCGACAAGTCACGGGCTGCTGCAGGTGAGCGTGGGCGATGTCGGTGATCCGCTGGACAGGAACCCGAACGTGGCGGAGGCGTTCGCGCCCAGCGAGCCGTTCCAGCTCATGTTCTTCACCGTTACCTCGGAACCGCTGATACTCAAGGTGCCGTTCCAGAGCTGGCTGATCGTCTGCCCGCCGGCCAAGGTCCAGCGTGCCGTCCAACCGTTGATCCCTGAGGCCCCAGTACGCACCGTCACCTCGCCCTGGAACCCGCCGGGCCAGGAGCCGACCGTCGTGTAGGTGGCCGAGCACACGCCGCCGACCGGCGACGGGCTCGTGGACGGCGAAGGCGAGGGTGATGGGCTCGCGGACGGCGAGGGCGAGGGTGATGGGCTCGCGGACGGCGAAGGCGAGGGTGATGGGGACGTTCCCTTGTACTCCGCGGCCACCTTGGCCAGGTCCGTTCCCGATCCCCTCATGTAGGTCTGGTTGACCCATGAGGTGAAAGCGGTTTGGACGGCCGATGACGAGGTGCCCGACCACCGCTCCTCTTTGTCCTGGTCGAAATAGACGACGTTCTTCAGGTCGGGGTAGCGGCCTGACTGCAGGGTGGACGCCATGTCGTTGATCCACTGGGCCTTGTTGCCGCCGTCCTCGCTGGAGCCGACCTCGCCGATCATTACCGGGCGCCTCGGGGCGACGGCGCGTGCCTTGGCGTAGGCGCTGGCGAACAACGAGTCGAAGCTCGTCCAGTAGTTGCCGGCCGGGTCCCAGGACGGGCCGAGGCCCCAGTTGTAGCCGTCGATGCCGACCCAGTCGACGTAGGCGTCACCGGGGTAGGACTGCGCGGGGTCGTTGAAGGAGGAGTTGGGGGTGGAGCTGTTGTTGAAGCACCACACCCACTGGACGTTGGTGGCGCCGGCGGCGACGGCCAGGTCGTGCACCCGCCGGTAGGCGCTTATGTACAGAGCGGGGTTGCCGCCGTTGTTGACGATGCCCCAGGGGTACCAATCGCCGTTGAACTCGTGTCCCCAGCGGACCATGATCGGCGCGCCGACCGATGCGAACTCCGCGCCGCGGGCCTTGATGTAGCTGTCCCATTTCCCGTCGACGATGTCTTGGAGGTGGATCTGGCCGGGATCGTTCACACTGAGCGCCGGATTCCAGGGTTCCCAGGTGAAGTGCGTCATGACGCCCTGGTCCCACAGGGCCCTGGCCTCGGCCGCGTTGAAGGCGTTGCCGGTGGCCCAACTGTCGAACCACTCGACGCTGGCCGGGGTGACCCCGTACCTGCTGACGGTTCCCGAAAGGATCTGGGTGGGACTCGTCTCGCGGAACACCCCGAGGTACTTGGTTGAGGCATCCGCGGCGGCGGCCCGGGCGGGGATGGTCAGCGCCGCGCACATCAGGAGACTGACGACGAAGATGACCGTAGTTCGGATGCGCCCGAACTCGATCGGGTGTCTCATTTGTCCTCCATGGATTTGACGCGATCCGATCGGGTCATGCGAGATCCGGGCGATCAGGTCGGCCGGCCTGCGCCACTCGTGCCGTCGGTCGCTCGTCGGCGGTTCGGTTCTGGTTCGGGCGGGGGCGGCAGCCGCGACGGTGTCGTCTGGAGAGAGGGCCGGTGTGGCTGCTGCTCCCTGTCGGCGCTCTTTCGACGGCTCCGATGGACGACCAGGACCGCGGATGCGGACTACCGGCGGGGACGTTGATCTGTCCACCATTAACCCCTTGGGCGTTCCGGGCGAGTTTGCGCCTAAATGGTGAATCAGAGGGCTATGCGGCGGACACCCCAGGTCAGGCTTTTTGATTGTTTCCGCAGGTGAACACGGTTAATGGAATGAATGATTCTGAAATTTTCAGGAAACACTCGCTCCTGAGCCTTTCACCGAGGGCCGGCTCCACGCGGTCACCGACCGCCATCCCGGTGTCTTGTCCTCCCGGCCCTGGCGCCGGGTCGAGGAACACTGCGGGGCAGGACGGCGCGCCGACCGCGACAGGATTGAACTCGTCACCGCGCTCACCGGGCGCCAGAGCACCGGCCCCGCAGTTCTGCCGGCCCTCGGGATGCCATCGCCGCTGATCCGTCTGTCTCTGCACCGGGCCGGCACAGTCTTATCCGGCTCGTCCGAGTGCATGGCACGCGTCGGGCCCGCCGCAGCGGGTGCGTGCGAACCGGGGGGCGGCGTCTCAGCCGCGTGCCCGGACGAAATCTACTGACCCTGACCTTATGGCGGCCGGCCGGGAGCGCGGGCGGGTCCTCTCGGCCGGTCCCAGGAAGCCGACCCCACGGTGGGCAGGCGAACCAGGGTTAGCCGTGAGAAGCGGTGCTGGAGCGCACTTGCAGCCGGGTGGCCAGCTCCACCCGGTCCGCGACCGGGGCTCTGCGGGAGGCCAGGGCCATCACCATCTCGGCGGCGGCGGTGCCCATCTTCTGCAAGGGCTGGCGCACGGTGGTCATCGGCGGGTCCGCCCACTGCGCGAGGGGCAGGTCGTCGAACCCGACGACGCTCAGGTCCTCGGGAACGCGCAGCCCGGCCCGGTGGGCGGCCTGGTAGACCCCGAGGGCCTGCAGGTCGTTGGCGGCGAAGATCGCGGTCGGCGGATCCGGGAGCGCCAGCAGCGCCTGGGCCTGGGTGCGGCCGCCCTCCACATACAGCGGGCCGGTGCACACCAGGTCGGGATCGGCCGGGATGCCGGCTGAGTCCATGGCCGCCCGGTAGCCGTCCAGGCGGGCCCGGCAGCACATCAGTGTGTTCGGCCCGTTGATCATGGCGATCCTGCGGTGGCCCAGCTCCAGCAGGTGGCGAGTGGCGGAAAGGCCGCCGTTCCAGTTGGTGGCCCCCACCGAGGGGACACCGTGGTCGGGCTCGCCGCGCGGGTCCAGGGCGACCAGCGGGATGGAGCGGCTGGCCAGCCGGGCCCGCTGGCGTTCGCTGAGGTCGGTCGAGACCGCGATCACGCCGACCGGACGGCGGGCCAGCACCTGGTTGATCCAGCCCGAGTGCGGGGAGCGCCGACCGCGCATGTCGGTGAGGCCCAGGATCATGCCGCAGGACTGGACGACCTCGTCCATGCCCCTGATCAGCTCCAGCGCCCACAGGCTGTCCAGGGACTCGAAGATGACCTCCACCACCGCGCTGGAGTCGACGGTGTCCGGCCGACGCCGCCAGCCGTGCTCCCGGACCAGTTCCTCGACCTTGCGGCGGGTGCCGGCCGCCACACCGGGATGGCCGTTGATCACTTTGGAGACGGTCGGGGCGGACACGCCGGCCAGCTTCGCGATATGTGCCAGCGTGACCTCCGGGCGGGTACGCGGCGCCGCGTACGGGTCCTGGGGGGTAGCGGTCACACCGAGATTCTACGAAGCATGGCAGCCATCACGTATCAGAGCACGGTGAACAGCCGGCTGTATCGAGAGCAGCGCCGGAGGCGGCCGTCGAAGCGATCACCGACCTGCCGCAGGGCGTCGAGGTGCGCGGCACCACCACCACCACCACCGACGGCGGCCGTCTTCGGTTCGGCTGCGGGCCATGCCGCGCCATCTCCACGACGTCTCCCAGGCGGCCGAGGTACACGGCGAGCGTTGCCACCATGCCGGAGTGATGCCGCTGGTCGAGCATCGTCGTCATGTGCCCGCCGCGGATCCGCTTCCGGGCGTTGACCTCGGCACGACGTCGCAGCAGCGCCAGCGCTGACGTACCATCCCGGCAAAGCAAAAGTGAGAGCCGAGGTGAATCTCAGCCCTCACATAGTGGAAAGTACGTGTCCGAGGGGGGAGGCGAACCAATTGCACATCCCTTCACCCTCACCACCCGCCTCCTGCTCGCGCAGAGGTGAGCGGCTGTGGACACCGATCTTGCCCGGCCAGACCACCGCATCCAGCGTACGATGATCGCCGGTATTTCATTCGTAGTGGGTGCGGCAGGCGACGATCTGGACGATGTCGGCTTCGATGGCGTAGACGATGCGGTGTTCGGTGGTGATGCGGCGTGACCAGAAACCTGACAGGTTCTGCCGGAGGGGTTCGGGTTTGCCGATGCCTTCATAACCGTTGCGGCAGATGTCTTCGATCAGTCGGTTCAGCCGTTTGAGGGTTACGCGGTCGTTCTGCTGCCACCAGAGGTAGTCGTCCCAGGCCTCCGGCGTGAAGAGGATCTTCACTCGGTTTCCTGGTCGTCGTCTTCGATGAGTTCACGAGGCTGGGCCTGGCCACCGCGCAGGCTTTGTATGGACGCGGCGAGGTGACGGGCGTTGGCGGGAATGCCGAGGAGGAACGCCGTCTCCTTCAGGGACTCGTACTCGCGCAGACTGATTACGACGGCGGGTTCGCGGTTGGGCCGGGTCACTACGATCTCGTCGAGATCTTCGGTGACGCGGTCCAGGGCCGCTGCTAGGTTCGAGCGGAACTCGCTCGCGGACATCGGGTGCATCGTATCCTCCCTATCTCTGGAGTGTACGTAATCACGTACATCAGGTGCAAGGCTGTCGTGTGGGCACGCCGGAAGATCTCCACCCTGAGCGGGGAGAAACCCAGCGGGCCGGGAAGCAGCTCGTCTGTGTAGGTGTCAGTGGCAAGTGCCGGCGTGTGCGAGCTGTTGTAGGTCTTCCTGGCCTGCCGCGCTCGTTCGGCGAGTGCCGCATAGAAGTCGTCTGCGCTGCCGTCCTCGCGACGTCCGGCTGCCATCAGCCACGGGCAGCGATTGTCCGGCCACACCGCTCCCGCCAACGCTGGATCTTGACCTTGAACAGGACGTTGTCATCCACCGAGACGATGCGCTCCCGGGCGGTGCTGACCTTCCCGCTGTTCGCCCACTTCGGCGTGCCGCTGTGGGTTCCGGAGATCGGCGGTCCCATCGATCCGGACTCCGAGGCGCACAACCTCATCATGTCCATGTACGCGGGAATCTCCAAGGCCGAGCGCCGCCGGATCCAGGTCCGGGTCCGCGCCGCGATGACAGCCCAGACCGAGTTCGAAGGGCGCTTCCTGGGCGGGCGTCCGCCGTACGGGTATCGCCTGGCCGACGCCGGACCCCACCCCAACCCCCACCAGGCCGCCGCAGGAGCGCGGCTCCATCGGCTTGCCCTGGATCCGCCGGCGGCCGCCGTGGTGAAGAGGATCTTCATGCTCAGGCTCGACGGGCTGGGCGCCGGCCGGATCGCCGCCACCCTCAACGCCGAGGGAGTGCCCTGCCCGTCCGCCCATGACCGCGCGCGCAATCCCCACCGCTCCGGCGAGATGTGGACGGACGGCACCGTGCTGTCGATCCTCCGTAACCCCCGCTACACCGGCTATCAGTGTGGAACAAGCAACGCACGACCGAGGTGCTGATCGATCCCCATGATGTCGCCCTGGGTGTTCATCAGGTGAGGCAGAGCAATCCCGATTCGGCCTGGGTGCGGTCACGGCGTCCCGCTCACCCGGCCATCGTCATCCTGGAGGACTTCGATCGTGCCCAGTTCGCTCCGGTGGTCATCGGCACGCCGCGGACCTATGTGTTCAGAGGGCTGCTGCGCTGCGGCTTCTGCCAGCGGTCCATGGAAGGGTCATGGATCAACAACCAGTCCAACTATCGGTGCCGTCAAGGGCATCATCGGAACGTCTTCATCCGGGAAGACAAGGTGGCCGAGCACCTGGGCGCACTGCTCATACGAGCGGTCGCGGAGTCGCGGTACGCCGAATTCAACGTACGACAATCGCAGGTGTTTTCCTACTGGCGGCGATTGCTGCTGTCGTCTTGTTCCGTCACATGCACGAGCTGTGCCTGCGTCACGGTGAGGACCACCTGGCGGCGGTGCTCATCCCGCTCGCCGTCGACGGCAGCCTGATCGTTGTCGCCTCGATGTCCATCCTCCTGGCCAACCGGTACGGCTCCCGCGGCGGCCTCCTCGCCTGGAGCCTCCTCGTGGTCGGCAGCCTCGCCAGCCTCGGCGCGAACGTCGCCGTCGCCGAGCCCAGCCTCATCGGTCGAATCATCGCCGCCTGGCCGTCCGCCGCGCTGATCGGCAGCTACGAGCTTCTGATGACCCAGATCCGCCGCTGCGCGGGAGAACGAGCAGAGGCCGAAGTCCTGGCGGTTCTCAGTCCTGATTCGGCCACCGATGCGGAAGCCGACCCCGTGGAGCCACAAGACGATCAGGAGGAATACGCCGACTTGCCCGCTGGGCGCGACGTGAACGGTCGGGTGCTGCAGCGAGAGGCATGGCGGTGGGCACAGCAGAACCGCCAGGCCGATGGCGACATCCCCAGCGGTGTTGCCATCGCCCAAGCCTTCACCCGCAGCCCCCGATGGGGCCGCCTGGTCAAGAAGGCCGGCCTCGCCGGCGAATTGGGCTGACATGTGGAGCAATCCCGACCCCACTTGGTTGCGGTTGTGTTACCCGCCCGGTGAGCTGAAGGACCGGTATGTCCGGATACGGAACGGAGTTGTTCAATCGCACTACGTCCTCTTTGGGTGGTAGTAGCCTACCGTCCATGTTAAGGCTACCCTTGATTTCGAGAGGGCTCTCTTGGTGTGGACGGTGAAGGTCACAGACGAGTACGCCGCTTGGTTCAGGACGCTCCTCAAGGAGGATCTCGACTCGGCGGTTCAGGTCGCTCAGGCTGTAGCCGCTCTCCGGGAGGAGGGGCCGACGCTGGGTAGGCCGCTCGTCGACCGGCTCAAGGGAAGCTCCCTGCACCATCTCAAGGAACTGCGTCCGGGATCGCGGGGGCGATCGGAGATCAGGATCATCTTCGCCTTCGACCCCACCCGGGCGGCGCTGCTGCTGGGTGGCGACAAGGCGGGCAACTGGGAACGGTGGTACAAGGAGAACATCCCCCTGGCCGTACAGCTCTACATCGACTACACCAGTGACGACGAGGAGTGAACATGCCGAAGAGGACGCCGGGGGACTGGGCCGACCTGGAGCGGGAACTACACGAGGCCGGTGTCTCCCCTTCCGTGATCGAGGAGGGCGCCAGGAAGCTCCTCGCCGAGGCGCGCGGTCATCAGCTTGCCGAGGCGCGCAAGCAACTCGGGCTCGGACAAAAGGACGTTGCAAGCGCCATGGGTGTGAGCGTTGCCCGTGTCTCACAGATCGAGCATGGCGAGGTCACCTCCCTTGAGGTCATCGCCCGCTACGTGGAGGCGCTCGGGGCCCGCTTGGATCTGGTCGTCGACTTCGGCGATCGGACGGTGCGCTTGCCTGTCAGCGAGAAGTCGCTGGATGCCGCTTGAGGGGCCTTAGCGGTGGGTGGTCGGATGGGTAGGGCTCACTTTTCCGCCACGTCGCCGAGTTCTTCGATCTGCCCCTTGGTCAGTCCGGAGACGAGTGCCACCCGGGCTGTGTGCGTCCTGTCCAGCTGGGCCATCGCCTCCTGCGCGGCCGCATGCGGCTCGGCCTGGCGGACCTTGAAATATGCCTGTACGGCCTGGGCCACGAACTCCTTCTTCGTCATGTGAAGAGAGTGAGCCCCTGCGAGATCAGCGATCGGTTCGGAGTCCACCTTCAGCGGTGCCATATTCGAGCCAGCCACGACCTACCTCCATTACCCAAAGACATCCCATGAGCTTGAATGTCAAGCTGCGAGCTTCTCTGCATGATGCGACCAAGCGTTTGCTTCGTTGTAGAGCGTGCCGGTCTTGAGGCAGCCGTGCAGGATGCCCACGAGACGGTTGGCGAGTTGACGCAGCGCGGCGTAGTGGCCGACCTCGCGGGCTCGCAGCCGGTCGTGGTAGGCGCGGGCGCCGGGCGAGGCCTGCAGCGCGGAGAACGCCTGGGTGCCGAGGGCGTCCACGAGCCGGTCGTTGTGGACATACCGCGCCAGGACCACCTTCTTCTTGCCCGAGGCCCGGGTGATCGGGCTGGTGCCGGCGTAGTTCTTGCGGGCCTTGACGCTGGCGTACCGCTTGGGGTCGTCGCCGAACTCGGCAAGCACCCGGGCGCCGAGGATCGGTCCCAGTCCCGGCTGGGAGCCGATGATCTTAGCGGCCGGATGCGCGCCAAAATGCTCCTCCACCTGCCCTTCGAGCACCTTGATCTGCTCGTTGAGCACGGTCAGGATCGCGGTCGCCGAGCGCACCGTCGCGGCGTAGGCGGCCGTCACGACTGCGGGCTGGTCCAGGTGCTCACTCCGCAACGCCGCCTGGATCGCAGCGGCCCTATCGGCCACATCGCGGCGGCGGGCCCGCTTGAGCGCCGCGGTGATCTGCGTGATCGTCAACCTCGCGGCCGAGACCGGATCCGGTGCCCGGGTCAGCAACTCCAGGGCGTCGGCGCTACCGCAGAGAGCGGTGCCGGAAGCATCGCCTGGCCGTCCGAGGATATCTGGACCTGCCCGATGCGCGTCATGAACTGCCCCGAGCGGGTGGTATCGGAAGAGCTCGGCCGGCCATGGTTCAGGGCGGAGTGGCTGATTGCTGCGCATGGCCGGATCATCGGGGAACCTTCCAGTTCTCCACGAGCCAGGCCAGGTCCGCTTCGCTGCGTTCGCGAATGAGGTGCTCTCGTTTGAAGAGGGCCTCGGTTTTGGTCAGCACCAGGGTGTACGGTCGGCCCTGTCGTCTGGTCTCGTGGCGGACCGGCAACTCGGCACCATCGATCCGGGAATGGACATGTCTTCGCTTCTCCTGCGCGAGCGGCCACTCGAAAGCACGCCGCTGCGGGTCGCGGAGGAACGCGCCGAGTGTCCCGCACAGATCACATGCGCAACCGGCGGGCAGCTCGATCGACCAGTCGTCTGAGGCACGCTGCGGACGGGAGAGCACCACCCGGATCCGTTCGGCGCAGCCGAGGGCCAGGTCGCCGAAACCTTCGCTGTGCGGCCCCGCGGCCCGCAGCGCGGCTATCAGAAGCGGGATCACTTCGTCGCCGCCCGTTCGCCCGAGCTTGACGACATTGTCCAGCACGCCGGCGGATCCGGTCTGGGCCGCGGCCGCGGTGATCCCGGCGAGCGGCGCTCCGAGGCCGGTCAGCCACGTGTTCAGCCTGCTGGTGGACGGCCCGGTGAGCATGGGACGGACCCCGTCGGTCAACCACGTCCATGACAGGTCCAGGATGCGGTGGGCGGTCGCGGTTCCTTCGCTTCCCGCGGCCGTCAATGCTGTGCACAGCCGGGGGAGACCCGTGAGCCATTCCAGCAGCTCCGGGACATGGCCGTAGGCTCCCGGCCGCCACGCCGCAGTCCAGTCGCGGAGCAGGCCGGTGATCCAGGCGTCGCCATAGTGCGCGGCCAGGGCGGCGAGCGCCGGGGCATGGTCGGGAGCCAGTCGCTCCAGCTGGAACGGACGCAGGAGCATGGCCGCGGTTTCCGCGTCGTCCAGTCCCTTGGCGGTTTCCAGTGCCCGGCCGAGGAGATCGATCTGGGCGGAACGGATCGAGGCGTTCCAGAACGGCTCCAGTGACCGCGCCGCCTCGCGGGCCTTGGTGACCTCTCCAGCACCGACCATCTCGCCGAGTGCGTCAATCGCCCAGGCCGAGGAGGCCTGGGCTCGGCTGGCGAAGTCGCGGCTGTGGGGCCAGATGATCAGCGCCGCCCGCCGGTACCAGCGGTCCAGGGTGTTGCCGTAGTTGCCCATGTAGCCCTTGTACTGGGAGGTGTAGGGCGTGAGATCGGCCGTCGGGGTCGTCGCGGCCACCTCCGCATCGGTGAGGGTCAGCGAGATCTCCTCGGGGCGTCCGCCTTCTGGGCCGACCCAGTGGGCGAGCGTGATAGAGGAATCGATCAGATCCTGAAGGACGTACTGCCCGTCGTCCGTGCTGTCGGAGTCCTCCTCCGCGTCGTCGTCAGAGTCGTCATAGCTGTCGTAGTCGTCGTACCAGGAATCCTCGTCGTCGGAGTCGTAGGCGTCCCAGGTTTCCTGAATCTCCGCAAGGGCCAGCGTCACCTCACAATCCGCCCGGTCCGCTGCGGCCCGCAGCAGCGCCGCACGGGCGGCGTCGGAGCCTTTCAGCCGGGACCAGCTCAATCCCCGGGCGGTGTACTCGTGATCGAGCAGGTACGCCAGCCGCATCGGCGGGTCGGCCTGGCCTCTGCCATAGGAGAGGGTGATCGGAGTGGCGAAGTGCTCGTCAAGACAGGCCGCGAGCTCACCGGCCAGCGCATCCTGGGCTGTGGCGTCCTGGCCTGCGGGGCCGCTGTCTCCAGTCAGGATCAGGTTGTAGGTGAGGGTGATCCGATTCCCCGTCGTCACCGGTAGGACCTGGTGATGGCAGTCGGCGTAGAAGGCGACCAGCGAGACCGCGACCTTCGATCCGCGGTATTCCTTCCGCCGGCCGCGGTGCTCGATGACGAGCTCACCGCCGGTGTGGTCGGACGGCAGCGTCACCACCAAGGTCCCGACCATGGAGTCGTCCTTCTCGGAATCTTGATGGGTGACGAAGAACTGGCCGGTTTCGTACAGGAGCATGGAATGCAGGTCCGGCGTGAGCTCGCAATGCGGCGGCAGTCCCATCTCATCGCGCATCACCTGTAGGACGGCGTCGAACCGGGTGGTCCACTCGATGTGCACCAGCTCTTTGGGGATCTCCCAGGTGTCACGGATCTCCGGGTCGGTCAAGGTCTGCTCGCCGCGCCCGAACCGTGCCCGGCGGCCGAGCCCGCGCAGCAGTGCGGACTGCTCGTCGGAGACGGGGAAGTGAAGCGGGCCGACTCCGTCGACCGTCACCGACAGATCGGTCATGAAGAGCTTCTGGTAGACGCTCCACGCGGCCTGTTGCTCCAGCTCTCCCAGCTTCCCTGGCTCGCCGAGCAGCTCAGCCAGTCGCTCGCGGGCCGTCCCCGGCACGAAACACCACTCCCTCTCACGCGAAACCCCTAAATTACCGGGCTTACGGCGCACCGACGGACGAAATCAGGCGTCATGAGCGAAAGGAAAACTCTCAGATGGGACAGGGGCATGACCGCGACCCAGACCGAACTGCAGCTCGACACCTGGATCGGACAGGCTCGCCGGGGAACCCGGAGACGCCCGGCCAAGCGCCGTGAGGCGGAGCCGGGGTTGCGTTTCGCGTTCTACGGCCGGACGTCGACGGAACGGTTCCAGGACCGGTGGACCTCGCAGGGCTGGCAGCGGGAGGTGGCTGCGGAGCTGGTGTCGGGGCACGGGCGGATCGTGCGGGAGTTCTTCGACGTCGGGGTGTCCCGGAGGGTGCCATGGCAGGACCGTCCGAAGGCGGCGGAGCTGTTGGAGCTCATCAGCGGGCCGGATTGCCCGTTCGACGCGATCGTGGTCGGCGAGTACGAGCGGGTGTTCTTCGCCGACCAGATCAACGAGTTGCTGCCGTGGCTGGACGAGCGCGGAGTGCAGGTGTGGCTGCCCGAGGCGGCCGGCGCGGTCGAGATGGGCAGCCCGACCCACCAGGCGTTGATGACCGTGCTCGGCGCGCAGGCACAGCGCGAGGTGGTCCGGGCACGCCACCGGGTACTGGCTGCGATGCGGGTGCAAGCGGCCGTGCAGGGCCGATACATGGGCGGTCGTCCGCCGTACGGGTACCGGCTGGCGGACGCCGGCCCGCATCCGAACCGGGCGCATGCCCGCTGGGGGCGCCGGCTGCACCAGCTGGAACCGGACCCCGCCACTGCCGCCGTCGTCAGGTGGATCTTCGCGGTGCGGCGGGCCGGGTGGAGCATCGCGGCGATCGCCCGGCAGTTGAACGAACGGCGCATCCCGTGTCCGTCCCGAGTGGACAGGGCACGAAACCCACACAGGTCGGGGGAGGGCTGGACGGTACGCACCATCGCATCGATCCTGGAGAATCCCCGTTACACCGGCCGCCAGGCGTGGAACCGGCAGCGCACCGACCATGATCCTCACTCGGTGAGCAGCCGATCCTGGAATGACCACTCCGACTGGATCATTTCGGACGATCAGGTGCATCCACCCCTGGTCAGCGAGGCCGACTTCGTGGCAGTGCAGGCCGTACGCGCCACGCGAGCGACCGCGGACGGCGCCTTTCGCCGCTACCGGCTGTCCGGGCTGCTCATCTGCGGGCTGTGCGGGCGGCGCATGGAAGCGCACTGGGCCAACCAGCGGCCCGGCTACCGGTGCCGGCACGGCCACACCAGCGCCAGGGCCCGGACACCTGATCAGCCCAGGAACCTGTACATCCGCGAGGACCGGCTCCTCGACATCCTCTCCGCTCGCCTGAACCTGACCGACCACGAAAAGATCAGCCCATACCTGAAGGCCCGTACGATCACGATCGTCTGCGACCCCGACGGGGTACACAACCGTCCGGCCGAAAGCACAAAGCCCGGTCCGTAGGCCGGGCTTCAAACCCATGGGGTAGTTGCGTGTCCGAGGGGAGACGAACCAATTGCACATCCCTTCGCCCTCACCACCCGCCTCCTGCTCGCGCAGAGGTGAGCGGCTGTGGACACCGATCCCACCCGGCCAGACCACCGCATCCAGCGTACGACGATCGCCCGTGTTGGACAGGCCGTGCTCCTCGGCCACCAGAGCCGCCAGTGTCCGCGCTTCCTCGCAGCAGACCGCGCATGCCGACAGGTGAACTCGGAGCTCCTCGCTCATCGGCACAGTCGAACCGACAAGCATCTTGTCGATGGCGGCATCGATCTGCTCGAAGCAGTCGTCGCAGGACAACCACGGCTCGGTGGCTGCGATCGGGCGTTCGACGGCCTCCGGGCTCAGCGGTCCACGTTTCGTCATCGGTTCACCCCCTTCGTGGTTCGCGCCGGTAGAAAGCCCTGGGCGGACAGGTGGGTCCGCAGTCGTTTCCGGGCGTCGTGCAACGCCTTGTACAGCGCGCTGCGGTTGGTCCCGAGCCGCTCCGCCAGCACGTCGATCGACACCTCGTCGACCAGCAACGCGACGGCGATGCGTCGCTGGTGCGGTGTCAACACCTGGAGGACTCCGTCTCGCACGGCCTCGGCCAGGTCGTGGCGGTCTCCCGCGGCTCCGCCACCTCGTGCAGCTCGATCTCCCGCCCGTCCCATGCGGCACGTCTCACCTCGACACCCGCGTGGAGGATCCCGAACTTGTACGCCCACGTCGTGAACCGGCTGCGGCCCTCGAACGTGCTCAGCCGCGCCAGGACCGACAACGTGGCCTCGTCCGCTGCCGAGGGCACGGTCTCCTCCCGGCGGGCCGCGCCGAGTCCGGCCGCCTCCGGCATGCGGCTGACTTGATGCCGGGCTGCGCGCAGCATCAACCCGTGTAGGCGTGCCACCGCGTCCTCGCGCACCGGTCCGGTCGTGGACAGCCGGGTGACCCACTCGTCGCCGAGAGGCGGGTCTCCGGTCCGCAGATCCCCCGGATCGCGGTAGTGGATCACCAGTCCGTCCGCCTCGCTCACGTCGTCCACCCCTTGGCCGGCCCTTCCGGGCCGGTTTCGATTCATGGCAGAAGGCGTCATTCCTGCCTCACCACCATGGCATGGATGTCAACCGTGCTGTCGGTGACGGCGGCCAGGCGATGAGTCGAGATCTCGCTGCACCCGGCGGCGACGAACTACTCGCGGCGCCATCGCAACACCCGGCCTCGAGGCTGAGGCCGCGCCAACACCGGGATGCCGCGCAGGTCGTCAGAACCGCTCATATGTGGTCAGTGCGTTTCGACCGCGGGGTCCGCAAGCCGGGTTCCCCCATCTGGGCAAAGGGCGGCCCGCGTCCCGAGCAGCCGGCCTCCGCTGCGCGGGTGGTCACGTCTCCGTGACCCGCGACAAGCATGCCGAGCGGTTCACCCTGTTGCGTCCGCTGCTGTTCTTGATCGTCTACGAAATATGTTTGTCGCCTCGATATGAGCGCCGTCCTCCGCAGACTCTGGGCAGCCTGCCGCCGCGCGCGTGCCAGGATAGATTGTCATGGCCACCGCCTCTCCTCGGCTTTCATCCCGAACCGAAGAAGAGACGGTGGCCGCTGTGCTTGCCGACGAAACGCCGTACCAGGCCAAATGCTGTGGCGAGTTGAAGGACCGTCCATTCCCGTTCCGCCCTCGACTCAACCCTCCCTGGAGACATGATGTCCACCGACCGTCCGCACGCCATTGTCGTCAATGCTGCGAAGACCTACCCTCCGCGGGAGTTGGCGCGGCTGAATGAATTCGGCACTGTGTCGGTCATCACAATGCCGGCATTCGCCCACCGCTATCGGGAAATTGAAGATGTGCGCCTAGTGGACTCCTTGTACCACTTCGACCAGGTGAGGGAAGCCGCCCGTGCGGTATACGAGGAGCGGGGCATTGACTGCGTGATCAGCCCCGCCGAGCGCAGTGTCCCGGTCGCGGGCCTGATCCGCACCTGGTTCGGGGTGCCGGGCATCGGCTTCGATACGGCGATGCGTTTCAGCAACAAGCATCTGATGAAGCAGGCGCTGCGCGCGGACGGGTTGCCCGTGACCGATTGGATGGCGGTACCGACTCTGTCCCATCTGCCTGCGGCCTTCGACGAGTTGGGCTCGGGGGCGGTCGTCGTCAAGCCCGTCTTCGGCGGCGGCAGCCAGAACACCTTCGTGGTCCGCACTCGCGAGGAGGCCGTCGCGCTGGCCGGGAAGGAGGAGGCGGCGGGGCTGCGGGCCTCCGGCTTCCCGGTGATCGTCGAGCGGTACGTGGAGATCGACACGGAGTATCACTGCGACGGCGTCACGCACGAGGGCAAGGTGCTGTTCTCCGGCGTCTCCCGCTACCTCGTGCCGCCGCTACAGGAGCAGTACGGCGCCGTGGCTGGATCCATCGCGCTGTCCCCCACCTCCCCGGAGTACGCGCGGATCCAGGAGTTGCACCTGCGTGTGGTCGAGGCGCTCGGCCTAGACTCCGGTGTCACGCATCTCGAAGTGCTCGGCACAGGCGACGATCTGCTGATCGGCGAGATAGCCTGCCGGCCCGGCGGAGACGGCGTGACCGACCTCGTGCGGCTCCAGCACGGCGTCGACCTGTGGCGGGCGTTCACCGATACCTCTGCGGGCCGCGCCCCCCATGTCGACCCGGTCACCGACCCGCGCACCGTGCTCCTCGTGGACTTGCCGATGCGCTCCGGCGTAGTCACCGCGGTCAGCACCGCGCAGAGCTTCGCGGATCTGCCTCAGGTCGTTGACGTCGAGGAGTTCGTGTCCGTGGGCGACACGATCCGCGACTTCCGCCGGGGAACAGCGGCCGTGCGTGTCTTCGCGCTGCTGGATGACCCAGCCGAGGCGCCCGGGCTGATGGACCGCCTGATGGACCGCTTCATCCTCCAAACGCGACCGTCCGGGTCCTGAGCATCCGCGGCGCCGGGTCGGTCAGGCCAGTGCGCGCAGGCGGCGGGCGTCCGGCTTGCCGCCGCTGAGCCGGGGCATCTCATCGAGCACTGTGAGCGAATCAGGGTTCATGTACGCCGGTATCCGCCGCAGCAGTTCCCGCCGGACCTCCGCGGCCTCCAACCGAGGGGCGACCACGAAGGCTCGGATCAGCGTGCGGCCCTCGGGACGGTCGACGAGGGATACCGCGTCTTCGACGCCCGGCACAGCGAGCAGTGCCGCGGTCACCTCGGTCATGGAGATCCGGTTTCCGCTGCGCTTGATCACATCGTCGGCTCGGTCTAGATAGACGTAGAGCCCGTCCTGAGTGCGCTCCACAAGGTCACCGGTGAGGTACACCGTGGTACGGGGCACCAGGTCGTCCCTAAGCACCTTCCCCGAGACCTCGGGGGCACCCCAGTACCCCGCCATGACCTGAACGCCGCTCACGCACAGCTCACCGGGGACACCCGGCTCGGTGACCAACTCTCCCTGGGAGTCCATGATGTGGAAATCGACGCCGCAGTCGGGGGTACCGATGGGGATTTTGCGGCCGGACTCGCACCACTCGCGCGTCACCAGGTGCGTCGCGACCACCACCGTGGTCTCGGTGGGCCCGTAGCGGTTGAACACCCGCAGCTGCGGTCGGTGTTCGAGCAATTGGGCGATCTGCTGCGGGGTGCAGTCCTCGCCGCCGAGGCCGACCGTGCGCAGCCGCGACTGCGCGAGCTTGGGCAGGTCGCGGCTGGCGGTGAGCAGCCGCAGCAGGCTCGGCGAGAACGAGGTGTGGGTGATGCCGTCGGACAGCAGCAGCCGGAAGAAGTCGCTTGGCAGCAGCGGCCCGTGGCCGGCCACTACGAGAGAGCCGCCGACGGCGAGCACCGAGAAGATGCTGCCGAACGAGCCGTCGAAGTGGAACGGAGAGACGCACAACGCCCGCGTCTCGTTGCTGAGTTCGAAGGACGCGATGGTGTTAGCGACGAAGTTGCGCAGGCTCCGTCGGCGGATCATCACGCCTTTCGGCTTGCCGGTGGTGCCTGAGGTGTAAACGAGGTAGACGATGTCGTCCTCGCACGCTGGGGGCTCCCCCGCTGGCTGTGCGCCGGGTGCTGTGTCCAGCTCGTCGAGGCGTACGGGACGCAGCTCCTCCTCGGCGGCTTCCGACAGCCGGTGGCCGGCGGGCACGATGGTGAGCGCGATGCCGCAGTCGCGGGCAAGGCCCTGGACGCGATCCACCGGGTCGGAGAACGGGAGGGGCACGAAGACCGCGTCCACCGTCATGCAGGCGAGGATCGCGATGATGTACTCGGCGGAGTTCGGCAGATGGATGCCGACTCGGTCGCCGGGCGTAACGCCCCTGAGAGTCAAGGCCCTGGCACTGGCGTCGACGCGCTCGCGCAGCTCCGCGTAGCTCAGTGTGGTCGTGGCGTCCTTGACGGCGGGCCGGTCCGGGGCCTGCGCGGCGTGCACACGCACGGCGTGGGCCACGTCGAGGAGCCGGGGGCCGGTGAGGAGAGCGAGCTCGACGGGGCGTCCGGCTTCGACGGGCGACGGGGCGGGGTCTGACGGCAACGTGGCTTCCTGATTCCTGAGCAGGTGGTTCCAGACCGGCCTCGTGGCGGGCAACTGGACTGACTGATGTGGATGGGCGCGTCCTGTCCAACGGGCCCTTTTCTGTGGTGGCTCCAGCCCGGCGCTCCGGTAGCCAATGAGGGCCGCCCGGCGCCCACGCCGTCCGGTGGCCGCCAGGAGAACTGCGGTGACAAGCGCCGCGAGCAGCAGCGGGCGCCAGGGTAGGGGCACGGTCGGCGCCAGAGCCGCGAAGGCTGCGGTGGCCGGCCATGTGACGGCGGTGTCGCCGAGGAGGAACCCGCGTACGCCCGTGACATCCCGGGCCCGGTGCGGCGGCGGAGCGGAGCGGAGTCGCAGCACGGCCAGGGTGACGGCGGCGGCCGCCGCCGCGCTCACCCACCATTCCGCCGGTGCGGCGGCCGCCGCACCGGTGGCGGTCAGCGCGAGGGCGAGGACCGCCTTGGGGATGCGTTGCGGCGGCCCGGGCAGCGCACGGTGCGCGATGAGCCCGGCCACAGCCATAAGAATGACGAAGCCCCACCCGCACAGCGCCCAAGCCGCGGCGGGCGTACCGGCTACGGTGGCGAGCGCGACGCAGGCGAGGGCGGCCTCCACGGCCGCCGCGAGGACGATGGCGAATGCCGTGCGCCCGCCGCCGGGCCGGGGACCGAGCAGTCGCAGTACTGCGCGCACCAGCCACTGCAGCCCGATGAGCAGGACGACCGCCGCCGCGGTCACCCGCGTGGCCCGCACCGGCAGCACAGCTGCCACGGCGAGGAGTACGGTCAGGCAGAGCAGGGCGCCGCCGGCCGCGACCGCAGCCGCTCCCCACGGTCGTGGCCGCCGCCGGGAGAGCAGGGCCATCGCCTCGCCCCCCTCGATCAGGCAGAGCAGCGCGGCCGTGCAGGCGGCCGGAATCATCACGGGCAGGAGAATGTCACAGGGCCAAAATGAGATCAATCCCTGATCCACCGCGGCGGGTAGCGCTCGCACGCGCGTTTTCCGGGCAACTTATCTCATATGGTGAGGTATTGGTCAGGGGGGCATTGACTCTGGGCCGCCTGATCCATCAGTCTCACCGAATGCGCGTACTGGTCCTGCAACAGCCCAGCTCTGTCGCCCCATTCGAGACCTGGCTCCAGGAGGTGGCGCCCGGCATCGACGTACGCTTGATCAGTGGGTCCGGTACGGCCCGCGCCGACGACGACATCGCGCGAGGCGTGCGCCGTGAGGTGCTCGAGGACTACCACTCCCCTGCGACGACTCGCCGGATCTTCGAGGTGTGCGCGGAGTGGCGGCCGGACGTGGTCTTCTCCAACGCGGAGGCGGATGTGCTCAGGGCCGCCGAGGCGCGCACCCTCTTCGGCATCGAGGGCATGCTGTCGTCGGCAGCCGTGCTTTACCGCGACAAGCTGCTGATGAAGCAGCTCTTCGACGGCATCGAGGTCGACGACGCCGAGGTGCCAGCCGTACCGCATCGCCTGCCGAGCAGCGGCGAGGACGTCCTCACGGCCTGCGCTGGGCTGGGGCCCGTCGTCCTGAAGCCACGCGACGGCTCCGGCGCCATGGGCGTGCAGACTCTCGCCTCGCCCGCGCAGGCGGTCGAACGGCTCGCCGCGCAGCCCGAGGTGCTCACCGCGCTGCACTGCTCCCAGCTGATCCTAGAGCCATTCGTCGAGGGCGACGTGTACCACGTGGACATTCTCGTCAGGGACGGTGCGCCGATCCTGGTCTCGCCCTCGCGCTATCTACACCCGCCGCACCTGTTCACGCGGCACAACACCGGCTCCGTCATGGTCGACGCCGATTCCTCCGAGTACGTCTTCCTGCGCCGCTACGCCGAGGCGCTGACCGCCAAGGTCGGCAAGGCGCACCGCCCGAACATCCTGCACCTGGAGATGTACCGCACGCCGGACGGCCGCTTCCTCGCCGGCGAGGTCGCGTGCCGCGGGGGCGGCGGTCTGATCAAGGAGTCCATGCGGCACACGTACGGCGTCGACCAGGCGAGGGCCGCCTGTCTGCTGAGCGCCGGGCTGCTGTGCGAGGACACCTTCCTGGAGCGGATCGGTCCACAGTCCGGTTGGATCCTGGAGACCGCCGTGCCACTGGGCTACGACCGCTCCGCCCCGCCGTCCTGGCTGGCGTACACGAAGGAGGCGCCGCGGCCCGGCACTCCTTCTTCCTCCGGGGACGCAGGGTTGCGGTGCGTCGTGGAGGGCGGGAGCCGGAAGGAGATCGAGGAGCGCATGGCGGCCCTGCACACGACGATCTGACCGCTCCGGGCACCCACCGACGGCATCACTCACGCCCCGATCTCGCTGCTGGCACGGCCAGTTGGGTGCGAATCGCCTCCAGCAGTTCCTCCGGTGCCCCATTCAGGTAGAAGTGCCCGCCGCTGAATTCTCGCTGATCGAACGGACCTTGGGTCACCTCGGCCCAGGCCGCGAGGTCTGCGGGGGCGGTGAGCGGGTCGTCCGTGCCGGTGACCGCCAGGACGGGGCAGCGGACGCCGGGCGGAGGGGTGCTCGGCGCATAGGTCTCGTCGACCGCGAAGTCGGCCCGCAGCAGGGGCAGAAAGAACTTGTACGTCTCCGTGCGGCCCAGGAACACGCGCGGCACGCCCCCGAGCCGCACCAGCCACGCGACGAACTCGTCGTCGCTCAGCATGTGGCTGCGTGTAACCCGCCGTGGGGCATAGGGGGAACGACGCCCGGAGACGATCAGCGCGCGCGGGCCGGGCACACCCTCGGACCGCATAGCACAGGCCACGTCATAGGCGATGGCTGCGCCGAGGCTGTGCCCGAAGAAGGCGTACGGCCTGTTGCCCTGCTGGCAGGCCGTCAGTTGTGCCGTCAACTCCCGTACGAGTAAGCGCGCTTCGGTGTACGGGGGTTCCGCACCGCGCTCTTCCCGGCCGGGCAACTGGACGGTGTGCACGTCGATGTGAGGCAGGAGCCGGTCCCGCCACGGTGTGAAGAGCGACGCGGCCCCACCGGCAGGCGGGAAGCAGAACAGCCGTATCGCGTCGGGCGCCGCACGGGGCGTCGCGCGAAACCAGTCAGGCACTGGCGTGAATCGCCTCCACGGCCTTGGCCAGCTCCGCGATGGTGGCCGCGGTGGAGTACGGCAATTGGTCACCCTGGAAGGAGATGCCCAGCTCATGCTCCAACCACACATAGCTGGTAACGAGTTGAAAGGAGGTGATGCCCTGCTGCTCGAGCGCAACGTCGTCCTGAAGCGACTCCACGGGGATTTCGGCAGCCTCGGAGAGCGCCTTCTTGAGTAGCTTGACCATGTCCATCGGTGCCTTCCTTCTCTGCGATCAAGGGAAGCTGAACAGCTCGAAACCCGGTCGGACTTTCTTAGGGACCGGGGGTTTTGGCAGGGGCACCGCAGCTTAATGCTTACGCGATCTCAACCGCAAGATCAGAGCTGACGCGCGGGCAATCCCGCCGACGTCCCACGGTGCGTATGCCACCCTTGAGAGATCCGCGATGGCTAGGTCGTGTTTGAAAAGTCGTAACTGGTTAGGTCACCAAGATCGCTACGTATGAGATTACGTTGCGGCAGGCAGCGCCGAATTGTCGGCGGGGGCGCGAAGACCGTCGAGGAGTGTGAGCCCTGGGATGGCGGGCAGCCAGGGGCGGCCCTCGGCGAGTTCGACGAGGGCGTGGAAGAAGTCGACGCCGTGTTTGCGGACGGTGGCCAGATAACTGCGGATCGCGCAGAACTGCTCGGCACCGGCCAGGGTGCGCAGGCAGCCGGAGACCTTCTGCCTCAGTTTGATCATCCTGATCTCGCGTTCGGCCGCATTGTTGTCGAAGGGCACCCGTTCGTCTCGGGTGAACCGCAGATAGTCGTCGTGACGGGCCAGCATCCGGGTCGCGAGGGCGTTGTGCTTCTTCATCAGCATGCCCGACCGCGCGGCCGTGTCGTTCTTGCCGACCAGGGCGGCCGAGCGCCACAGGCGAACCTGCTCGGCCAACGCCACCTGGTCCAGATGCTTCAGCCCGCCCGCCTTCAGGGCCGCCTCGACCAGGGTCTTCATCTCACACAGCGCGACGGCGGCCTGCTCGGCCCAGCACCACTGTCCGCCGGGGGCAGTATCGATGACCTGCTGCAGCTCACGCAGGAGATGAGAGTTGCACAAAGCGTGGGTCGCGCTGGTGTAGGTGTCATAAGGCGCCCAGGCGTCGTGGATGGCCACGCCCGCAAAGCCCGGCAGCACCCCCGCGGCGTCCATCGCCTCAGTACCGCGCTTGCGATGCACGGTGATCAGGCTCCACTTCCCCGTGGAGGCCGAGTGCACCCAGTGCAGCCTGCCGTCGACGCGGAACCCGGTCTCATCGAAGTGCGCGATGGGGGCGGCGGCGATTTCCTCGCATGCGCGGGCCAAGAACCCATCCAGCCGTCCGGCCGCCCGTTTGGCCGCGGTCAGCACGCTCGCGCCCGAGATCGGCACGCCGAACAGGTCTTCCAGGGCCTTGGCGGTGCGGTCCTTGGACAGGAACTGCCCGATGTACAGGTACACGATGATCGCGGTGATCCGGGAGCCGTATTGCACCGGCGCGGTCACGCCCTGCGGAGCGCTGCCGCGGGTGACGACCCCGCACGCACACAGCCGCTCAATCAGCTGATGCTCGATCACCTCAACGGTGACCGGCGGGATGTCGAACACCTGCCGCTTTTCCATGCCGGCCTCGGGCGCGCCGGCCAGGTCATGCCCGCAGCCCCGGCACCGCTCAGGCTCGTGCCGCTCCCGTCTGTCCGGCCGATCGACCTGCATCAACGTCGCTCCCGGCGTCCCCTTCGGGCGCCCCGGCCTGCGCTGACCGCTCTTGCGTAGCGATTTCGGCGAGGGCTTGGCCAGACCATCGGAGCTCGGCGGCTTGGAGGAGTTGCCCGAGTTCAACCCCAGCCGGGCCTCCAGATCCGCGATCCGCGCGTTCGCCTTGTCCAGCGCGGCCCGTGTGTCCGCCAGCTCTCTTCGCGTCGATTCCAGCGCCGCATCCAACCGCACTACCAGCGCTGCCAGCTCGTCGTACGACGGCTTCGGCGGGGTGGGAGCGGACACCCGACAGATGATCGCGGATCACGCACTGCTGATCAAATCGGACAGCCTCGCAAAGGGCCTAACCAGTTACGAAAAGTCATGCCTTGCTACGCACGGTCCAGATGGCGCCTCGCTGCGTTGTCGCCGCCCACGAAAGTTGCTCGCAGGCTCGGAACTTCCGCGGGGTCCGGGAAGGTCGCCCGTAGGTTCCGCCACGGGCTCCTCCTCCGCTTCGCTATGCATCCATCTGGGCCCGCGCTCGCGACGGGCGCACTTTTCCACACTCCCTAGCTCGCGTATGACACTCCCTGGCCTGACCTGATCGCGGGTTCTCACCCGCGCAAACGACGTGATCGGCGGCGGTGAAAGTTTCATCGCGTCGGTGGTGACCACGGCCGATTGCCCTGGCAGACACAGGAGTCCCTCACCGAGCACGCACGCGCCACGGGATCGCCGAACACTTACCGGCAAGCCCCATCCTTCCAGTTCAAAGGCGATTTTCTCATGTCAACGAGCAGTGTTGACGAAACTCGTCGCGAAAGCACGAGGCTAAACCGGTTGATTATCGTCCGCCAGGCTGTCATATTCTCCTCACGGCATGGTTTGCGCTGGAGCGAGGCGGGGGACGCATTGATTCTTACCGGTAGCGAGATCGTGCGGGAATACGCTGCGGGTCGTATCACCATCGAGCCTTTCGAGCCATCGCAGGTGAACCCCAACAGCTACAACTTCCGGCTCGGCAAGCGGCTACGGATCTACACAAAGATGCTGCTCGATCCCCGTTTCCCCAATGACTACGAGGAGTTGGAGATTCCGGACGAGGGCTACGTGCTGGAGCCCGGACGGCTGTATCTCGCGCATACCGAGGAAGTGCTCGGCGGACGCTGCTACGCGCCGACGTTCGCCGCCCGGTCCTCGGTGGCGCGCCTCGGCCTGTTCATCAACCTCTCGGCGAGCCTGGGCGACATCGGCTACGAGGGCCAGTGGACGCTGCAGCTGTTCACAATGAACCGCGTCCGCGTTTACCACGGCATGAACATCGGGCAGATGATGTGGTGGCGCCCGCAGGGCGACGTGGAGCTGTACGACGGCAAGTACCAGGGCTCGGTCGGCCCGCGCTCCAGCGACATTCACCGAGACTTCGAGAGGAAGCAGGCCCGCCACCGCCTGCCGGGACTCGACACGGTCCCGGACCCGGCCCACGTCGGCGCCAAGTTCGTCTCCCTCGCGAAGGCGTCCCGCTCCTTCTCCGTACCGACGGCCTTTGCGGTGCCGGCCATGGAGCTGGCCGCGGCGATGGACGCCGATGCCCAGGCTCGGATGGGGGAGCTCTTCAACGAGATGCGCGCCACCGTCGGCGCATTCTTCACCGAGTCCATGGACCGCATCGGCGAAATCGCCGCCGCGACAAGCCTGCCGGAGGGGACCCGGCGGCTCATCCGTGAGCGGCTGCGCGACCTATTCGGGGATCGCATCGAGGGACTCCGGTTCGCTGTGCGCTCCTCCGGGCTGGACGAGGACACCGCCGCCGCCAGCCTCGCCGGGGTGTACCAGTCTGTCCTCGGCGTCAAAGGCGTCGAGGACGTGATCGAGGCCGTGGAGGAGTGCCGCCGCTCCTACTACGCGCCGCCGGCTGTCGCCGCCCGGGTGCGGGCCGGTGACTTCGACCCGCTGCCCCGGCTCGCCGTCTTCGTCCAGGAGATGGTCGCTCCCCGCATCGCCGGCGTGGCCTTCACCGGTCTCGACGGCCCCTCCGACGACGTCGCCTTGGAGTACGTGGAGGGCCTCGCCCACACATTGGTGTCCGGCGCCGCAGAACCACTGCGCGCAACGTCGGACACCGTTGACGAGCTGCCCGCCGAGCACCGCGACGCGATTGTCGAGATCGTGCGGATCATCCGGGAGTTGCGTGCTGGGCGCGGCCACGACGTGGATGTGGAGTGGGCCGTCGACGACTCGGGCGTCCGCATCCTGCAGGTCCGCCCGGTCACCGCGCGGCGCAGCCCGGCACCGGAGGCCGGAGCCGACGGCCTGTGGACCGCGCGCCTGTATTTCGACGACATCCCCGCCGGGGCCTCGCTGCACGAGGTGGAGGAGGTCTACGTCAGCTACACCGCCAAGCGCGGTCCAGCACACCGGCTGGCCGCCTCCCAGGACGTCCCAGTCGGGGCGGGCTGGGTGGTCGGCTTCTCACCCCGGGCGCTGAAGGACCCCGAGGTCGCCGCGCGCCTGGCAGGGACCCTCGCCGAGGGGCGCAGCGCCGAGTGCGTCCTCGACTTCGGCAACACCCTGCGCCAGATCGTCGTCCCCAAGGACCAGGTGGTTCGCCGCCTCCTCCAAGTCACCTCGGGGGGTCCACCGGACGACGGACACACCGTGGTGGTACGGGACTTCGTCCGGGGCGACCTCGGCGTCATCTCGCGCTTGGCGGATCGGGAGCTCGTGGTCGAGTACACGCCGGAGGGACTGCTTGCCCTCAACCGCGGCACTGCCGGCGCCCAGGCCGTCGTTGTCGGCGAGGACGGCCGGTTGACCGCCCCCGACGACGCCGAATCCGTCGTGCGCCACCTGGACGCGATCCGCCGCCTGACCGCCGCGATGCAGGAGAGATACGGAGACGTCACCCTCGAATGGGTGCTCAGCGAGGGCGAACTGCTGTTCGTTGACTACTCGGTGCTCGGTGCCGACGGCGTCGTCGTCGGCACCGACGGTGTCTGCATCTCGTCGGGCAGCGCGAGCGGCCCGCTGTTCACGATCGACGAGGACGAACTACTCAGGCGGCTCTCCGTGGGGCCCGCCGTGAGCATCAACAAGTCCCGCGACGTCTCGGAGTACGAGGGGATCGCCCGACTCCTCGACAAGGTGGCGGCGTTTGCCGAGCCGCCCGTGGTCCGGGTCAGCCGGCCCTACGCGGTGCTGTCGGTGCTGCTCGACCGCGTGGCCGGGTTCGTTTTCGAACAGGGCTCGACCCTGTGCCACCTTGCAATCCTACTGCGCGAGGCCGGGGTGCCCGCCGTGGTCGGGACCGGGCTCGCCGGGTTCCCCGACGGCACCCAGGCCGTCATCGCGGACGGATCCGTCGCTGTCGCGTCGGCATCGAGGAGCGAGCATGCCTGAGACCAGCCTGACCATCGGCGGCGACCAGGCGTGGCTCGCCGTGGGCGGCATCCACCTC
The DNA here is from genome assembly GCF_001417795.1 of Sphaerimonospora mesophila. Taxonomy (NCBI): domain Bacteria; kingdom Bacillati; phylum Actinomycetota; class Actinomycetes; order Streptosporangiales; family Streptosporangiaceae; genus Sphaerimonospora; species Sphaerimonospora mesophila. The sequence goes on along the minus strand of NZ_BCBX01000035.1, from coordinate 23,574 downwards.
CTCAACGGCATCACGCCGTTGCGCGAGGACGAACCGATCGTGCTGGTGCGGGTGCCGCCCCAGCACCCCGCCGGGGTGGCCAACACCGTCATCGTCCGCTGGGCGGACCTCGGCCGCTGCGAGGCCCTCGCGCCCGGTACGGGAGGCTCGGCCGTCCTCGTCGCAGAGGAGCTGTTCCCGCACGCCGTGGCCTGCGACGTTTTAACCGCGCTTGCCCCGGGCAGCGCCTCCTCGCTCGTCCCGCTGGCCTACGTGACCGGCTCGCCCGACGCCGGATACCACGTGTACACGCAGATCCGCTTCCTCGCCGAGGACGCCTGCTTCATACGCATCACCCCGCAGCCGGTCGGTCCGGGCCCCGTCGAGGACCTCGGCTGGCTGGTCCCGGCACTCGCCGCGCACGCCGAGCATGCGCTGTTCCTCAACAACCACCAGCGCTACTACCGCAGGTGCTTCCCCGGCCAGGAGCTGGAGTACAAGTACACGCTCGACCCGGCCCCGGACATCTGGGGGCTCACCGTTGAGCTCAACAGACGTATCCATGCAGGCGAGTTGACAGGCTTCGTTCCCGAATACCGCGACGAGTTCCAGGCCTGGGACTACGCCAACCACCTCTTCGAGGTGACCGGGCCTGAAGAGGAAAGGGGCTACGTCTCCTTTATCCCCACCACGGACGGCAAGCAGCTGATGAAGCGGAAGTGGTACGCGGAGGACTCCTTCTCACGGCGCGAACAGCACACGTACGGCCTGGACATCGAACCCGGGAAGTACGCGCACTACATCCGCACTGAACTGGGCGTGGAGATCCGCCCGCTGCCGCCGTTTCGCCGAGTGCGCTACGACGTCAACTTCGAGTCAGTGCGCACCGGGCACGTCTACGGCATCTTCTTCGACCACTGCTCCTTGTACGGGGCCGAGGACATGGTGCTGTCCCAGTGTGAACTGGAGTACCTGCGAACCCGCAGCCCGCTGGAGCCCGACGAGGCCACGGCGATGGAGGAGCTCGAGGCGCTCGCCCAGTGGCTGGAGGGCTATCTCACCGAACACGGACTGTCCGCCGATCGGTCCTTCTACTCTAAGCGCACCTTCCTCAAGGAAGCGGTGGCGCGACGGCCGGAGCTCGCGCGACTGGCGGATCCATGCTGAGCGGCGCGTACCGTGCCGTGCTGATCGACCTCGACGGGACCGTGCACGCCCGCGGCCAGCTGCTGCCGCAGGCGGTCGAGGCGATCGGCGAACTGCGTGCCCAGGGACTGCGGCTGCGGTTCTTGACCAACACCGACTCCAAGCCCCCGGCTGCGATCCTCGCCGACCTCGCCGGGATCGGCCTCGACATCGACGCCGCGGAGCTGTTCACGCCCGTCGCCGCGGCCCGGCTGGTGCTCGCGGCCTCCGACGCGTCTGCGCTGCTCGTGGTCTCCGACGCGGTGCGCCCCGTGCTCGCCGACTTCACGAGTGACCGGCCACCGACCCACGTGGTCGTCGGTGACTGCCGCGATGTCCTGGACTACCCGCTGCTCGATTGCGCCTTCCGCGCCCTACGCGCCGGCGCGGAGTTGATCGCCCTGCAACGTGGCAGGTACTTCAAGCGGGCCGACGGAGACCACCTCGACACCGGGGCTGTCGTCGCGGCCCTGGAGTACGCGACGCGCACTCGCGCGCGCCTGGTGGGCAAGCCGTCCCCCAGCTTCTTCGACCTCGCCGTGCGCTCCGTCGGCTGCCTGCCGGAGCTGTGTGTCGTGGTCGGCGACGACGCCGCCACCGATATCGCGGGCGGCCGAGCCATCGGCGCCCGCACCGTCCAAGTGCGCACCGGCAAGTACGCCGACCAGCGCGCCGAGAGCGGCCTGCCGCAGCCCGACGACGTGATCGACGGCATCGCCGACCTGCCCGCGCTGCTGGCCGCGACTTCCCGCCCGGGGGAGATGGGGTGACCGTCTACTGGATGGTGTGGGACGCGGCGGCACCCTGGATCGTGGACCGCTTGGACGCCGAGGGGCAGCTGCCTGCGGTGCGTCGGCTCCGTACCGCAGGTGTGTTCGCGGCGGCCCGGCCGCCGGCGCCCAACTGCCAGACGCCGCCGTCGCTCGCCACCTTGTTCACCGGAACCTGGCCCGACGAGCACGGTGTTACCGGCTTCCGCGTGCCGAGCGCGACCGGGCGCCTCGGGGACTCCGTCTCCGGCTTCGCCCGCTCGGCGTGCCGGCGGCCGGCTGTGTGGGAGACGGCCGGGCGGTCCGGGCTGCGTACGACCGCTGTGCACGTGCCGTGGGTCGCCGACACCGTCACTGACACGGGAACCGTGCCTGAGTGGCTCGACGCGGCGACCGAGGCCTACAGCAGGCGCCTGGCCCGGCACGGGGCGCACGAGCTCGGTGTCGCACCGCTCACCTTTCCCGTCGCCCACCACGAGCTGGTGGCCGTCGCCGATGGCCCGGGCGTCCGGGTGCGCGGCAGGCACGGCGAGGCCCACGTCACCGACGTATGGACGCCGCTGATGCTGGACGCCGACACCGGGATCTGGCTGCGCCAGGCGCAGCTGCGCGACAGGCGGCTGCTGCTACACACCGGCGCTTGGTCGCCCAGAACCGTCGGGCACGACATGTCCGTCGTCGCCGCGCTGCGCGAGGCGCCGCCGTTCGCGGGTGAGGCCCTCGGTTCCTGCTACCGTGCCGGCACGTTCGGGTCCAGGCTCGTCGACGGCGGTGACGGCAGCGCCGAGGACTTGTTCCTGTCGTCGGTCCGCCTGGTCGGCCGTGGTTTCGGTGCCGCCATAGAACGGGCCCTCGCCCACCACAGCAGCGACCTCGTGGTGCTCTACCTGCCCACCACGGACGATGTCGGGCACGAATTGCTCGGCTGGTGCGACGAGCGCAGCGCAGCGTACCGTCCCGACGAGGCACCCGAGGTGTGGCGCCGTATCGCCCGCTGCTACCGCCAGGCCGATGGGCTGCTCGGTCGGGTCCTCAACCGCGCGGGCGAAAACGACACCGTCGTCCTCTGCGCCGACCACGGCATGGCGGGCACGGCTTGGACGCTGCACCCCAACCAGCTGCTGCTGGACGCGGGCCTGGCCGTCACCGACACCGCTGGTCGCCTCGACCCCGAGCGGTCAGCCGCGTATTACCACCCCGTCAACAACGGCTCCCTATGGATCAACGGGTCCGCCGGCCGCCGAGGTCCGCCGTCCCGAGAGGAGACCGACGCCATCGCCGCGACCGTGCGCGGCCTGCTCACGGCCGTGTGCACGCCGGGCACGGACCGGCCCCTGGTCCAGCGGCTGCTCCCCTCGCCCGATGGCCGCCGCATGGACCTGCTGTTCGACGCGGACTGCCTGCCTTCGGCCGACCTGTCCGGTGGTGCGAGCCCGGTGCACGGCGCGGCCAAGCCGGGCGCCCACGTCACCAATGGCGGCGACGACCGCCTGCATGCCCTGTTCGCCGCGGCAGGACCCGGGCTGCCGGGTGGCTCCGACCTGGGCGTGATCGACAACACCTGGCCGGCAGAACTGGTGCTGCAGCAGCTGACGGCCACTCACACCGACCGGAGTGCGAGCCACGTATGATCCTCCATCTGACCTTCATAGGCACGACCGTGGAGTTCCAGGTCGACGATGCCGCGCAGCAAGCCTTCGAACCCATAAGTCGGTTCTTCCGCCACCTGCTGGCCGACGGCCCCGCCCAGCAGCCGGACTACCGGATCCGAGTGGAGGCGCTTCAATCCGTCCGCGGGGAGCCGGAGGGTGAGCCGGTCGTCATCCGGCGAAGCAGCGCACCAGAGTTCACGTTCGACGCGCTGATCTCCCGGCACGGCGACCGCTTGATCTACCGCAACGACAACGCCGTCGTGAATGTCCCAGTGGACGCGGCCACCGACCGTGACTTCGAGATCGCGATCGGCGAGGGGGCGGCGGTCCAGATCATCGACTTCGTTCGCGACCTGATCATCAGGACGGAGGAGACGGCCGGCACCGTTGTCCTGCACGCCTCCGCCGTACGCCGCGACGGCGAGGTGCATGCCATTGGAGGCCCCAAGGGCGCGGGCAAGACGACCACCATGCTGTCCGTGCTGGACCACGGCGGCTGGGACTACTTCACGGGCGATAAGCTCTTCTGCACCCTCGAAGCCGACGGGTTCATCACCGTACGCGCCTGGCGCGACTACCCGTACATCGGAGTGGGCACCCTGCGCGCCCACCCGGACCTCGCCGCGGCAGTCGAGGCTAGCCTCGACGCGCCGCTCGGCGACCTACCCGACCGGCAAAAGATGCTCCTCGACCCGGACGTCTTCGAGGAGTGGATCGGCGCCGAGTTCGACCCCGCCCCTCACCGCCTTGCCGGCCTGTTGCTGCCGCAGGTGAAACCGGGCGAGCCGCTGCGAGTGACCCCTGTGATCGAGCCCGGGGCCCGCTGGTCCGCTCTGAACACCATCGTGGACCGCTCCGTCGACACCACGTTCTTTGGCTGGCAGCACTATCTGGTGCCGGACTACAAGGAGTTCTACGCCACGCTGTCCGCCATGCGCCCGCTGCTGGCCGGCCTGAACGTGATCCGTCTCACCGGTACGCTCGACGTCGACCTCGATGCCGTACTGAAAGACCTCGCATGAGCGCGGGGGCTACGGCCGCGCCGCTGCAAATCGCGGTGATCGGGCTGTCCGGGTCCGGTAAGTCCACCTGCGCCAGGATCATCTGTGAGTGGGCCGCGGAACGCGGCCTGACCGTCGCCCGCATCCCCCTGGCTAGGCCTCTTTACGAGCTGCAGAGGAGGGTGTATGCCGCCGCCGGCGTGCCCCTGCGCGAAGGCGACCAGGACCAGGTGCTCCTGGAGGAACTGGCGACACAGCTGCGCCGGATCAACCCGCGCTCCCTCGTCGACGACTTCCTCGCGCGCGCCGCTGGCGCCGTGCGCGACGGCGCCGACGTGCTGATCAACGACGACCTGCGTGACCCGCACACCGACGCTCCTCTGCTGCGTGCCCAAGGCTTCCGGGTGGTGCGCGTCACCTGCGCCGAGCAGGCGCGACAGAAGAGGCTCGCGCAGCGCGGCGACATCTCCCGTGCTGACGGCTCCACGTCGGCCCTGGACCTGATCGAGCCCGATGCCGTGCTGGACAACAGCACGGACGGCCTGACCGCCTACCGCACGACCATAAGTGACCTGATGGGAAGTTGGCTGTGATCCTGACCGGACCCGAGATAGCCCGAGCCGTCGCCGCCGGCGAGATCCACATCGATGACTTCAGCCCGGCCCGCCTGGAGCCCAACAGCTACGGATTCCGCCTCGCGCCGGACATCCTGTGCTACGAGGAGGCCGAACTCGACAGCTACGAGCAGCCCAAGGCCACCCAGGTCGTCATGGGTCACAATGGCATGGTCCTGGAACCCGGCCGCTTCTACCTCGGCAGCACCATGGAGGCGATGGGCAGCCCGCACTACGCGGCCACTCTCTACGCCTGCCGGTCCGTGTCCACGCTCGGCATGTGGATTCAGTTCTCGGCACCGCTCGGCCACTCCGGGGCCATCTTCCCGTGGACCCTGGAGATCAGCGTGGCCAACGCGCTGCGCGTCTACTCGGGCATGACCATCGGCAAGCTGTCCTTCTGGTCCATGCAGGGCGAGCCGCACCAGTACGTCGGCAAGTACACCGGTTCCACCTCCGCGGTGGCCTCCCGGCTCAGCGAGGACGTCGGTCCCGCGCCGCTCACGACCGGATCGGCGGGCTGAGATGTCGCCGGCGCCGAGCACCCGGTTCATCGACAAGGACGAGTTGCGCGCCCTGTCCCGCAGACGGCCGTTGCGGGCCGCGCTCGCCATAGTCCGGCAGTGGGCCGTGATGATCGCCGCCGGGGCGGGCGCGGTATGGTGGGGGCACTGGTACGGCTATCTCCCGGCGATCGTGGTGATCGCTACCCGGCAGCACGCGCTCGCCGTGCTGATGCACGACGGGGCGCACCGCTCGCTGTTCGCCAACCGCAAGGTCAATGACCTGGTGAGCGATCTGCTGCTCGCCTTCCCGTTGTTCGTCAGCACCAGCCTGTACCGGCGCCACCACCTTGACCACCACCGCTACCTCAATACCGAGCGCGACCCAGACCTCGACGCCAAGGCGCTGACGCACACCTCGAAGGACTGGGTGAGGTTGTTCGCCGGCGATGTGACGGGTGTCAACCTGCTCAAGACGGTCGACACGCTCGACCAGTTCTCGCTGCTGCCCGTGCTGCGCGGAGACCGGACGGTGGCCCGTGCCATGGGGCGCGGCCGACGCAACCTGTTCCTGGCCTACATCGTCGTCCTCGCCGCGGTGCTGACCCTCACCGGTGGGTGGCTCGTCTATCTGCTGCTGTGGATCGTGCCGTCGTTGACGGCGCTGAGCATGATCCTGCGGCTGCGGGCCGTCGCAGAGCATGTCGGCTGCGACCCGGATGGCGGGATCGGCGGCACCCGGACCGTCCTGGCGCATCCGCTGGAGCGGCTGCTGTTCTCGCCTTGCGCCATCAACTACCACCTGGCGCACCACCTTTATCCGACCGTCCCCTTCTACAACCTCGGTCTGCTGCACCGAAGGATCATGCAAAACCAAGAGGTCCGCATCCGCGCCCACGTCTCCCGCTCCTACTTGTTCGGCCGGGCCAGCGTGCTCAGCCATATAGCCCGGGCGCGCCAGAAACGCGTGGCCGTCTGAGCCAAGCCAAGCCCGCATCCAATGACGAGGAAACTCATGCTGGACCCGACATTCCTGCCCGTTGCCCCCGAAGAGCTCGCCGCTGCACGACTGCGCAACGTCGACGCCTTCCTGGCCACGCGCGGCCTGACCCGGCAGGGCCTGGACGTCCTGATGCGCGCCAAGACGGGCGATGCCCGGCACCTGCTGCTCACCAGCTCCCCGGTGCACGGCATCGCCAACTCTACGAGCGACATCGACTTCATCCGCGTTGAGGAGCAAGCCGTGCAGGGCGCCCGCATGGCCACGCAGCTCTTTGAACAGGAACAGCACCTGGAGGCCGTCTCCTACGGCGAGGCCGAGGTTGAGGAAGCGCTCGCCGACCTGGCGAAGGCCGCCGCGCTCGACCCGGCGGGTGTGGTCGCGGCCCACCGAGACTGGGACAAGAGCCACGAACTGCGCCGCAAATACCTGGAGCGCCTCGTCAACGGCGTGAGCTTGGATGGCGGTTCGCCCTACCTGGACCACCTGACCCACCTCGCCCGGATGTGGAAGTGGTCCTCGCTGCACACAGCTGTACGGCACGTTTTCCACCTGCGGCTGGCCGAGGCCGCGGGCGAGACGCGCGGCAGCGCCGGATATGCGATCGGCGCCCTGCTGCACATGGTCGACGCGACCCTGTCGCATGCCGGTGACGTGTACTCCAACCGCAAGTGGTTCCTACTGCGCTGGCAGCGGTTCCTGGACCGCGGGGCTGTCGACGGCACAGGCCTGGCACCGTTCGCCGACCGCTTCGCCAGCCTCGACGGCCGCCTGCGGGACGCGCTGCGCGGCTGCGGCGGAGCACCGCTGGGCCCCGAATTCGCGGCGGCCCTTGGGGAGGTCTTCCAAGTCGCCGGCGAGGGCCGCGAGCCCGCCCTCGTCCTCGAGGTCGCGGACGGCGCCCGCCCGTTGCCGTTCCTGCCCGGGTCCTCCATGGTCATCGGCGCGAGCGCACTGTTCGTCGAGGCGGAGCTGCCCACAGGCCAGGTCGCTGTCATCCCCGACGCCGCGCCGCCCGGCGACCCGGCCGGCCTGCTGAGCGCTTCGCGCGCCGGCGTGCTTCATCTGCTGCCCGCTTGACCGGATCACGGTCTGATCGTTCACCGGCGAAAGTGAACAGGAGAATCATGCAGTCGTCCCACGAGACCGTAAATTTACTCACCGCCGTACGGCTGTTCCCGTCGGCGCGGTCCGGACGCGGGCTGCCCGGGGCACAGGCCGTGGAGGCCTGGGCCACCGCCGCGTGGCTGCTCGCAGTCGAGGGGCGCGCCTACCTTGAGGACCTTGAGGGCGGCGCGGATCAGCCGCTGCTTCGCCGCGTGGTCCGGATCAAGCTTCTCGAACTGCTCTACGACATCGACACGCGCCTGTCCGGCACCGTGACGATCGCCGAGGAGCACCGGCTCGCCCTGGCCCTGGAGTACGGCCTGCACGATCTCGCCAGCCTCGATGGGGAGAGTTTGGTCGAGGTGTTCGCGCTCGCCCCCGACGATCCGGACCACGCCGACGGTCTGGTGCCGCAGCTGTGGGAACGCCTGTGCGCCGCGTTCCCCGGCGAACTACCCGACCCGCTCAAGGCATCGGGGCAGCGGGAGATCCTGCGCGCGCTGCGGAACTGGTCGAAGCTCTGCACGGCGGCCGGCACCGAAGCCGCGTTCCTCGAGCCCTTCCTCAAGGACGCGTGAGTACGGTGGCCGCAACGGGATTCGTCGACCGGTACGCCGCCGCGTTCGGCCGCAACAAGGCGCTGCTGCTGCGCATGTCGGGCCTGACCGCGGGGGAGGCGAGCGCCGAAGGGCCCTGGATCAGGGACGAGAAGGGTAGGCGCTGGCTCGACTTCGGCTCGTTTGGCGTCCACCTGATCGGCCACCGTAACCCCGAGGTGGTCGCGGCGGCCGAGCGGCAGCTAGGGCGGATGGGCCTGTCCGGCAAGATCCTCGGCAACACGGAGGCCACCGCGTGCGCTGAGGCCCTGGTCGCCGCCACCCCCGCGAACCTGAACCGGGTGTCGTTCGCCAACACCGGCTCGGAGGCGGTGGAGCTGGCGATGAAGATGGCCGCCCTGGCCACGGATCGTACGGAATTCGTCGCGCTGCGCGGCTCGTACCATGGCAAGACCGCCGGTGCCCTGCACATATCCGACTCGTTCGCGGACCGCTCCCTGCTCCCGCTGGCCGCTCCAGTGCACTTCGTGGATCCTGAAGTGCCGGGAGACGAGGCGCGGCTGCGCGCCCTGCTCGACACCGGCGCCGTCGCGGCCGTCTTCGTCGAACCGGTGCGGGGCGAGGGCGGCGTACGACCGGTGGCGCCATCGTATCTGGCGTTCCTGCGGGAGCAGACGGAACGCACTGGGACGCTGCTGGCCCTCGATGAGATCCAGACCGGTCTCGGCCGCTGCGGTCGGCTGTGGCGCTCGGCCGCCGAGGTCTGCCCCGACCTGCTGCTGGTCGGAAAGGTCCTCGGCGGCGGGCTGCTGCCGCTGGCGGCGGTCGTCCACGCATCGGGCCGCGTCAAGGAGTCCGCCGCCGACCCGGTCGTGCTCGCCTCCTCCTTCGCCGGCGGCGCGCTCGCGGGTGCCGTCGGCCGGGCCGTACTTGACCTGGTCTCCCAGGATGCGTTCCTGACGAATGTACGGGAGCTGGGCGACCATGCACGCACCCTCCTCGACGAGATGCGCGCGCGGGAGCCGAGGATCGCGGCGGTGCGCGGCGAAGGCCTGATGATCGGCCTGGAAGCCGCTGACGCGTCGGTCGCGGGCCACATCGTTCTGGAGGCGGCCAAACGTGGCGTCCTGGTCAGCTTCTGCCTCAGCGACCCGCGGGTGCTGCGCGTCTATCCGAGCGCCGGTATCGACAAGTCCGATCTGGAGGACGGTATCGCACGCCTCGCCGAGGCCGTCGCGGCCTCCCCGATGAAACCCTGAGCGGCGTCGTACACCCGCCGCGCCCAACCGCCACTGTCGCGACGCCCCCTGAGAAAGGCCTTTCATGCCTATCGTACGTACCTCCGTGGACATCCCCGGCGTCAACATCGAGTACGTGTGGAATGTCGTCTGTGATCTCGAGAAGCACCCGGAGTACATGGCGGACGTCCTGGAGATCCGCTACCTGGAGCGGAACGCCGAGACCGCCCTCAGCTCCTGGCGCGTGCTGCTCAATGGCAGCGAACTCACCTGGGAGGAGAAGGACGTCTTCCACCCGCCGTACCGCATCGACTTCGACCAGACCGATGGGGACCTGGAGGTTTTCCGCGGGTCGTGGACGTTGAAGGAGATCGAGGACGGCGTCAACGTCGTCCTCGAGATCGAATTCGACCTGGGTATCCCGTCATTGGCGGCGGTTCTCGACCCGGTGGGCATCCAGGCCATCCACTCCAACTCGCGCAGCATGCTCACCGCCATCAGCGAGCGGCGCCCGGAACCGGCGGCCCGATGAGCGCGGGCCGGATACTCATCACGGGCGTGGGCGGCGCCGTCGGCAGCGAGTTCCTCGCTCGCCTCGCCGAGCGCGCGACGGGCGCCCCGCTGATCGGCGTCTTCAGCTCGCAGGAGAGCGCGGACGCCTACCTGGCCAGGGCGCCGCGTGCGGTTGCGGCCGTGCTGCGCCCCGAGGTCTGCGACCTCACCGACGAGCGTGACACCCGCGCGCTCGCCGAACGGCTCGGCCGCGCCCGGTCCACGGTCCTGGTGCACGCCGCCGCGAACGTCAGCTGGTCGGCCAGCCACGAATCGGCCCACCTGGGCAACGTCGTGGTCACCCGGAACACTGCCGAGCTCGCCCGGGCGCTGGGGGACACCCGCTTCCTGTACCTGTCGTCCGCGTACACCGCGGTCGACAACTGGGAGTACCGCAACACGTACGAGGAGTCCAAGGCGGAGGCCGAGCGGATGCTCAGACGGAACTACCCGGACCTCGACCTGTCGGTGTTCTCCTGCAGTCTCGTCGTCGGGCACAGCGTGACCGGAGCGATCTCCCGCTTTCACGGCATGTATCCGCTGCTCGGGCTCGTCGAGCGCCACGAGCCGCCGTTCTTGCCCGGGGAGCGCGACGCCCTCATCGACATCGTCCCGGTCGACTGGGTCGCCGACGAGCTGTGCACCCTGACCGAGGAGCTGGTCTCCGGCGGTGCCGCCCGTGACGTGGTGGCGTCGGCGGGCGCGCAGGCGCCCCGGCTCGACGACCTCGTCACCGCGGTCGTCGACGCTCTCAACCGGGGCCGCCGGGCGGACGGCCGACCCACGCTAGCCGAGGTCCCACTGGTGCCCTACCGCCGCTGGGACTTCCTGCGTCGCTCGGTCGACGCCTGGCAGGTGACCGATATCCACATGCCCAACCGGCGGTTTCTGGACCGCTTGGTCGGCATCTACCGCCCTTACTTCGAGAACGCCCAGGCCCGGCCGCCTCTGGGCACAGCGTCGATGACCCCGCACTGGAGTGGCTACATGGGCAGCGTCGTCGAGTACTGGCGGGCCTCCAATGTGCAGCGCTCGGCGCGGGTCGCTCCGGTCTCGTGAGCACCACCGGACAGGACGCAAGGATGGATGAGATGCCCCCCGGGAGCAGGGTGCCCGTCGCACCGGGCCGACTGGAGCACCGCCGTGCCATGTTCGAGCGGATTCGCGCGGAGCGGGACGCGGCCGTAGCCTATCTCAGGGACCGGTACCCCGAGGAGCGGGAATACCTGGACCGTGCGCAGGAGAAGGTCCGTGACGTGGCCGTCGTCCTCGGCAGCCCGCGGGGCGGCACAAGCGTTTTCAAACAGGTGCTCGGCGGGCTGCGCGGTGCCCTATCGCTGCCGGGGGAGCACCGTCTGTTCTTCACGCTGCTCGGGCTGAACCACCCCGACCACGGGTTCGCCGACGAGTGCGTGGAGAGCGGCCGGTTCGACTCCGGCGAGCGCGCGTTTCTGCTGCGGAGCCTGTTCTTCGAATGTCGAGGCGAGGAGATCCACGAGCCAACCCCCGCGGAGTGGGAGCGGTACGCCTGGGACTGGGCCCTGCGGCTGCGCCTTCAGTGGCCCGACGTGGTAGACGCCCCCTTGGAGGAACTGGTCGCGGTCGTCAGGGACGCCGCGCTCGGCGAACGTCGAGGCCCCGAGCCCGCGTACGACGTGCTGCGGGCGCTGCGCGCGTACGGGCTGCCGATCGATCCCTATCGCTACGACCTCGACGACGACATGGTCCGGAGGGCGTTCCCCGGCCTTCCCGTGCCCACGGGGCCACCCGGCGGCGCCATCGTGGAGATCTCGCCGTTTCTCGCCCTGCGGCCGCAGCGTCGCCCGAGGCTCGATGACGAGCACCACGTCCTGGTCATCAAGGCCTCGAGCGACGCTTACCGAATCCCGCTGCTGCGCGACCTGTTCGCCGGCTGGACCATGCGCGAGCTGCACCTCACGCGCAACCCGCTGGCCTCGGTCAACGGGCTCATCGACGGCTGGGAGCACCGCTCGTTCTGGCAGCACGACATGTCCGCGTACGGCGACGCGGCGGGCCCGTACGCACACTGGAATTTCGATCTGTGCGAGGGCTGGCAGGGCCTGGTGCACGGCTCGCTTGCAGAGCTGTGCGCTCGCCAGTGGTCCGACCCGCACCGGCGCGTCCTTCGGCACGCGAAGGACGCGGTCCTGCTGCGCTTCGAGGACTTCCAGGTTGGCGGCAACACCCGCCGGGCGCTAGTGGAGCGGGCCGCGAAGGAGATGGGGCTGTTCCTGACCGAAGACCAGTGGGGCTTCGCCGACGAGCCGCGGCGCGTGAACACGACCTCCGCGCCGAGCCTGGGGCGCTGGCGCAGAGAACGGCCCGAACTGCACGAGTTGCTCGACCTTCCGGAGGTCTCCGAGGTGTGCGGGCTGCTCGGCTACGACGTACGCGACTGGCCGCGGTGGCCGTGAGCGGCTCCTGAACCCGGCCCCGTGGGCGCCCCCGCGGTGTGCTGCCCCTTAACCGTAGTGAACTGTGAAAGGACCCAAGTGACCATGGTGACTCAGCAGCAGGTGGACTTCTTCCGGCTCTTCGGTTACCTGCCCCTGACCGGCTTCTTCGACGCCGCCGAACTCGCAGTCATTGAGAAGGAGTATGCGCTCGGGCACGCCGCCGCCTCGAAGGTGTACTCGTCCGCGATCGGCGTACGCGGCCAGATGAGCTGGTCGAACATGCGTGAGGAGACGCCGTACCTGTCCAACGCCCTCGAGTCGGACAAGTTGCGCTCGGCGGCCGAGGCGCTGCTCAGCCCAGAGGCGGTTGGTGTGATGTCCAACGGAAACGTTTTCTCGGGCAACCTCACCGAGTGGCACGCGGACACCAGCGTCCCCGACTTCCATTCCCTGAAGTTCGTCGCGTACCTCGACCCGGTCGACGGCCAGAGCGGTGCCCTGCGAGTGCTGCCGGGCTCGCACAAGGACCCCTGGCACGACGAGCTGATCGCCATCTCCCTGAAGGAGAAGCTGAACACGGCGGGCAACCCGGAGAATGAGGCGGCGGCCGCGCGGACCCGCTTCAACATCCAGGACGTGCCTGCCCAGATCTGCGCGACACGGCCGGGGGACGTGATCGCCTTCGACCTGCGGGTCTGGCATGCGTCATGGAACGGCTTTCCCAACCGGCGCATGTGCAGCTTCACCTACTTCGACGTGCCGCGCAACGAGGCGCAGGAGTACGCGATCCGCTCGGTGGTCCAGCAGCTCGGCCGGGAGGCCCAGTTCCGCGAGCTGCGCCGACAGCGGGACTGGATCGCCGCGGGCGCGAAGCCCAGCAGCATCCCGCGGCGCGAGAGCCAGTACTCGCAGCAGTGGCTCGCCAACGCCGAGGGCAGCACGACGCGCGGCCGCTGGATCGAGCGGCTGCGTGCCTGGGGGATGGCGCCGGCCGCGTGACGACGCGCCGCGGGGCCGGGCGGTGCCCGGCCCCAGTTGCCCCGCTGGGATGAAGACGAAGGGGAGATCCCTGATACCTGACTCGCTGGCCGTTCGGCTCCGCACCATCGCCCGCCACTACCGGCTGCCCGATAAGCGCCCGCACCGGGTGCTGGTCGGCTTCATCCTGATCAACACCTTCGGTCAGGGCATGTACGTGACCGCCGGGTTGCTCTACCTCACGCGCAGTGCGGGATTGTCGGTCGGCGAGGTGGGTCTCGCCCTCACCCTCGCCGGGGTGGTGGCGCTCCCCTCAAACGTCCTCATCGGCAAGCTCTCGGATCGCACGAGCCCGCGCAACCTCGCGATGGTCCTGCTCGTGGTTGAGGGCGTCGCCATGCTGGCCCTCGTCGCGGTCCGCTCCTTCTCATGGCTGCTGGTGGACGCCATGGTGGCCGCCATCGGTGTGCAGGGCAGCAGGGCCTTGCGCGCGGTCCTGGTCAGTCGGGCCGGTGGCGCCTCGCGCGTATATCTCCGCTCCTACCTGCGGGCCGTCTCCAACCTGTCGATGGCCCTGGGCTCCGCGGCGGGCGGCGTTGCGATCCAACTGGACAGCCGCACGGCCTACTTGACGGTGGTGGTCTTCAACGCTGTTACCTTCTTCATCGCCGCGGCTGTACTGACCTCGATGCCCCGCTACGAGCCGGCCCCCGCCGCGGCCACGGGAGCCCGGATGCCGGTCCTGCGCGACGGCCCGTTCATGGCGGTGACGGCCCTCAACGCCCTGATGACGCTGCAGTACTCGGTGCTCACAGTGGCGCTGCCACTGTGGATCTCAGAGCGCACCGAGGCACCGCGGGCCATGGTCTCGGGCGTCATGATCGTAAACACCGTGCTGGTCGTACTGTTCCAGGTGAGGGCAGGGCAAAGAGTCGTCGACGCCAAGAGTTCCGCACGGGCGATGCGCAGCGCGGGCGTCATCTTCATGGCCACCTGCGCGGTGTTCGCGCTGACCGGCGGCCTCTCGCCAGTGTGGGCGTCGGTGGTGCTACTCGCGATGATGGCGCTGCACACACTAGGCGAACTGTGGCACGCCGCCGCCGCATTCGAGCTGGCTCACGACCTGGCGCCAGAGCACGCCTATGGCGAGTACCAGGGGATGTTCTCGTTCGGCATCAGCGGCGCGATGGCGGTGGCGCCCGGTCTGCTGACGCTACTGTGCATCAACTGGGCACCGCAGGGGTGGTTCCTGCTCGGCGCACTGCTGCTGGCCTCCGGCCTGCTGACGGGACCGGCGGCGGCTGCAGCGGCGGCACGGGCGGCCGCGGTCGAAGCGAAGGCAAAGCAGGCGTCGGCGGCTGTGGCGGACGGGGCGGGCTGACCGAGGGGGCTGCCGCTTGCCCACGCACTGCCCGGACAGGTCTACTGGGGGGCCTTTCGAATCACGGCACCAAAGGTGCCCTAGGCGGGGGACACCCCAGGAGCCGCAGGCCCCGCGCCCGAGCGGATGGCCTCGACGCTGGCCCGCGCCACCAAGTCCTCCACGGGAATCAGGGCGAGGGCTTGGTCGCACAGCGCCGTCACGGAGTCGAGGGTGGCTACGGAGTCGAGTGCGGCGCCCTGAGAACCCAGCGATGTGGCCGCCGACGTCGAGGAGGCGGCGTCGGCCGTGGTCGTGAGAGCGAGGAACTCCTGCTGTTGGAGGGCCTGGGCCAGGGCCTTGCAGGTGTAGCCGAGCCCAGCCCCGGAGCGCAGGGTGGCGGCCTCGCGCAGATGCCCCTCGGCGGTCTTGAGGGCCTCGTGCGGCTCCGGAAGCCCGGCGAGGGCCGCCTGTGGACACAGGCTGAGCCAGAGCCGGTGCTCCTCCCACCACAGGTCTTTGGCGCGGGAGAACGGGTCCAGGTGCAGGGTGCCGAGGCGATAGAGCACCTGCCCCGCGAGGTCATCGCTCAGGCCGCGGGCGGCGGCGAGGGCGGCGTGACCCGCGCGGACGCCGGAGGCGAACAGGGCGCCGTCGGGCCGGTGGATGACGCATAGGTGCACGAGTTCCGTCCAAGCCGAGCGGCACCGGACACGGTCGTACGGCGAGGTGGAGGCGGGCAGGGCCTCGACGGCTGCCGTGAGCAACCTCCCCAGCAGCAGGGCCCGTTCCCATAGGCCTTCCCGGTGCGCAAGCCACTCTGCGGTCTTGAACCAGCAGATCAGGTCCTGCCCCGTCACCGCCCCCGATGCAGCCAGTGCGGCAGCGGTCCGTTCGCCAGAATCGAGGCTAGTGCGGCCGTCCGCCACGTCGAGGGCGAGCTGTTCAAGGGGGTGCACATGGGCCTCCAGCGGAATCTATTGATCGACCTGAATTGCATGTTAATGTAATGCCCTACATGTTTATAATCGCGCTCCCAGGGGCTGTACGTGGGTGTACCGCAGCCAGTGCAGGCCAAGGCTGCCGATGCTGATCAGCAGGGTCGATAACACGATCGGAGGAAGTGCCGTGGCGATTTCGGGACTCAAGGGGCGCAGCCTGCTGTCTCTGCGGGAGTTCAGCGGGGACGAGATCCGCGAGCTCCTGAACAGGGCGGCCGACCTCAAGGAGCGCTCGACCCTAGGTCAGAACGCGCCCGTCCTCGCCGGCAAGAACATCGCCCTGATCTTCCTCAAGCCGTCCTGCCGTACGCGCGTCTCCTTCGTCGTCGCGTCGACGCAGTCTGGTGCGCATGCGGAAATCTTCAACCGCGAGGACATCCGCTTCGGCATCAAGGAGTCCGTGCGCGACATCGCCCGGGTATTCGGCCGAGTTTTCGACGGGGTCATGTTCCGTGGCTTCGAACACGCGACGGTCGCCGAGTTCGCAGAGTACGCCGGCGTCCCCGTGTGGAATGGCCTGTGCGACAGCTACCACCCCACGCAGGTGCTCGCGGACCTGCTCACGCTTCAGGAGAACTTCGGCGACCTGGAGGGCCTGCCGCTCACCTACGTCGGCGACGGCCGCAACAACATGGCGATCACCCTGGGCATCGCCGCCGCCAAGGTCGGTCTCGACCTTCGCATCCTCTCCCCGAAGGAACTGCAGCCCGCCCCCGGCGTGATCGATGAACTGCTCGTCAACCGCGAGTCCGAGCAGGCCCGCGTGCTCGTCACGGACTCGCTCGAAGAGGCCCTGGCCGGCTCGGCCTGCGTTTACGGCGACGTGTGGGTCTCCATGGGCGAGGAGGACCAGACGCAGGAACGCATAAACCTGCTGCGCGACCTGAAGGTGACCAACGACGTTATGGCCCTGAGCGGCCGCAAGGACACCATCTACCTACACTGCCTCCCCGCCTTCCACCTTCTCGACACCGAGACCGCGAGGGCCTACCCCGACATCTGCGAGGTCGACGACGACGTCTTCGAGGGCGACCGGAGCCGCGTCTTCGATCAGTCTGAAAACCGCATGCACACGGCCAAGGCCCTCATGCAGTTGACCATCGCGGGGTGATCGCGACGGCCTCAGGCCGCGCGGCTGCTCGCCGCGCTGGACGACTCGGGCGCGGTTTCGACGCCGTTGTCATCGGCGAACCGCAGCGGGTCTTCTATGACAACCAGTACGCCCTGACCTTTCCGTTGTTCGCCCACTTCGGTGTGCCGTTGTGGGTTCCGGAGATCGGCGGTCCCATCGATCCGGACTCCGAGGCGCACAACCTGATCATGTCCATGTACGCGGGGATCTCCAAGGCTGAGCGCCGCAGGATTCAGGTCCGGGTCCGCGCCGCGATGACGGCCCAGACCGAGTTCGAAGGGCGCTTCCTGGGCGGGCGTCCGCCGTACGGATATCGGCCGGCCGACGCCGGACCCCACCCCAACCCGCACCAGGCCGCGACAGGAGTACGGCTCCATCGGCTTGCCCTGGATCCGCCGGCGGCCGCCGTGGTGAAGAGGATCTTCATGCTCAGGCTCGACGGGCTGGGCGCCGGCCGGATCGCCGCCACCCTCAATGCCCAGGGAGTGCCCTGCCCGTCCGCCCATGACCGCGCGCGGAATGCCCACCGCTCCGGCGAGATGTGGACGGACGGCACCGTGCTGTCGATCCTCCGTAACCCCCGCTACACCGGCTATCAGTGTGGAACAAGCAACGTACGACCGAGGTGCTGATCGATCCCCGTGATGTCGCTATGGGTGTCCATCAGGTGAGGCAGAGCAGTCCCGAGTCCGCATGGGTGCGGTCACGGCGTCCCGCCCACCCAGCCATCATCGGCATCGAGGACTTCGACCGTGCCCAGTGCGCTCCTGTGGTCGTTGGCACGTCACGGACCTATGCGTTCAGAGGGCTGCTGCGCTGCGGCTTCTGCCAGCGGTCCATGGAAGGGTCGTGGACCAACAACCAGTCCAACTATCGGTGCCGTCAAGGGCATCATCGGAACGTCTTCATCCGGGAAGACAAGGTGGCCGAGCACCTGGGTGCGTTGCTCATCCGAGCGGTTGCGGAGTCACAGAACCGGAGCGATCTGGACATGATCGAGATTCCGCGCGTCCTCGCCGAACAGGTCGCTCTGTGTCGCTCGATGGGTCTGACGCTGACCTACCAGGCGGACATCCCGGCGCTGGTCACGGTCGTCCGAGGCGAAAGGATCACCATCAGGACGTGACAGACGCCTCCCCAGCGACTCGAACCCCCATGGAGGACGTATGCAATACGTGCGCAACTGAGCTGATGGATAAAAGCGAAACGCCCGGACAAGCCTGTCCGAGCGTCGGCTCAATCCTGCATATCTATACGTTCCCATGAATAATCTTTGTGTCCGAGGGGAGACACGCTCGATACGTACATACCCTTCGCGGCGTCCACCACACTCATTCTCCCTGGTCGGGAGGGCTGAGCCTTGGTCGGACCACACGACACTCGCACGGTACGCCGCATCCAACGTACGACAATTGCAGGTGTTTTTCTACTGGCAGCGATTGCTGCTGTCGTCTCGTTCCGTCACATGCACGAGCTCTGCCTGCGTCACGGTGAGGACCACCTGGCAGCGGTACTGATCCCGCTCGCCGTCGACGGCCTGATCGTCGTCGCCTCGATGTCCATCCTCCTTGCTAACCGGCATGGCTCCCGCGGCGGTCTCCTGGCCTGGAGCCTCCTCGTGGTCGGCAGCCTCGCCAGCCTCGGCGCGAACGTCGCCGTCGCCGAGCCCAGCCTGATCGGCCGCATCATCGCGGCGTGGCCTTCGCTGGCTCTGATCGGCAGTTACGAACTCCTGATGTCCCAGATCCGCCGCTGCGCGGGAGCACGGGCAGAGGCTCAAGACCTTCCGGTTCTCAGCCCTGATCCTGCCGCCGACGCGGAAGCTGACCCCGTGGAGCCACAAGAGGATCAGGAGGAAGACACCGACTTGCCCGCTGAGCACGACGGGAACGGCCGGGTGCTGCAGAGAGAGGCCTGGCGGTGGGCACAGCAGAACCGCCATGCCGACGGCGACCTCCCCAGCGGTGTCGCCATCGTCCGTGCCTTCGCCCGCAGCCCCCGCTGGGGTCGTCTCGTGAAGAAAGCCGGCCTTGCTGGCGAGCTGAGTTGACGTCGACAATGAGGAAAGGCGAAGCGTAGATTGCCGCCTGTTCCAGCCCCCCACATTGCCGACAGAAGGCATCGATCTATCCCTCGTCGATGCCTATCTGGACAGGTTGCTGCTACTCAGGCGTGCGGAACGTCATGAACGCGCTCATGAACGGAGGGAACGCCCACGGCTGCTCGAGGTTCTCCACCTCAGCGTCAGGGATCTCTGCCAAGACCCGCCGCAGTGCCTCTCGCTGGAACAGCAGCATCAGCGCATCGAGCGCGGTCTTCCCCGGGCTCTGCTCAGCGCTGTCGAGTGCCGTGATGAGTAAAACCCGGGCGGGCGCGCACATAGTCTGGGTCCACTCGCTCAGCGCCTCTGCAGACTCGCGTGCGGCCAGAGCAGCTTCGACGCGATCGCATAGATCGACTGCCCACGTGGGCATATAGGAGGCAATCCGCCATGCCTGCAGAAGATCGGGCAGGGGCGTCGCCCATGCGAGTTCACGGATGACCTCCTCCAAGCTGCCGGTAGGTACGAAGGCGAGACCACCTTCCGGTGTCAGCAGTCGTTCCGCCTCCTGCTCGCTGCCCGGCCAGCCGAGTTCCAAGTCCTCGGCAGCTGGTGCCGGCACCCCCAGCGGGGCCAGGCTCCGACCCAGTGTTCCCAGGTACCTCACGTCCACGGTGTCGGCCCCCTCGATCGCCGCCATCGTGCTGCCGTGCGCCCAGTCCCGCCGCGTCACGGGTTCCGTCTGAGCAGGTGGGGCCTGCCGCCCGAACTGGGCGAGAACGGCCCGCGTTATGTCGGCGACGCTGGTTCCCGCATCCTCCAGTACGGTCGCGAGAGCGGCGTCGATGCGTCGAATCCGGGCTGGTACGGGATCGCTACGCCCACGCTTGGCGGCATTGGCATCCGCGACATTCACCGAAGAACCCTCGGGCGGGATATCGTCCGGCGAAGGAATCCTGACGGCCTCGGCGAACACCTTCCGAACGGTCGCTTCCGGTACAGGCAGGCCCTCGCCGAACGCTATGAGCGCCAGATCACCGGGCCGTTTGCCCGGGCCTGCGTGCTGGCCGAGCCACACCACCATCTCCTTCGCCTGGTCGGTCGGAGCGGAGGTGCTGCCCCGACCTCGGCCAAGCGTTCGCACGTGATTGGGTGGCAGGAGGCTGTTGGCTCGCCAGCGCTCAATTTGACGAGCTGAGACGGTGACCCCCTGAGCGGCGGCGTGTTGGATCAGCGCGTGGTCGGCAGGGGAGGGCGGAGTTCGAGGCATCCTGCCACTGTAGGGATGGAACCCCCCGAGCTTGGCAGGAACAACGGGAACTGCTGGTGCTCCCCTTGAGGTCTGGAGCCGCCAACTGGAAGGCGGCCTCAAGTGAAACGGAGACACCCCATGTCCCTGCTCACCCCGGGCAATCACCGCCGCAACTTCATCTCGTGGCCGATGGCGATTATCGCTGTCGTAGAGACGCTGCCGCTGCTGTTGCTGATCGTCTTCCTGTCCCCAGCGCTACTGGTCGGCCCACTCCTTCCGAGAAGACAGAAGTTCACGCTGCGGCTCGTGGCGACCGTGAAGAAATGGAACCACCGCCCGCCGCAGATCTGACAGGTTGTGCCGCTGCCGTCTCCGCGGGACCAACCTCCTCGTATCCGAGCGCGAAGGTGGCTCGGGATGCGAACTGTGACCGAGTTCAACGACGATCGCGAGTTACGCGGGGCACCAAAGCTGGGTGCCTCGCGGCACTCGCTTGATCATTAGCATGTGACCCACATAGTTTCGCGGGGAGGCAAGCAAGCGCCACCTTTGATCGGCAGTAGAGGCTGGCCATCCCGAGGAGGTCCAAGGAGGCGAGGGCCAGCCGACAGGTGATCAGGACGTTGTGGTGGTCTATACGGTGATTCCATCCCTTGAACAGCGAATACTACGGATCGCCCCCGCGGCGTCACCGGAGCCTGTCAGACTGTGGCCGGATGGTCATGGTCAGCAGAGATGGAGCCTGCACGGCATGAGCGTGGAGACTTTCGGCATCGAGAAGAAGTTCCTGCAGGAACTCCTGCGCCAGGTCCGTGACGGAAGGGTCCAGTTGCCTGAGTTCCAGCGTGGCTGGGTCTGGCCGGAGCGCAACATCACCGCCCTGCTGTCCTCAATCTCGCTCGGCTATCCGGTGGGCACGCTGATGATGCTCAGGACCGGAGGTACGGCGCGCTTCAAGCAACGTGCCGTCGAAGGAGTCGAACTTTCGCCGGCCGTCACCGCGGACAGGCTCCTGCTGGATGGCCAGCAGCGGCTGACGTCGCTGTTCCAGGCGCTGATGCTCGGCGAAGCGGTCTCTACCCCCGACGGTGACTCCGGCGGCTGGTTCTACGTCGACATCCGGATGGCCCTCGACGAGACCGTCGACCGTGAGGAGGCGTTTCGCTTCGTTCCCGCGGATCGCGTCGTCCGCAGCGGCTTCGGCAAACAGATTGAACTGGACCTGTCGAGCCCGGCAAAGGAGTACGAGGCCGGTCTGTTCCCCCTAAAAAAGGTCTTCGACCCCGACGAGTGGGCGGAGGGCTTCGAGGAGCACCACGACTACGACAAGGACGTTCGCAAGCTCTGGAACACGTTCAACCGTACCTTCATCAAGCGTTTCGAGCAGTACCTGATGCCAGTGATCGAGCTGGCCGCCTCCACTCCTCGTGAGGCGGTCTGCCAGGTGTTCGAGAAGGTGAACACCGGCGGTGTGACCCTGACCGTTTTCGAACTGCTCACCGCGACCTACGCGGCGGACGAGTTCGACCTGCGGCAGGATTGGCGGGAAAGGAGGAGTGCCTGGGATGATCCCGCCCTCCAGGTGCTCTCGACGGTGTCGGAGACTGATTTCCTGCAGGCCGTCACATTGCTGGCGACATACGAGCGCAAGCTGAATCATGCTGGAGCCGACAGCGACAGGGCGTCGAGAGTCGGTTGCCGCCGTACCGAAATGCTTCGGCTCCCGCTCCAGGACTACGTCCGCTTCGCTCCAGAAGCGGTCACCGGGTTGTTGGAGGCCGCCCGGTTCCTACATCGCCAATACATTTTCGACGTGAAATACCTGCCGTACGGCACGCAGCTCATTCCTCTGGCGGCGATCCTCGCGGCCTTAGGGCAGGAGGCGGAGCCGTATGAGGCTCAGCGGAAGATCGCACGTTGGTTCTGGTGCGGTGTGTTCGGGGAACTCTACAGCGGCACGACCGAGACCCGTTTCGCCCGGGACCTGCCCGAGGTCGTTGACTGGGTCCGCGGCACCGGCGAGGAGCCCAGAACCGTTATCGAAGCGCAGTTCGCCCCCAGTCGGCTACGGACGCTCCGCACCCGCAACAGCGCCGCCTACAAGGGTCTGCAGGCCCTGCTGATGGCCGACGGCGCGAAGGACTGGCTGACCGGCAACATGATCAATGCGGCCGTCTACTTCGACGACAACATCGATCTGCACCACATTTTCCCCAGAGCTTGGTGCGTTAGGACTGGCCTCCCGCGTGGTGACTATGAATCGATCGTCAACAAGACCCCTCTTGCTGCCCGCACCAACCGTGTGCTGGGCGGAGCAGCTCCCTCGCAGTATCTGAATCGCTTGGTCCGTGAGACGAAGATCAGCCGAGGCTCCCTGATGAGCCTGATCGAGACCCACTTCGTGAACGCCGGCACCTTGACCCTCGACGACTTCAAGCGGTTCTACGCCTACCGCGAGGCCGCCCTGCTGTCCCGTATCTCGGACGCCATCGGCAAACCCATCCGCACGGAGTAACCGTTTCTCGCCCTCTCCGGTTGGCTGCCGTAGGGTTGAGTGCTTCTGGCCGCAGACGGAAGCGTGCATCCCGATCCTGTAGAGGGGATCCCGGGGGCCGACCGCTACGCCGACCTTCTTCTGAGGAGTTGTGCCACTTTTGCAACGGAGTGGACGGTCTGTTGGGCTGGCGGGGTGCCTTAAGCCGCCGACTCCGTTCCGGCTGCGGGTTCGACCAGTTCGGGTAGGCCCCAAGGTGTGGGAACCACAGGGATATGGTCACCAGGCCATTTGGCTGGGATGAAGGCATGAAAGTGTTCTTCTCCCTCGGGCCGGAGCTTGAGGACACAGCCTTCTGCCGACCCGGCATCAAGCGCCTCCAGGACTTGGCCCGCGTTCACTGCGATGACACGGGTGTGGAACAACGTCACATCGCCGATCAGGAGTTCATGGCCAGCAATCTCCACCGTGCACACGGATAGATCCAAACGAAGGCACTGGGGGTTCCCCGAGAGGATGAGGCGCAGCTCTTCGCTTTCAGAACCGCTGAGGGTGGCCGTCAAGAGCCGTGCTGTCGGGTGAACGGCGCACTTGCCCTCCATCAGGAGCCTCACCATGCGTAGAGCTGCTCGTTCAACGCCGGGCAATTCGGCAGGCACTGGAAAGAAGATGTCGCAATGTCGTTGGACAATGTCCAGATCCTCAGCCAGCTGTTCGCACCGGCGGACCTCGCCCAGTGTC
>NZ_BCBX01000034.1:445824-472283 GCF_001417795.1 Sphaerimonospora mesophila | reverse complement strand
TACGGCCATGACGAGGACCCCGCCTGCGCGGTCGCCCACGGCGCCGCTTCCGCGGACGAGACGCGACGGACGCTGGTCGCGGTGTTCGCCTCCCCGGTGGCGGGCCACCTCCTGCGGTTCGGCGCCGAGTTGGGCTTCCGGGGGATCCTGCTGGAGCCGGACGCCGATCGCGAACTCCACGATCTCCCACCGGGTTCGGTGGTCACCGAGCCCGGCGACTACCTGGACGGCACGGCCGACGTGGTGGTCACCGACCACCACCGCGAGGAGATCGGGCCGCTCCTGCGCGACATCCTCAAGACCCCCGCACGCTGGATCGGCATCATGGGCAGTCCGCGCCACGTCGGCCCGCACGTACAGGCGCTGACCGAGCTGGGCGTCCCAGCCGAGGAGATCGCCCGGGTCCGCCGTCCGATCGGACTCAACATCGGCTCTCGAACGCCTCCGGAGATCGCCGTGGCCACGCTCGCCGGTTTGATCGCCGACAGGAACGGACGGCCGGGCGGCTTCACGTTCTGAGCGCGGCGGCCCCGGCGCCGGATCTCCGGTCTCACCGGGCCGCGTGAGTGGCCGTACCGAAGATCGTCGCGCTCTCGGCGCAGACCGCACGCGTTTCCCCGCCCTGCAGACGTCGCTCGGCAAGGCGCTGCTGGCCGCGCTCCCCCCGAGGAGGCCGAGCGGGTGCTCGCCGAGCCCAGCCGGTCGGGCATCGAGCCGCGGTGGCGGCCGTCGCCGCGCGAGTGCGAGTCGGCACTGCGCGAGGTGCGGGCGAAGGGCTGGGCCCTGACCGACGAGCAGCTCGCCCTGGGCATCCGCTCCGTGGCCGCCCCGCTCAGGACGGACTGGGAAACGTGATCGCGGCGGTCAACGTGAACGCCCATGCCGCCGAGACCTCCCTGGAGAAGCTCACCGAGGAGCACCTGCCGCTGCTGCTCAAGACGGCGAGCGCGATCAGCGCCGACTGTCGTCGAGTGGGCCACCCGGGGCGGGGCACGCGCACTCGGCCGCGACCACGACCTCGGCAGCCTGGAGGTCGGGAAGAAGGCCGACATCGTCCTCATCAAGAACGAGCACTCGCCGGTGTCGTTCCCGCTGCTCAACCCGTTCGGCCACGTGGCGTTCCAGGCCCGGCGCGGGGACGTGCACACCGTTCTGATCGACGGCCGGGTGGTGAAGCACGAGCACCGGGGCGTCGACCTCGCCAGGGCCCGCGAGGAGGTGGAGCGTACCGTCGATCATCTGCGCGCGACGATGGGCGAGGAGGCATGGCAGAAGGGGATGAACCCCGACATCCCAGAGACGACCATCCTCGACAACCCCTACACCTACACCGACTACCGCAGCGCCTCGACGCACAGCCGCTGAGACCCGCGGACGGGCCGGGCCGGACGCGCGACCCGGCCGGATCGCCCGGCACGTCCGCGGGCGGCCGTCACAGGTCGAGGCCGAGCAGCTCGATGGCGTTGCCCCGGATCAGCTTGTGGACCAGCCGGTCGTCCACGTCCTTGAGCTGCTCGGCGGCCTGCTCCCGGGAGTACGGCCAGGTGCCGTCCTGGTGGGGATAGTCGGTTTCGAACATCGCGTTGTCCTCCCCGACCTTGTCGATCAGCGAGACACCGACCGGATCCTTGAAGAACGTGCTGTAGATGTGGTCCCGGTAGTAGGCGGACGGGCGCTCCTTGGCGTACCGCTGGCTGCCGCTCCAGCCGCGGTGGGTCTCCCAGACGTCGTCGATGCGTTCGAGCAGGTAGGGAATCCAGCCGATCTGCGCCTCGGCGAACAGCACCTTCAGGTTCGGGTAGCGCGAGAACACTCCGGAGTACAGGTAGTCGGCCATCGCGCCGACGCTGTTGCCGAAGATGATGGTGCCGGCGACCGCGTCCGGCGCGTCGTCGGAGGTCTTGGGCGTCTTGGTCCCTGACCCGATGTGACAGCAGATCACCGTGCCGGTCTCGTCGCACGCCTCGAACAACGGATCCCAGTGGCCGCTGTAGATGGACGGAAGCCCGAGGTACGGCGGCAGCTCGCTGAAGGCCACGGCGCGTACGCCCCGGGCGGCGTTGCGCCGTACCTCGGCAGCGGCCAGGTGCGGATCCCAGAGCGGCACCAGGCACAGCGGGATCAGCCGGCCCTCGCCCTGGGCCGCCCACTCCTCGACCATGAAGTCGTTGTACGCCTTCACGCAGAGGAGGGCGAGTTCCTTGTCCTTGCCCCACAGGAAGATCTGGCCGCAGAACCGCGGGTAGTTGGGGAAGCACATCTGGGCTTCGACGCCGTTGAGATCCATGTCGGCCAGCCGGTCCTGCGGCTTCCAGCATCCGGGCCGCATCTCGTCCATCGTCACTCCGTCGAGTGAGATCTCGTCGGCCGGGTATCCGGCTGCCGCGATCACCCGCTTGACCGAGTACCTGTGGTCTTCGTAGAACCACCAGGTGACCGGCTTGCCCTCGGCGCCGGGCTCCTCGATGTATCCGGCCCCGTCCAGCTTCGGGTTGCCCATCGGCCGGAGCTCGACGCGGGGACCGACGTCCCGATACTTCGCCGGCAGCCGGCTCGTCCACAGGTCGGGCGGTTCGACCAGATGGGCGTCCAGGTCGATGATCCGCGGGATCCGGGCCAGTTGCTCGTCGGTGACATCGGGACGGACTCCGGACGCTGTCATCTCGTTCCTCCTCGATCACGTGCCGGGTTCGGATACCGGCGACGCAGGCGGGCACAGATCACATTCAATCTTTCCTATTATTGATAGTAAAGCCGTGCGGGACGCCCCTGTCCAGAGCGAGCCCTGACCCCGCTCGAGCCCCTATCGGCCGGTGAAAGTTGCAGCATCGCCGGCCCCCGGCCAGCGGTGCAGCCGGGCGGCGCCCGGGTTCCGTTGACCGATGCGGCGCTCGCCAGCACAATCCGCGTGCCAGGACGTACGACCGGAAGGTGAGCCATGCGGATGAGGACAACCGTGCGCACGTGGGTCGCGGCGGTGCTGGGAGCCGCCGCGTTCTTCGTTCCCCCGGCGATGGCCGGGAGCGTGGCGGCCGATCCGACGCCGTCGCCGACGCCGTCGCCGTGGCCGTCCGGCCCGGTCCCGTGCCGGACCGGCCCGATACCGCCATCGCCGCCTCCCAACACGCCGCCCAGCGCGCCGGGCACGCCCGAGGTCACCGCCGTCTTCATGAACCTGGCCCAGCTGCGCTGGGCACCGGCCACGGACGACGACGGCATCGCCTGCTACTCCGTGCGTGAGCTCAAGGACGACGGCACGTCCGCCCTCGTGGCCACGTTCCAGCCCGCGGTGACCGAGGGAAGCGTCAATCTGCCCTGGCCGCCCTACGGCGTCCCCTCCGAGACGCACCACCTCTACGTCGTGGCGACCGACACCAAGGGCGCGGTGGGTCCGGCGTCCGGCACGGTGGCCGTGACGATCTACAACGACATCGTCTCGCCCTCGCCCTCGGTCTCGCCGAGCCCCACCTGCCGGGTGGAGGCCACCTCCACGACCTGGGGAGGCGGAATGACCACGAACATCGCGATCACCAACACCGGGTCGGCGACCGTACGGGACTGGCGGTTGACGTTCGCCTTCCCCGACCCGGGCCAGCAGGTGACCGCGGGGTGGTCGGCCACCTGGTCGCAGACCGGCTCAGCGGTGACGGCGTCCGCGATGTCCTGGAACGGTGACATCGCTCCGGGCAAGACACTGTGGATCGGCTTCAACGGCACGCACACCGGCGCCAACCCCACTCCCGCCGTCTTCCGGCTCAACGGCTCGGCCTGCGCCTGAGCTCCCGTACACCGTGAGCGGAGGAAGCTCCGGTCCGCCGCCGGGCCCCGCCCCACGGGGCCCGGCATGCGGTCCTCGCTCCCTCCCGCTCCGCTCCTGCCATCCCGCGCTCCGCTCCCTGCCATCCCGCGCTCCGCGTTCTGCCACCCCGGGGCTTTAGCGGGCGACCGCCGCGTGGTCGTGCCCTCATCAGGAGGGGCGACCGCGGCGCCACGGTGAAATCGCCATAGAATCGCCACGCCACGAGGTCGGCGTGCTCTCCCACACTGTGGGAAGGCGATAACGCCGGATCCCTCCAGGGTGGCGGAAAAGCCCGCACCGGCGACCAACACTGTGTTGGAAAGCGGATCCGTTCGTTGACCGCCGTTCCCGGCGCCGGTCATGCTCCCTGCACGTGCCGTCCCACCGATCCGCAGTGAAATGTTCCGGACCCCGGCGGGCGGCGGACCCGATACGGAGGTCTGCGTGCCGGTAGCCAATGACGAACGGGTCGCCGAGGGTTTTCTTCACGTCAATGGACTGTGCAAGGAATACGGCGACGTTCGCGCTGTCTCCGATGTCAGTTTCGCCCTTGAGCCGGGCACGTTCTTCGCCCTGCTCGGCCCCTCGGGCTGTGGCAAGACCACGCTGCTGAAACTACTCGCCGGATTCGAGACGCCGTCGGCCGGTGAAATCCATCTCGGCGGCGACGTGATAACCCATGTACCCGCTTTCCGGCGGCCGTTGAACACGGTCTTCCAGCACTACGCACTGTTTCCGCACATGGACGTGACGAAGAACGTCGGGTACGCGCTGCGTCAGCAGCGGCCGCGGATCGCCAAGTCGGAGATCCAGTCGCGGGTCGACGAGGCCCTTCTCATGGTGCGGCTGGACCATCTGGGCCGCCGCCGGCCGTGGGAGCTGAGCGGCGGGCAGCAGCAGCGGGTGGCGCTCGCCCGCGCGCTCGTCGCACAGCCGTCGGTGCTGCTGCTCGACGAGCCGCTGTCGGCGCTGGACGCCAAGCTCCGCGTCGACATGCAGACCGAGCTCAAGTCGTTGCAGACGAGGCTCGGCATCTCCTTCGTCTTCGTCACCCACGACCAGGGGGAGGCGCTGTCCATGGCCGACCGCATCGCGGTCATGCGCGCGGGCGAGATCGTACAGGACTCGACCCCCCAGGAGCTGTACGACCTCCCGGTCGACTCGTGGGTCGCCGGATTCATCGGCACGATGAACTTCGTCCCGGGCACGGTGACCGGCGCCTCCGGCGGCCTCACCCAGATCACGACCGATGCCGGGCGGTTCTCCGGCATCCCCACGACGAGTGATCTCACCCCCGGACGATCCGCACAGCTGGCGCTGCGCCCCGAGCGTCTGTGCCTGTCCACGCCGGGGAGCGGCGACACGGCGACCGCGGAATGCACGGCCTCCGGGGTGATCGAGTCCTTCAGCTTCCACGGTGACCAGGTCGACTGCACCGTGCGCACCCGCACCCTGGGGGCGGTCCGGGTGCGCATCCCGCTCGCGGGCGCCGCCCACGAGATCAACCTCCAACCGGGCACGGCGGTCGACGTCGGATGGCATCCGAAGGACGCCCGGATCGTGCCCACGTGGAATTCCGCTTCGAGGCCCTAGGAGTGCCCCATGCCGTCCCCCAACGCGATCTCCCGCCGCCACCTGCTCGGGCTCCTCGGCTACGGCTCCCTGCTCGCGGGGACCGGTGTCGCCGCATCGGCGTGTGCGCCGCCGGTCAAGGAGACGACCGGAGGGAGCGCCGCAGCGAGCGGCGGGTCCGGGTCGACGCTGACGCTCGCGACCTGGCCCAACTACGACGACCCCGCCGTGCTCCAGCGGTTCACCGAGGAGACGGGGATCCGCGTCAACGTGCAGGTGTTCGGTTCGACGGAGGAGATGGAGGCGCTGCTTCGCGCCGGCAACTCCGGCATCGACGTCGCCGTCCCCAGCCAGTACGCGATCCCGGGCTGGATCAAGGGCGACCTGCTCCAGCCGCTGGACTACGACAAGATCGGCGTCGACCTGTCCTCATGGAACAAGGCCGTCGTCGACCAGGAGTTCGATCCCGGCAACAGGTTCACGATCCCCAAGCACTGGGGAACCACCGGGATGATCTTCTCCGGTGACGCCGGCGGCGAGCCGTCGAGCTGGGCGGAGTTCTTCAAGCTGGCTCCGGAGCTCGACCGCCGGGCCGTGATCGTCGACCACCAGATCTCCTCGATCGGATCGGCCGCGGTCAGCCTGGGTCTCGACTTCAACGTTCGCGACGAAAAGGGCCTCGGCGAGGTGGAGCGATTCCTCAAGAGCATAAAGCCGAAACTCTTCGCGATCAGCAGCGACATTCAGCCCGGCCTGCGAAACGGCGACACCTGGCTGTCCATCGCCTGGACCGGAGACGGCGTACAGGTGGTACGCGACAATCCCGGATTCAAATACGTCATCGGAAAGGACGGCGGCGAGATCTGGAGCGACAACTGGTCGGTGCCGAAGGATGCCCCGCATCCCGACGCGGCCTGGGCGTTCCTCAAATTCATCCACGAGCCGAAGAACGCCGCCGACAACATCAACTTCTCGCTTTATCCGCATGCCGATCCGGCGGTCACCGAACTGGTCGATTCCAATGTCCGGGACAATCCGGTGATCTACCCGGCCGAGGAGACCATCGCCCCGTTGTCCTTCGCCACCGCCGAGACGTACAACAGCCCGCTGCGGGCCGAGACCTGGGCGAGGATCAAGTCGTCGTGAGCCGGAAGACGATGGCGTCGACATCTCGAAGGGGCCGGGGTCCGGCCCTCGCGGCCACCCCCGCCGTGCTGTGGTTCCTGCTGTTCATGTTCGCGCCCCTGGTGGTGCTGTTCGTCGTGTCCGTCGGCGTACGGGGACCCGGCGGCGGCTACCAGCCGGGGTTCACGCTGGACAATTACGGCGAGCTCCAGACCCGGCTGGTGCCGATACTCAACACCATCGAGTTCAGCCTGCTGGGCACGGTGGTGACCCTGCTGCTGGCCTATCCGCTGGCCTACTACCTCGCGATGAAGGCCGGCCGGAAGAAGGTGGTCCTGCTCGCGCTGATCATCGTGCCGTTCTGGACCAGCATGCTGATCCGCACCTACGCCTGGACGTTCCTCCTCGGCAGCAAGGGCATCCCCGAGGTGCTGTCCGCGATGGGACTCGCCGACGACGTGCGGCTGCTCAACACGCCGTTCGCCATCGTGCTGGGCATCGTCTACAACTACCTGCCGCTGATGCTGCTGCCGATCTACGTCTCGCTGGAACGCCTCGACCCCGCCCTGCGCGCGGCGTCCAAGGACCTCGGGGCGGGCCGCCTGGCGACCTTCCGGCAGGTGACCCTGCCGCTGTCGGCTCCCGGCGTGCTCAGCGGCTGCCTGCTCGTGTTCATCCCCGTGATGGGGGAATACCTGATCCCGGTCCTGCTGGGCGGCGGACGCTCGTACTTCCTCGGCAACGCGCTCGCCGACCTGTTCCTCCAGTCGCGCAACTGGCCGTTGGGGGCCGCCCTCGCCGGGTCGTTCATCCTTCTCATGAGCTTCGTCGTGGTGGGCTACTCCTGGCTCACCCGCCGCCTGACCGGGCCGCTTCCCACCGAGGGGGTGCTGTGAGCATCCGACGTACGTCCGGCGGCCGCTTCGACCGACTGCTCTCGGTCTACGCGGTGCTGGTCTACCTCTTCCTCTTCGTGCCGATCGCGGTGGTCGTCGTCTTCAGCTTCAACGCCGGCCGGCACGTCACCCAGTTGGAGGGGCTGTCCCTGACCTGGTACGAACAGGCCTGGACCGACCCCTTCATCCTGGACGCCCTCCGCAACAGCCTGCAGATCTCCGTCGCCTCGGCCGTCATCTCGACCCTCCTCGGCACCGCGGCGGCGATCGGCGTGACCGGACTGCGGCGAAGCGTCCAGCGGACCATCGAGCTGATGACCTACGTCGCCGTGGTCATCCCCGCGATCGTGCTGGGCCTGTCCCTGCTGCTGGCCTTCGTCACCTTCGCCGACTGGCTCAACCCGTGGCTTGCTTACCTGTGGCCTGGGGACACACCACCCGAGCTGGGGCTCGGCAAGCTCAGCGTGATCGCCGGTGAATCCGTCTTCGGGACCGCACTGGTGATGATCGTGCTCAAGGCCAGGATCGCGCAGATGGACTCCTCGCTGCGCAACGCCAGCGCCGACCTCTACGCCACGCCGCTCCGCACCCTCTTCCAGGTCACGCTGCCGCAGCTGGCCTCGGCGATCGTCGGCGGGTTCCTCCTCGCCTTCACGTTCGCCTTCGACGACTTCATCATCGCGTTCTTCACCCGAGGCCAGTCGCAGACGCTGCCGATCCTGCTGTTCTCCTCCATCCGGCGCGGGGTCAGCCCGGCCATCAACGCCATAGCCAGCGTGCTGGTGCTCGTCACCCTGGTCGCGCTGCTCCTCGCGCTGTTCGTGCTCACCAGGCGCGGGCGGCGCGGCGTACGGGCACAGGCCCCCGGCGAACCGGCGAAGGAGGCGGCGGCCGCGGACGGCCCTTCACCGGTGTCACCCACGTCGTCCACGTCAACGGCGGCGTCGGCAGGCCCGGCGCGGGCCGCCGACCCGTCGCGGACGGCCGGCACACGACCCGAAAGAGTGCGGAAATGAGCGTCAGCGAGCAGCGGAGCCCGTCGGACGACGGCGCGGCGCCGCCCTTCCGGGGATCCGGGCGGTTCCGGATGATGGACGCCCAGCGGGTGAACCTCGACGGATTCTCGACGGAGAACCCGGATCTCGGACTGGTGGCGTTCGACTCGCCGCACGATCCCGAGCCCGGCATCCTGATCCGGGACGGCGTGGTGGTCGAGATGGACGGCCGTACGGTCGCCGAGTTCGACAGCATCGACCATTTCATCGCACGGCACGGCCTGGACCTGACCGTCGCACCCGAGGTGATGGCGATGGACGACCGGGAACTGGCACGGCTTCTCGTCGACGCCTCGGTGCCGCGCGGCGAGGTGGTCCGGCTGGCCGCCGGCATGACACCGGCCAAGATCGCACGGGTCCTGGCCGGCCTGCGGCCGGTGGAGATCCAGATGGCGATCATGAAGATGCGGGTGCGGCGTACCCCGGCGAACCAGGCGCATGTGACCAACCGCATGGACGACCCGCTGCTCATCGCGGCCGACGCGGCCACGGCCGTCGCGTTCGGGTTCCGCGAGCTGGAGACCACCGTGCCGGTGCTCCACGACGCCCCGGCGGTCGCCATGGCGCTGCTGATCGGGTCCCAGGTGCCGGCCGCCGGCGCCCTCACCCAGTGCGCGGTCGAGGAGGCACTGGAGCTGAAGCTCGGCATGCGCGGGCTCGTCTCCTATGCCGAGACCGTGAGCCTGTACGGCACCGAGCGGGTGTTCGTCGACGGCGACGACACCCCGTGGTCCAAGGCGTTCCTCGTGTCCGGCTACGCCTCACGCGGCATCAAGATGCGCGTCTCGAGCGGAGCCGGCTCCGAGGTGCTGATGGGGTACGCCGAGGGCAGGTCCATGGGCTACCTGGAGGCCCGTTGCGTGGCCCTGGCCCGCGCGATCGGGGCCCAGGGGGTCCAGAACGGCGGCATCGACGGAGCCAGCGTGGCGGCCTCCGTGCCCGGCGGCGTCCGTGAGCTGCTCAGCGAGAACCTGATGGTGATGATGCGCAACCTGGAGTCGTGCTCCGGCAACGACACGCTGATGTCGGAGTCCGACATGCGCAGGACCGCCCGCACGTTGCCGCTCTTCCTCGCCGGGTCTGACTTCGTCTTCTCCGGTTTCGGCTCCATTCCGCGCTACGACAACATGTTCGGGCCGTCGAACTTCAACGCCGACGACCTGGACGACTATCTGGTCCTGCAGCGTGACTGGGGGGTCGACGGCGGGCTGCGCAGCGTGGACGAGCAGACGGTCCTGGCCCTGCGCAGGAAGGCGGCCGAGGCGACCCGCGCGGTCTTCCGGCACCTCGGGCTGGCCGACTTCGGCGACGAGCATCTCGAGTCCGTCGTCACGGCCGAGGGGTCCAAGGACCTGGCGGAGCCGGACCCGCTCGCCGTCCTCCACGCCTCCCGGGTGATCCAGGAGACCGGCCTCACCGGTCTCGACGTCGTGCGCGCGCTGGACGAATGCGGATTCCCCGACGAGGCCGAGCGCGTCCTGGGCATGCTGCGCGCCCGCGTCGGCGGAGACTACCTCCAGACCGCGGCGATATTCGACGAGCGGATGAACGTGCTGTCCGGCCTCACCGACCCCAACGACTACAGCGGTCCGGGAACGGGCTACGCGATGTCCGCAGAACGCAGGCGGGAGATCGACGCGGTGCGGCAGCAGAGATCCGTGGTCGACCTGGTCGGCGAGCAGGATCGCCATGCGCTGCCGTACGCCCTCGTCGAGGCCGGTCCGGCCGCGGCCGGCGACGACCCCCGCGACGTGGTCATCGGCCTCTCGCCGGCTCTCGGCGTCGGCCTGCATCAGACCCTGTCCGGGCTGACGGTGTACGACGTGCTGAAGGAACTCGCCGCCGGGCTCGAGGAAGAGGGATGCAGAGCCCGGCTGGTACGGATATGTTCCACGATCGATGTCGGCTTCATCGGGCTGGCCGCGGCCCGGCTCGCCGGCTCGGGCATCGGCATCGGTCTGCAGGCGAAGGGGACGGCGCTGATCCACCGCCGGGATCTGGCGCCCCTGATGAACCTCGAACTGTTCAGCGTCGCCCCGCTCGTGACCCGGGACATGTACCGCGCCATGGGGATCAACGCGGGACGTCACGCCAAGGGCGGCACCCCCGACCCGGTGCGCAACGCCTACAGCGACGAGGCCATCACCGCGAGATATCACACCCGGGTCGTCTCGATGGTGGCGGTCGAGCGCGCCCACTGCCGTCCCGATCTGCCACCCCAGGAGGTCAGGTGGAATCAGTGATGCCGCAGGCCATGTCGGGCCGCCCGATCGAGGAGCTGACCCTGGCACGGGTCCGGGCGAACGAACTGACCATCGACGACATCCGCATCGATCCGGACACGCTGCTGCGTCAGGCGGAGCAGGCCGAGCGCTTCGGCAACGGCCAGCTGGCCGAGAGCCTCCGGCGTGGCGCGGAGATGGCGATGCTCGGCGACGAGGAGCTCATGGAAATCTACGAGGCCCTGCGGCCGGGGCGTTCCACCGCCGCGCGCTTGCGGGAGATGGCCGAGGGCCTGGCCGTACGCGGCATGCCGAGATGCGCGGAACTGGTGCGCGAGGCCGCTGACGTCTACTCGCGCTGCGGCCTCGCGCGATGACCGTCGTCGCCGGCGTCGACGTGGGCAACGCGACCACGGAGATCGTGCTGCTGCGGGCGGTGGGCGGCGGTGTCGAGGTGCTGGCATCCGCCCGCGGCATGACACGGGGGGCCAAGGGAAGCGCCGAGTCGCTCACCGCCGCGGCACGACTGGTGCTGAGAACGGCGGCGAGCCGCTCCGTGCTGATCGACTCCGCGTGCATCGCCCCCGCGCATCCGGTGCGCACGACGTGCCGGGCCGGCGACCGGTCGCCGCCGGACACCGGCCCGTTGCGCCTGGTCACCCGCACCGCGACGACGGCGGCCGGGGACGCCGCCGCCCGGGGCAGGCCGGTCCCCCTGGGCGCTCTCGACGCGCTCGGCGGGGGCCCTCACGGCCCGCTGGTGGTCACCGTCCCCGCGGGGGTCGCCTACGAGCAGGCCGCCCGCCGGATAAACGACGCCCGCCGGGCCGGCCTCGACGTGGTCGCGGTCCTGGCGGAGCGCGATGAGGCGGTCCTGATCGCCAACCGCCTGGACGACCGCCTTCCGGTGATCGACCAGGTGCCGGATCTGGGTGCGGCGGAGTTGGTCGCGGTCGAGGCACGCCCCCACGGACGGCCGCTGAAACACCTCGGCGATCCGTACTGGATCGCCGACGCCTTCGGTCTCCCCGCGTCGAGCCCGCACGTGCGCGCGCTCACCCGCGAGCTGGCCGACTCCTCCTACGCCGTCGTCGCCCTGTCGGCGGACGGCGGGGGCGGGCCCCGCCCGGCGGATCGGTTTGATCGTACGGATCGGGTGACCTGGCGTGACGGGACCACCGCGGGCCTGACCGACTCGGTCGGGCGGCTGCGCCGTTCGCCCCCCGGTCACGTCTCGGCGATCAGCTGGGCGGGCGCGCCGTGGACTCCGGTCGACGACGTCTACGCCGTCCACCTCGACGCGGTCGCTGACCGGGCCCGCTCCCGGCGCGGCACGGTCGAGGTCGACCAGGTGATCGCCTCGGTGCTCGGCCCGGGCCCCGCACCCGTCGCCGACCCGGCACGGGTGCTGTCGGATGCGCTGGACGCGCCGGTGTTCCTCGCCGAGTCCGAGGCGGCGGCGGGCCGCGCCGGTGCCCTCACGACTCCCGGCTGCCCGGACGACGCGGTCGTCGCCGACCTCGGTGGCGGCACCGTCGACGTCTCCGACGGCGGACGGCGCCGCGTGGTGGCCGGAGCCGGGGAAATGCTCACCGCGGTCACCGCGAAGGCGCTGGCGATCCCGATGGGGCTCGCCGACCACGCGAAGCGGGCGCCCGCG
Organism: Sphaerimonospora mesophila; assembly: GCF_001417795.1. Classification (NCBI taxonomy): domain Bacteria; kingdom Bacillati; phylum Actinomycetota; class Actinomycetes; order Streptosporangiales; family Streptosporangiaceae; genus Sphaerimonospora; species Sphaerimonospora mesophila. Next base: position 459,954 of record NZ_BCBX01000034.1, on the reverse strand, counting down.
CTGCACGCCGACTCACCGCACATCGTGGTCGACGAGAAGGGCGGCCATGCCTTCCTGGACGCGCCGCTGTCCGGCGCGGCGGTCGGTGCCCTGTGCGTAAGGGGTCCGGTGGGTCTGCTGCCGTTCAACCGATCGCTCGGGCTGGGCGAGTGGCGTGCCTGGCGGATGGCGGCCAAGATCGAGACCATGGGGCGGAACGTGGCGCGCGCGCTGGAGGCGCTCGGCGTGACCGAGCCGCTGCCGCTCCTGGTGGTCGGCGGAGCCGCCGGTGACGACGAGGTGCTCACCTCGGTCGCCGAGTGCCTGCCCACCGGTTCGACGGTGGGACGCGGGAACGTGGCGAGATCGCTGGGGCACCGATACGCAGTAGCCTACGGATTGGCCCAACGGGGACTGGAGTTCGTATGAGGATCGTTGCCGACCTGCCTTCCCGCATCCTTGTGACCGGGTGCGCCACGGGAATCGGCGCCTCAGGGGCCCGCATGCTCTCCGAGGCCGGCTGCCGGCTGGCCCTGCTGGACAACCAGGAGACCCGTCTGCTGAAGCTCGCCCGGGAGCTGGACGCGATCGCGATCCCGGTGGACGTCGCCGACCACGAGCAGCTCGCCGGCGCCGTCGACGCCGCCATCGAGGGGCTCGGCGGACTGGACGCGGCGTGGTCCAACGCCGGTGTCCAGCGGGGCGGCGACGTCGAGGAGGCCACGGTCGCGGACTTCGACTACAGCTACATGGTCAACGTCCGCGCCCATTTCATCGTCGCGAAGTCGGTCATCCCCCACCTGCGCGGCAACGGCGGCGGCGTCTTCCTGATCACGGCGTCGAACTCCGGGCTGCAGCCGGAGACCGCGCTCGTGCCGTACTCCGTGTCCAAGGGGGCGACCATCGCGCTCGCCCGCCAGCTCGCCCACGACCACGCGGTCGACGGCATCCGGATCAACGCCCTGTGTCCCGGATACGTCGACACGCCGTTCAACGCCGCGATCTGGCACCCGTTCGGCGGACGCGAAGGGTTCCTCGACCGGGTCGCGGAGTACGTCCCGCTCGGCCGGATGGCCAACGCCGACGAGGTGGCCAGGCTCGCGTGCTGGCTGCTGTCGGACGCGGCCGCGTTCATGACGGGCGCGAACGTCGTCGTCGACGGCGGGGAGCTCATCGGCTGACCGGTGGCGTTCAGTCGTCGGCCACGCCCTCGACCAGCCGGTAGCGGTACAACCGCACGCTCGCGTGCAGGAAGAAGCGGTCGGCCGGTTCCTTCAGCGAGAAACCGGTCAGCTCCTCAATCTTGTTCAGCCGGTACATCAGCGAATGGCGGTTGAGGAACAGCCGCCGTGCGGCGGCGCTGGTGTTGCAGGACTCGTCGAGGAACACCTGCAGCGTCTCCACCAGGTTGCGCCGGTTCTGCCGGTCGTAGTCCACGAGCGGCCCCACGGCGTCGACGACGACCGAGTTGACGAGCGGGTTCTGCGCCATCGCGCCGAGGACGAACAGCGATTCGAGGGGCTGGCGGGCCACCCAGCCGTCGCCGTCGCGCATGATCTCCCGGCCGACCTCCATCGACTGCGCGAGATCCGGTGACGCCGTCGAGGCTTCATGATCATCGCGGTCGGAGACGACCCAGTGCGTCGAGGTGTCCGCCACCGACCGGCGGGCCCGCTCGAGGAGATGCCGCAACGTCATGACCCCGTCCTCGAGCACGAGCAGGGCGACCCCGGGCCGTTGGCACAGCCGCAGTTGGAGCCGTTCACGGGCCGCCGTGCTCTCGAGCTCCCCGATCAGCCTGGTGAAACTCTCCTGCGCGTTCGCGCCCGTCCCCGGACGGCCGAGGGCGACCTCGACGTCGGCCGACTCCGCGCGCAGCGCCATCGCCCGGGAGATCTCGTCGGACACGTTCGGCGCGAGCGCGGGGCGCCGGACACCGCCGTGCCGCAGCGCGCAGGACGTCTCCTCCGCGTAGCACCCCATGGCCAGCAGGCGGGTCACGATCGTACGCGAAACGTCGGCGAACGGGACCTCCCACGGCAGGGACAGCACGGGGAACTCCCGGGTCCGCGCCATGGAAATCACCGGCGTCAAAATCGCCTGTTCGTCCACTCCAGGGGGCAGGCTCACGATCAGCGCGGCCGCGTCGGACCTGATCACGCCCTCCAGGAACCGGCGTGCGTCCTCGTGGGACGGCGCCACGCCGGTGTTGAGCACGAGATCACCTGGTCGTACGAACTCATGGGAGGGCCAGTGCATCACCTGGATCCATCGAACGTTCCGGTAGGCCAGCACCGACCGGCCGGTGAGCACCTCCGCCATGTTGAGCGGCGGCAGGCTGATCGCGTCGAGCACCGACAGGGAACCGGTCCAGTTAGGCCCTAACTTACGCACAGACGACCTCCTGGCGCGTCCCGGTTCGGCAGACACGTCACGAAATGGGACTGTGCGCATGGTAATGGACATCACCCCTGATCGTTTCACCGCGATGCGCCCCCTGTTCGCCCTCGAGGCCCTCGTCCTGATCTCGCACTTCTCACTACAAGATCAGCGAACGTATCGGCGCAGGCCAGGGGCGTCACGTGCGAGAAATGGCAAGATCACCGGTTGGATCCGGGCAGGCCGGAAGGCTTCTCCGCGAGGAATCGCAAGATCACACCCGGGTGGCTCTATCTTAACTAAGATAGTATCATTGGTCTTGATGGTGACCTCACTACCGGATCGAGACCATGCGCGCCGGAAAGATCGGAACCGTGCACTGCTACGGCAGGCTGGCCATCGACATGCTGACGGCGTCGAGATCCTCGCTCGGAGATCGGGAGCTGGTCGCCTGTCGCACTCCGTCGGAGTTCCTCGCCGAGCTCGACCGCGTCGAGGCCGTTCTCGGCATCGGCATGCCGGTCGAGGACTGGTCCCGCGCCGGGCGCCTGCGGCTCATCCACCTCGTCGGCTCGGGCGCCGACAGCATCCTTCCGGCGAAGGGACTGCCACCGGGCGTGCGGATCGCGAACGCCCGCGGGATATCCGCTCCGGCCATGGGCGAGTACGCCATCGCGATGCTCCTCGGCCTGGCGAAGGGACTGCCCCGCGTGCTGGAGAGCCAGCGGGCCCGGGAGTGGCGGCGCCACCATCCCATCCTGCTCTCCGGCCTCCCCCTCCTCGTGGTGGGCGCCGGGCCGGTGGGGCGCGAGGTCGCCCGGCGCGGCAGGGCGCTCGGCGCCTACGTGATCGGCGTCCGGAGGGACGGGGCGCCGGTCGCCGAGTTCGACGAGACCCATCCGGCCGAGCGTTTCGCCGAGCTGGCGACGCGGGCGGGCGCCATCGTCATGGCGGTTCCCGCGACGCCGCTGACCCGCGGGATGCTGAACGCCGGCGTCCTCGATCGATGCGCGCCCACCTGCCTGATCGTCAACATCTCCCGCGGCGATGTCGTCGACGAGGACGAGCTCGCCGCCCGGCTGCACGCCGGCACGCTGGGCGGCGCCGCGCTCGACGTGTTCCAGCGGGAACCGCTGCCGCCGGGCAGCCCGCTGTGGGACGCGCCCAACACGATCCTCACCCCGCACATCTCGTGGAGCTCTCCGGACTATCCCAAGCGGGTGGCCGCGCTGTTCGTCGAGAACCTCGAGCGCGTCGAGTCCGGCAGACCCGTGATCAACCCCGTCGACGACTCCCGCGGTTACTGAACGCGGCGCGCCGACGGCCACTCCCCCGACGCCGGCCCCCGCGGGCCCCGCCCGGCGGCCACGGAAGAAGGTAGGACGAATGACTGCTCGGAACGACCTGACGGGTCTGAACCTGCCGGAGCGGCTGAAAGCCGTACTGGAGGTCGACCCGGCGGTCCACGCGCTCGAACTGAACGGTCAGTGGTGCACCTGGGGCGATCTCGCCGCCGGCGCGGGCGCACTCGGCTCCCGGTTGCGTGAGATCGGGGCTCCCGAGGGCGCCAAGGTGGGTATCGTGATGCGCAACCGCCCCGGCGTCATCGGCGCGGTGGTGGGGGCGCTGACCGCCCGGTACAGCATCGTCTCGCTCAGCCCCGTGCAGCCCCCGGCGGCTCTGGCCCGGGAGGTCGGCGCTCTCGGGCTCGTGGCCGTCGTCGCCGACGAGGACGACTGGCGGGCGGGGGAGCTCCTCGCCGCCGCCTGGTCGGCCGGCGTGCTCGGGCTGTCCGTGGCGACGTACGACCCGGGCCGGGTCAAGGTGATCACCGAGTGCGCGCTGGCTCCCGCCGAGATCGGCGCGCGGGCCCTGCCCGGAGTCGCCGTCAGCATGCTGACCAGCGGGACGACCGGGCCGCCCAAGCGCATTCCGGTGAGCTACCGGAACCTGGAGGCCAGCTTCGCCGGCTCCGCGCACTATGAGTCGGGGCGCCCGTGGCGGGCCCGGCTCCGCTCCGGGGTCGCCGTCCTCGTCGCGCCCGTCCTGCACACCAGCGGCCTGTTCCGGCTGCTGCTCAACCTTCTCGACGGCCGCGGCGTCGCGATGCTGGAGAAGTTCACGGTGGACGGGCTGGTGCGCCTGGTGCGCTCGTACGACTCCCAGGTGCTCGCCCTCACCCCGACCTCGCTGCGGATGATCCTCGACGCGGAGGTCGACCCCGAGGTCTTCGCGCACGTCCGCGTCGTGGTCTGCGGGACCGCACCGCTCAAACCCGACCTGGCGGAGGAGTTCGAGGACAGGTACGGCGTGGCCGTCCTGGTCATGTACGGAGCGACGGAGTTCGCCGGCGGGATCGCCGGCTGGACGCTGAAGGACTGGCAGGCGTTCCGCCGCACCAAGCGCGGCAGCGTCGGGCGGGTGCACCCCGGGGTCGGGGTACGGGTGAGGAACCCCGAGACCGGTGAGATCACGCCGCCCGGCGAGGTCGGCCGGTTGGAGGTCCGCTCCGCGCAGACCGCCTCGGATTCAGGCGACTCGGAGTCGGGGGCGTGGCAGGAGACGACCGATCTCGTCCGGGTCGACGAGGACGGTTTCGTGTGGATCGTCGGCCGGACCGACGACGTCATCATCCGCGGCGGTTTCAAGGTCTCGACCGGCATGGTCGCCGAGGTGCTCAAGGAGCATCCGTCGGTGCGCGACGCCGCGGTCGTCGGCCTGCCGGACCGCAGGCTCGGCGAGGTGCCGGTCGCGGCGATCGAGGTCGCCGAAGGAGCGGCCTTCGACCCGGAGGCGCTGGCGGCCTGGGCCCGCGACCGGCTGTCGCCCTACCAGGTGCCGACGGCGTTCGTCGGCGTGGCGGACCTCCCCCGCACCCCCTCGCTCAAGGTGAGTCAGCAACGGGTGAAGGAGCTGCTGACCGCCGGGACGGACGCGGAGAGCACCGCCGACGGCTGAGCACGTCCCGGCCCGATCCCCCGCGTGCGGAGGCCCGCCCCCGCGTCCGAGGGCGGGCCGTGCTCCGAAGCCGGTCCCGTGGCGTACGACCCGGCCCGCGACGGCGTCACGGACCGGCCGGTCACGAGTCGGTGTGGCCCACCGCCCGGGCGTAGAAGGAGCGATCGATGTAGCGGTCCTCCGGCATGACCTCGGTGTACTTGACCGTCTGGTGTTCGATGAACACCTTCTGCTCCTCCTCACCCGTGCCCTGGCGGATCTCCCAGTCGAAGGTGAGCGAGGGGGTGCGGGTCAGCGCCTCACGCGGCTGCTGGGTGCCGGCCATCATGGCGGCGAGGATCTTCTCGTCCTTGATGTAGTCGCCGGCCAGGTGGGTGTTGATGGTCCGGATGTACGCCCGGGTGAACGCCTGGAGCACATCCGGCCGGTCCGTGCGCAGCGACTTGCCGGCGAAGAATCCGCCGAGCGGCTCACCGGGTGCCTGGCCGCCCACCAGCACGTACTTGTCCGGGCTGTCCGCCGCGGTCAGCCAGTACGGATCCAGCAGCCACGCGGTGTCGAGGGCCTTGTTGGCCAGGGCCGTCATCAGGTCCGTCGAGGGGAGCTGCTTGATCTCCATGTCCTTCAGGGAGATGCCCGCCTCGCGCAGCGCCTTGTCCATCGGATAGGCGATGGAGGAGGCGGCGCCCACGGTTGAGCCCAGGGTCTTCCCCTTGAGCTCCTTCAGGTCGGGGTTCTGCGGATCGGAGAAGATGTCGCGGCGGGCCCACAGTCCGGTCTGCGGCTGGGTCAGGTCGGCGGACTTCGGCTCCACGAAGTTGCCCAGCACCCACTTGAGGTCCAGGCCCTGGTCGACCGCGTTGAACATGCCGGCCTCGACGCCGCCGTAGGAGATGTCGACCCGGCCCGCGGCCAGCTGCGGCATCGCGTCGGCGAACGGCAGCACGGTGAACTCGATCTTCAGGTTCTCCTTCTCGAACTCGCCGAACTCCATCCCGACGAAGATCGGTGCGAGGCTGCTCGACCTCGAGGCCGACGTCATCCTGATGGTGACGGGCTCCGCCAGCGGCTGGGCGGCGGGGGCGCCCGAGTCGCAGCGCGCGATGTCACGGTCGGGGTTCAGGTTCGCCGGATCGATGTAGGAGCCCGGCCCGCAGCCGTCGACGGGGGTGACCGGCCCCAGGTCGCCGCCGCCGGAGGCCGCCGGCGCGGCCCCGGGCCCGCCGTCGTCCCCGGCGCACGCGGTGGTCAGGAGCAGCGCCCCGACGCCCAGCGCCGCCGCCAGGACACGGAGTCTCGTCATTTGTTCCTCCATGGAGAAGAGCAGGTGAAGGTCAGGAAGGGATGATCGCGTTGTCCTCGTCGCGCCACCGGACGAACAGGCGTCCGATCAGCTTCACCAGAAGCGCGAAGAGGTAGCCGATGAGGGCGACGAGCACGATGGCGACGTAGCTCTGCTCCAGCAGCAGCAGCGTGCGGCCCTGCTCGATGAGGAAGCCGAGTCCCTGATCGCTGATCACGAACTCGATGCCGACGAGCATCAGGACCGAGACGCCCGCGGCGATCCGCAGGCCCACGAAGATCTCCGGCAGCGCGGCCGGGAGCAGCACGTGGCGGAACATCTCCCACCGGTTGACGCGCAGCATCAGGGCCGCCTCGCGGTAGCCGGTGGGCACCGCCATGACGGCCGACATGACCGAGATCCAGACGAAGAAGTACACCGTCACCGCGATCAGGACCACGACGGACGTGTCGCCGAAGCCGAAGATGGTCAGGAAGATCGGGAGCAGCGCGAGCTTGGGGACCGTGTACCAGGCCCAGGAGAACGGTTCGAGCGCGGCGCGCAGCACCCGGGACATGCCCATGAGGAAGCCGATCACCACTCCGGCGACCGCGCCCAGCAGGTAACCCAGGATCACCCGCCGCACGCTGGTCACCGTGGCGTCCACCAGCCTGCCGTCCTCCCACAGGGCGGCGAGGCCGGGGCCGAGCCGGCTCGGCGGCGGATAGAGGAACGGATCGACCCACTCCAGCACGGCGATGAGCTGCCATACCGCCACGAAGAGCACCGGCACCGCGATGCCGAGCGTGACCTTGGTGACGGTCCATCGGCGCCGGGTGCGCACCGGATGGAGCTCGGCGGCGCCGGGGCGCCGGGTCAGCACACTGCTCATCGCTTGTCCTTCCCCGCGTCGAACTGGGCGGTGACCTGCGGTTGCAGGCTCGTCCGCAGCTCGCCGCGCAACTTGGCGAAGAGGGCGTCGGTGCGTACCGCGCCGGTCCTGGGCCGCTCGAACGGCACGTTGATGTCGGCGATGACGCGGCCGGGCCGGGCGCTCATCACCACGACGCGGTCGCCGAGCAGCAGCGCCTCCTCGAGGCTGTGCGTCACGAACACGACCGTGCGCCGGCGGGCCTGCCAGATCGCCAGCAGCTCTTCCTGCAGCACCTCGCGCAGCTGGGCGTCGAGCGCCGCGAACGGCTCGTCCATGAGCAGGACCTCGGGGTCGATGGCGAGCGCGCGGGCGACCGAGACGCGCTGGCGCATGCCGCCGGAGAGCGCACCGGGATAGGCGTCGGCGAACTCGGTCAGCCCCAGGCGGGCCAGCCAGTCGTCCACGATCTCGCGCCGCTCCGCCGACGGGCGGCCGGTGAGCCGCAGCCCGAGGTCCACGTTCGCGCGCACGGTCTTCCAGGGGTAGATCCCATAGTCCTGGAAGACCATGGCGATCGGGATCCGGTGCTCGCCGGACACGTTGATCGCCACCTCTCCCGAGGAGGGGGCGAGCAGCCCGGCAATGATCTTGAGAAGCGTCGACTTGCCGCATCCCGACGGTCCCACCACGCAGAGGAACTCGTCGTCTCCGATGGTCAGGTCCATCGGCCCCATGGCGTGTACGGCCGAGCGACCGGCCGTCACGAAGGATCGGGTCGCGTCCCGGACGGTGATCCGGGGGGCGGCCGGCTTCTCCTCGCCGGTCGAGCCTGGAGCGGTCAGGTGATCGATTTGATCCATTGGTTCCCCTGACATGTCAGTCGTGGGCGAGGGTGACTCGGCAACGTTATACTTGCTATTATATACAAGATAGTAATCTTCGATGCCTTGTCAACGATCGGGAGCAAACCGTGACAGTGCGACTTCTCGAGGGTGTCCGCGTCGTGGAATTCGCCCTCCTCGAAGCCGGAGGCGTCGGCACTGTCCTGGCTGACCTCGGCGCCGACGTGGTGAAGGTGGAGCGCCCGGGTGGGGGCGACTACATCCGCCGGGTCGGCTGGCCGTTCGTGCACGGGGTTTCCCTCATGCACCATCACCTCGGCCGGGGCAAGCGCAGCGTCGCCCTCGACATCCAGAAGCCCGAGGGGGCACGCCTCGCCGAGCGGATCATCGGGGCGAGCGACATCGTGATCGAGGGGATGCGCCCGGGCGTGCTCACTCGGCGCGGCCTCGGCGCCGAGGCGATGCGCGCGCGCCACCCCGCCCTGATCTGGTGCACCGTGTCGGGTTACGGCATGACCGGTCCGTACGCCACCCTGGCCGCGCACGGCGTCGCCTTCGACGCCTGGGCCGGCGGGCTGAAGGTGGGCACCACCGAGCAGGGCTTCACCACCGGCGAGCTGAGCGTGACGCTCGGCACCCGGGTGACGCCGCTGCTGGCCGCCACCGCGATCCTGGCCGCGACCCTGCGAGCCCGGCGGACCGGGCAGGGGTGCGCGCTCGACATCGCACAGTGCGAGGCGGCGGCCGCGGTCGACTGGCTCACCATCGAGGGACACCGGGCGCACCTGCGCCCCGAGACCGAGGTGACCGGCAACCCCGCCGACGGCGGCATACGGCGCGAGCCCGGCCCGGCCGGGATGGGCGACAGCGTGCGCTACCAGGTCTATCGAAGCGCGGACGGCCACGTGCTGTTCATGGCGACCGAGCGCAAGTTCTGGGAGCAGTTCTGCCGGGCGATCGACCGGCCCGACCTGCTCGGCGACCGGGAGAGCGAGGAGGTCGCCGACCACGCCCTCGGCGACCACCGGCTGCGGGCCGAGCTCACCGAGGTCTTCCTGACCCGCTCCACCGCCGAGTGGGTCGAGGTCGGCCTCACCGCGGACGTGCCGATCGCACCGGTGAACTCACCCGCGACCCTGCCCGGCGACCCGCACTTCGCGGCCCGCACCACCTGGCTGCCCGCCGAGGAGTACGGCGCCGACCTGCTGCCGCTGCCCGTGCACCTGGTCGGCGACGAGATGGCCAGGCCCACGCCCGCGGCCGCGCCAGGCCGGCACACCGACGAGGTGCTGGGCGACCTGGGCGTGAGCGCGGACGAACTGGCCGCCCTGCGCGAGGCGGGCGTGCTCGGCTGAGGAGATCGCGGGCGGCCCGGGCGGCCCATGACGCCGGGCCGCCCGCTCACCGCCTGCCGCGCCCGTTCCGCGGGCGGCTCACAGCACCTCGATCGCCGCCAGGATCGGGTCGCCGGCCCGGCAGACCTGCACGTCGACCTGCGCGGCGCACCCGGGGCAGTAGAAGTGCCGCAGCACGAACCGCTCGACGCCGGGGTAGACGGCGCCGAGCGGGCTGCGATCGGCCGGAGACGCCTCCTCGACGACCAGGTGCTCGTGCACGTTCTCGTGCGCGCCGCACAGGACCGTCGCGCATCTCGCGCAGGTGACGGTGCCCTCCCGGTCGGGCGTTCCCTCGGCCGGGACGAGCAGGTCCAGCGCCGCTGACAGGCGCCGTCCCCGCCGCTCGCCGGCGGCCGGGGGCACGGGCGGCAGCGGGGACCGGCCGATCCTGGCCCGCCGCCGTTCCGCCCGCAGCCGGGCCGTGGCCTCCTCGTCGACCCGGGTCTCCTCATCCGGCCGGGGATCCGGCGAGTCCGGCCGGGGCTCCGGCGAGTCCGGCCCGCCGCCCACGATGACGACGCCGTAGTCGCGCCGGGCCCCGGCCAGGGAGACGAGGCCGTCCAGCACGTCGTCCAGGACCTCCGAGGGCGCGCGCTCGAGCGGATCGCCGAGACCACCGCCCCCCTGCGACACCGAGACCAGCACGTCGCCGGGCCCGACCCGCATCGTGGCGGCCGGCATCGGCAGGCGGCGCGCCCCTCCCCCCTCGGGATCTCCCAGCGTGGCGAGCTCGGCCGACGGCATCACGGCGACGACGCTCTGCCTGCCGTACTCTCCCCCGCACACCCCGGTGGCGAGCGGATGCTGAAGCCCCTGCCCGAACGACATCATGGTCATCGGCGTCGTGGTCCCGTGCGGGGTCAGGGCGTGCATCGAGCCGACCCCGCCCCGGCGCCGCCCCGGGCCGCCCGTGTCGGCCAGCTCCGCCCGCCGCTCGTACAGCAGGGGCAGGTACGCCTCGTTGACCTCGACGTTCGCGCAGGACGCGCCGGGCGACGTGGTGTATCCCGAGGAGTCGGCGCCGTCGTCGGCCCAGGTCGCCCCGCCGCCGCCGCTGATCTCGTCGAGGGTCATGGTGGCGTACGCGGTGCCGTCGCCGCGCGTGCCGTGCACGGTCCCGCCACCGCCACCGGCGGCCTGGCAGCTCGCCATCACCAGGTGCGACAGGTCCTGCGACGCCTCCAGCATCCTGGCCAGGCAGGAGTTGATCGACACGCGGATCGCCTGACAGGTGGCCGCGGTGCTCATCGCCACGCCGGCCGGCCAGCGGGCGTGCACCACCGTGCCCTCCCTGCTGAGGATCCGCACCACCGGCCACACTCCCCCGGGCACCCAGGGCAGCCCGCCGCACAGGTAGATCAGCACGCCGCCGACGGCGAAGTTGGCCAGCGCCGGATAGGCGGCGTTGATCGTGCCGGGCGCCTGCGGATCGCTGCCCGTGAAGTCCAGCTCCAGGTCGTCGCCGCGTTTGGTCATGGTGAGCCGCACGGCGTAGACGGCCTCCGGCTCCTCGTCCGCGCTGCCGTGTGGCCGATACTCCACGTGGCTGACGTGCCGCCAGCGTCCGTCCGGCAGCGCGCGCAGCCGCTCGCGCAGCAGCGCCTCGGTCCGCTCCAGCAGGCGGTCCATCACCGCGGCGAGCGTGTCCGCGCCGTACTGGTCGCACAGGCGGGTCACCTGGTCCACCACGCCGCGGTTGGCCACTATCTGCCCGTGCAGGTCAAGCCGGTTCAGCTCCGCCGTACGCGACCGGATGAGGTACTCGCGTTCGATGTCGCGCCGGAGCCGGCCGCCCTCGACGATCCGCAGCGGCGGCATCGGCTGCGCCTCGTCGAAGATGGACCTGGCGTCGTAGGTGATGCCGCCCGGGTTGGGGCCGCCCACGTCAGGCTGGTGGGCCGTGGAGCCGCACCAGCCGACGATCCGGCCGGCCACGAAGATCGGTGCGACCACGACCACGTCGGGCTGGTGCAGCGTCCCGATGTAGGGATCGTTGGTGACGAACTGGTCGCCCGGCTCAATGCCCGGATTGTCCGGGTAATTGTCCAGAATGTCGCGTACGACCAGGTGCATCGACACGACCTGGGCGAGCACGTACCGGCCGCAGCAGACGACCCGGCCGTCCGGCGCCATGATCACCGTGTTGAGGTCGCGTGCCTCCGCCGCCAGGTGCGAGCCGGACAGCCTGGCCAGCACCGACGCGGCGTCATCGTTGATCGCGTCGAGCCGGTGCCTGAGCACCTCGAAGATGATCTCGTCGATCATGACATTCCCTCCCGGTCAGCCGAGGTGAAGGTGGCCGCTGGTGTCCATGCGCGCCCGCCGCCGCGGCGGCAGCACCACGGTGGTCTGCTCGGACTCGATGAACGCCGGTCCCTTGATCTCGTGGTCGGCGCGCAGCCGCCGCCAGTCGTACACGGCGCAGCGATGCTCGACGCCGTCGAACCAGGCGAGCCGCTCGTCCACCGGCTCGGCCGCGCCGCGCTCCCGCGCGACCGGGGGCGGCACCGGCACCGCGACCGTGACCTCGACCCGGACGCTGACCACCTCGACCGGGGTGTCGCGGGAGGCGGTGCCCACGCCGACGATCTGCTCGTAGCGTTCGCGGAACTCCGCCCCGAGGCGGGCGAGCTCGGCGGCGTCGACCACCGCGCCCACCGGCAGTTCGATGCGGCGCTGCTGGCGGTAGAAGCGCAGCGCGACGCTGCGGCGCAGCGTCCTGCTCCGGCCGGAGGCCGTCGCGACGTCGTCCACCGCGCCGGGCAGGCCCGCCTCGATCTGCTCGGCGAGTTCGCCGAGCACGGCCGTGACGACGGCGCCCGCCTCGTCCACCGGCGTGGGGACGATCCCCCGTTCCGCGCCGATGCTCAGATCGCTGGAGACCGCGCCGTAGGCGGACAGCTCCGCGGCCAGATCCGGGATCACCACGTCGAGCGCGCCGAGCCCGTCGGCGTACCAGCTCGCGTACTGGGGGCCGGCCCCGCCGAAGGCGACCAGCGCGAACGCCGACGGGTCGTGCCCGCGCCTGATCGTCGCGCGCCTGATCAGATCGCGCATCTGGTCGGTGGCGATGCGCACGATCCCCTCGGCGGCGGCGATCGTGCCGATGCCGAGCGGCTCGGCGATCTGGGTGCGGATGGCCTCTCGGGCCGCCTCCACGTCCAGCTCGACCGCGTTTCCGAGCCGGCTCAGATAGCCGAGCACGGCCGAGGCGTCGGTGAGCGTGGGCCGGGTGCCGGCCCGGCCGTAGCAGACCGGTCCCGGATCGGAGCCGGCGCTGCGCGGGCCGACCCGCAGCGCGCCCAGGCCGTGGTCGATCCAGGCGAGGCTGCCTCCGCCGGTGCCGATCGACTCCACCTCGATCACCGGGATCGCCAGGGCGTGGCGGTGCACCATCGGCGTGCTCGCCCGCTGCATCTCGCCGCCGATGACGAGCCCCACGTCGAAGCTCGTGCCGCCGACGTCCGTGGCGATGACGTTGTCGTGTCCCAGCTTCGCGGCCAGTCCTGCGGTCGCGGCGAGCCCGGCCACCGGGCCGGAGCGCAGCGTGTTCACGGGCGCGCGCAGGGTCTGCTCGACCGGCTCGGCGCCGCCGCCCGTCCGCAGGATCATCAGCACTCCGCCGAAGCCGTGCTCCCGCAGCCGCTCCTGCAGCGCGCGCAGGTACGCGCCGACGACCGGGGCCACGTACGCGTCGAGCGCCACCGTGGAGGAGCGCTCGTACTCCCCGACGACCGGGGCGATGTCGGCCGAGCAGGACACCCGTACACCCGGCATCTCCTGTGCCACGAGCTCGGCGACCCGCCGCTCGTGCGCGGGGTTCACCGGAGACCACAGCAGGCAGACGGCGACGGCCTCGACGCCGCGTGCGGCGAGCCGGCGGATGGCCGTACGGGCCTGCGCCTCGTCGAGCGGGCGGACGACCGCCCCGGTCGCGTCGATCCGCTCGCTGACTCCGGCGATGTCGGGCCGGACGACGAGCGGCTCGGGCTTGCGCCAGCGGGTCGGCATCGTCAGGTCCAGCTCGTCCAGCCCGTTGGTCTTGTTCGCCTTGGCTATCGGCAGCGTCGACTCGAAACCGGCCGTGGTGAGCAGGCCGACCCGGGCGCCCGCGCCGGTGAGCAGCGCGTTGAGCCCGACCGTCGTGCCGTGGGTGAGGATCACGGTCCGGCGCAGCAGCTCAGGCAGCGTGAGGCCGAGCCCGGCGGCGGCCTGCCCGATGGAGTCGAGCACGCCCTGCTCGACCCGGCCGGGGGTGCTCAGCGCCTTGCCGACGCCGAGCCGCCCGTCCGAGAGGGTGACGACGGTGTCGGTGAATGTGCCGCCGGTGTCGACGCCGATCAGGGCGCGCGGGCCCGGGGCGGTCACGCCGCGGCTCCGCCGGCCACCGGCAGGTTCACGCCGCTGACGAACGACGCG